>JANMBN010000192.1:0-16414 GCA_031360485.1 Betaproteobacteria bacterium | reverse complement strand
AAGGGCGACGAGCTCGCCGCCGAGGCCGTGGCGCACCGCAAGTTCGACCAGTTCTGGGCGCAGGAAGAGACGTGGATTCGCAAGGGCGTGCAGGCGCGCCGCACGCGCGATGAGGGACGCGTCCGCCGGTTGGAAGCGCTGCGGCGCGAACGCGCCGAACGGCGCGAGCGCCTGGGCAACGTCAAGCTCGCGCTCGATGGCGGCACACGCTCGGGGCGGCTCGTCGCCGAGCTCACGCATGTGACCAAGCGCTATGGCGAGCGCACGCTGGTGCGGGATCTCGACCTGCGCATCATGCGCGGCGACCGGCTGGGGTTGATCGGCCCCAACGGGGCGGGCAAGTCGACGTTGTTGAAGCTGATCCTCGGCGTGCTGCCCCCGGACGAGGGGACCGTCAAGCTCGGCACCAAGTTGCAGGTCGCGTACTTCGACCAGATGCGCGAGCAGCTCGACCCGGGGCGCACGCTGGCCGAAACGATCAGCCCCGGCTCCGATTGGGTGGAGACCGCCGGCGGGCGCAAGCACGTCCTGTCCTACCTCGGCGACTTCCTGTTTCCGCCCGAGCGCGCCCACGTGCCGGTTTCGGCGCTCTCCGGCGGGGAGCGCAATCGCCTGCTGCTTGCGCGCCTGTTTGCGCTGCCGGCCAACCTGCTGGTGCTGGACGAGCCGACCAATGATCTCGACATCGAATCGCTCGAGCTGCTCGAGGCGACGCTGCAGGCCTATCCGGGCACGCTGCTCCTCGTCAGCCACGATCGCGCGTTTCTCGACAACGTCGTGACGCAGACGCTGGTCGCCGAATCCGTGGACGGAAATGAAGGGCGCTGGAAAGAGTACGTCGGCGGCTACAGCGACTGGGTAATGCAGCGGCCGCGGGCGGATACCGGCCGGGGCCCCGCCGCGACACCGGCTCCGGGCCTCGCGGGATCGTCGGCGCGCGCGCAATCGACGCGTGTCGATGAACCCGGGGCGCGCGGCAACGCCGCCGTGCGCCCAAAGCTCTCCTTCAGGGAGCAGCGCGAATTGACCGGGTTACCCGCCGAACTGGAGGGGCTGGAGCGCGAGCAGCACGCGCTGACCGCGCGTATGGCCTCGCCGGACTACTACAAGCAGGGTGCCGAAACGATCCGGAACGATCGCACGCGCGCCGAGGAGATCGAGCATGTTCTTGCCGCCAAGCTCGAGCGGTGGGTCGAGCTCGATGCGAGGGCGCAGGCGTTGAAGTAGATTGCGGACGTTCGAACCGTGCCCGGAAGGCGGCAGCGGAGCAGACGAGGGCCGGCCGGCTGCGCCGCCGGAGCGAGTCGCCGCGGCGCACGCTTGGGCGACGACGGCGCACCGTCCGGTTTCGATGATCTTCGACGGGCGGGAACGGCGCGACTGATTCAATGGGTCTAAAATCTGCATCTGGAGCCCGAGGCAACGCATGAACACGACTTCCGAACAAAGGCGCCGGATCATCCTCGCGTGGGCGTTCGCAAGAATTGACGTGCGCGCGTTCGCGACGGCCAACGCCGCGGCGTGCGCGTTGATGCTGTTTTCGCTGACGGTGGCCATCGTGTGGAAAGGCGCGCCTCCCGGCATTCCCGTCGGCCCGCATCTCGCGCAACTGGCCGCCTATTTCCCCGGGTATTCGGTCAGCGTCATCGGTGCGCTGGCGGGCGCCGCTTATGCCGGCGTCGTCGGCGGAGTATGCGGGCTTGTCCTTGCCGCGCTGTGGAACGCCGCGCATTCGCTGCTGCTCGGCGTGATTCGCGTGCGCGCCAACCTGTCGTCCTATTCCATCGACTGAACCTCCGACTGCTCCAAGATGCCTGCTGCGATCCCTCCCTGTCGCGTGCGCAAATGAATGCCCCTGCGGAAGGCGAGGCGGCAACCGACGCGCAACTGGTTTCGGCCACGGTGCGCCTCAACACGTGGATCTTCGGCGCGATCCTCGGCCTGATGACCGGGCTGCTGCTGTGTGCGCTGGCCATGGTTGCCGGACTCGCTTCGGGAAGGTACATGGGTCTCGCCGTCACGCTGATCGGGGTCTTCGTCCCGGGCTACGGGCCCGGTTGGGAGGGCGCACTCGCGGGCCTGTTCTGGGGATTCGTCGGTGGCGGCCTGCTCGGCGCGGGCGCATACCGGATCACCACACGGAGAGCGATGACGCGGATCGACGAGCTCGTTGCGTTCGAACGCGGCGACGGGGATTTCCCGGAGGCCGTCCTGCGCCTGCACGGGCTCTCGCTGGGTCTCGCCATTGGCGCGATGGGCGCACTGGGATTGATCGGTACGACGAACTGGCTGGTGATTCGCGGCACGGCGGCGCATAGCGTCCATGCCCGCCTGCTGTCGGAGATCCTGCCCGGCTACTCGGTGGACCTGCCCGGCAGCATCGTCGGCGCCGCCGAGCTTTTTGTGGTGCTCTACCTCGTCTGCCAGTTGTTTGCGTTCGTCTACAACCGCGTCGCCGGCGCCCGGCAGCGACGCGCGTGAGCGGGCCGCATTCCGGCTTCGACGCGGGATCGTGCGCTGGCCGCCGTGGCCGACCCATGCCTCGCGTCGACCCCGCCCCTCGGCCGCTTCTCGCTCCGGCGACCCCGGCAGAATGACCGCGAATCCTGCCAACCGGCCGTTGCGCGTCGCGATCATCGGGGCCGGGCTGATGGGACGCTGGCACGCGTGCTATGCCACACGCAACGGCGCCAAGGTCGTCGCCGTCGTCGATCGGGATGCGGCGGCCGCGGATCGGCTTCGTGCCGGCTTCCCGGCGGCGGGCGTGTTCGCCGATGCGGCAGCGATGTATCGTGCTGCCGCGCCAGACGTCGCCCATATCTGCACGCCCTCGGAGACGCACGTGGAACTGGTCGGTGCCGCGCTCGAGCAACGCGTGCACGTCATGGTCGAAAAGCCGCTTGCCGCCAGCGCGGAACAAACACGCCGCCTTCTGGATATCGCCGATGCGGCGGGAAAGATCCTCTGTCCCGTCTTCCAATTTCCCTTTCAGGACGGATTCCGGAGCGCGCGGGAATGGCTGCAGGCACACGGCCCGCCGCTGCGTACCGATCTGACGATTTGCTCTGCGGGCGCCGAGCGCCTTGGCCGCGCGGCCGACGAGCAGCTGGTCCTGGAAATCCTGCCGCATCCGATCTCGGTTCTGTGCGTGCTGGCGGGAACAGACGTCGTCGATCATTCCCGGTGGACCGTGGCCGGCCGCACCGAGGGCGAACTGTTTGCGTACGGGCGCATCGGCGCGATGGAAGCGTCGGTCTGTGTCAGCACGCACGCGCGGCCTGCACGGTGCGAGGCGCGCGTGCTTTGTGCCAACGGTTCCCTTCACCTCGATTTCTTCCACGGCTACGGCGCTGTGCAGCGAGTGCGCGGCGGAAGAACGGGAAAGATCTTGCTGCCTCTGGAAAGCGGCATCGCGCTGTCGATGGCGGCCACGCGAAATCTGCTGAGGCGGGCACTGGCGCGCGAAACGGCGTATCCCGGCCTCACCGCATTGATTGCGGCGTTTTACGCTGCCGCGAGACTGAAGGCTCCGCCGCCCTTTTCGCGGGCTTTGATCGAGACCGTCGCGGAGTGGTGCGATCGTGTCGGAAACCATCGCGCAACCCCGGCGGTCTCGCTGCCGGCGGACCGAAATTAAGGGTCACGCGTTGCGAAATTCGGCAGACTCGAGGCTGTGGCTCACCGACCGCCCCCTGGGAGGATGCGCTTGCAGGCATGCACCGCCGTCGTCATCGCGCTGAACGGCGCCACGAGCCTGGAGGAATGCCTGAATGCATTGCTCGCGCAAGGCGCGCCCTGTCTCGTGATGCTGGGCCATGGCATGGAGCCCGCCGCAGCCTGGCAGCGGCGTTTCCCTTCGATTCGTTTCGTCGACGACGACGGAAGCTCGGTTCCGGTGCGGCGAATGCGGGGAGTCGAAGCGGCTGGAACCGAGCTCGTTGCGTTGCTCGAGGACAGTTCCGTTCCCGGTCCGCATTGGTTCGCCGCCATGCGGTCGGCGTTCGCGTCGGATACCGTGGCCGCGGTCGGCGGCCCGGTGAGAATCGCCGACGACATCGGGCACCGCCAGCAGGCGCTCGGATGCTGCGAATTCGGGCGCTACCATCCGTCACTGATGCAGGCGTCGGCACATGGACGTGGCGACGATGCCGCGCGATCCTGCACGGTCGACCGCTTGCCGGGCAACAACATCGCGTACCGCAGGACCGCCCTCCTCGCGGTGACGGAGTCGCGCGACGCGCTGATCGAAACCGTGGTCAATGCCCGACTGCGCGCGGCGGGTTACTTGCTCGCGTTTGACCTGGCCATGGCGGTCGATTACCGTCCGTGCGGCAGCCATGGCACCCGCTGGATCGATCGCTATCGCCACGGGCGGCTGTACGGCGGCAACCAGGCGGCCGGCGAGTCGGTGGCGCGCCGTGGACTCTACCTCGTCAAGGCGCTGCTGTTGCCGCTCGTCTTGTCCGGCCGCAGCCTCAGACGGATGACCGTTGCGATTCCGGTCCGGGCCTGGATCGGAGTCGGCGCCTTGGTATGCTGGATGGAGACCGCGTGGGCGGCGGGTGAGGCCGTCGGTACCATCGCCGGCGTCGGCGGCAGCGTTGAGGACTGGAACGGTTGAAAATCGGGATCGATGGCTCGTGCTGGTGGAATCAGCGGGGGTTCGGCCGCTTCACGCGCGAATTGCTGCGCGCCATGCTGGCGGCTCCGGACAGTCACCGATTCACGGTGTTCGTCGATCACGAGCCGCCGCCGGAACTGGTCGCCGCGGGAGCAACCGTCATCCGCGTCCGATCGCGGAGAAGAGTCACCGAGGCGGCGATCGCGTCGGGCAAGCGCAGTCTGTCCGACATCGCTGCGTTCACCCGGGCCACGGCCGCGCAGCCGCTGGATGTGTTCTTCTTTCCGGCGGTCTACTCCTGGTTTCCCTTGCTGCCCGGGCGGCGGTCCGTCGTCACGGTGCACGACGCGATTGCGGAAGCCTTGCCCGAGCTTGTGTTTCCGGACCGGCGCGCGCGGCGGTTGTGGCAAGCAAAGGTCCGCCTGGCGCTGTGGCAGTCGACGCGGGTTCTCACGGTATCCGCATCGGCCAAGCGCGACATCGTGCGATATCTCCACGTCGCACCCGCGCGAATCGACGTGACGACCGAAGCCGCCGCCGGGGATTTCGGGCCGAACCGCGACGCCGGCGCGGTACGGCAAGCGCTGCAGACGGTGGGATTGCCGCGCGACGCGCGATTTCTCCTTTACGTCGGCGGCATCGCCCCGCACAAGAACCTGATCGGGTTCCTGCGCGGGTTGCGGCTTGCCCTGTCGAGGGGAGACCTTTCCGACCTGCATTTCGTCGTCGCCGGCGATCCGGCGGGCGGCGGCTTTCACTCCTGCGTCGATGAAGTGCGGCACTTCGTGGCCGAGGACGCCGCGCTGCGCATGCGCGTTCTTTTCCCCGGCTATGTATCGGACGCCATTCTGGCAGCGTTGTATCCGTCCGCGCTTGCGGTCATCATGCCGGCGTTCTCGGAAGGCTTCGGGCTGCCGGCGATCGAGGCACTCGCGTGTGGCACCCCCGTGCTGTCGAGCGCGCAAGGCGCCGTGCCCGAAATCGTCGGCGACGCGGGGCTGCAGTTCCAACCCGACGCGCCGGAAACCATCGCCGCGGCCATCGTTCGCGTTGCGTCCGATGCGGCGCTGCGCGTGGCCTTGCGCGAGCGTGCGCTCGTTCGCGCCGCCGGGTTTACATGGGCGCGCGCCGCCGCCTTGACGTTGCAGAGCATCGAAAAGGCAGCCAAGCGGTGATGCGATTCTGCATGGTGACGACTTTCTACCCGCCCTTCCACATGGGCGGCGACGCCATCTACGTGCAAGCGCTGGCCCGCGCGCTCGTGCGCGAAGGCCACACGGTCGACGTCGTGCATTGCGAGGACGCGTTCAAGGTCGTCGGCGGACAATCCCCCGCCATGCCGCGCGCCGAAGAGGACGGGATCGTCGTGCATCGCCTGCGCCACCCGTTGGGATTGCTGTCCCCGTTGATCACCCAGCAGACCGGGCACCCGGGCCTCAAGAGGAAGGCGCTTCAAGCCGTGCTCGATCGCGGTTACGATGTCATTCACTTCCACAACATCTCGCTGGTCGGTGGCCCGGGCGTGCTGGAACTGGGACACGCCCGCGTCAAACTGATGACGCTGCACGAGCATTGGCTCATCTGTCCGACGCATATTCTGTGGAAGAACCGCGAAAAGGCCTGTGACCGCCCGACCTGCTGGACGTGCTCGATCCGATCCGGAATTCCGCCGCAGTTCTGGCGCCTCGGCAATCTGATCGAACGGGAACTCGAGCACGTCGACCTCCTGCTCGCTCCCAGCGAATTCACGGCGGCCCGGCACAAGGCGGCCGGAATCACTCGCCCGATCGAAGTCCTGCCCCTGTTTTCCCGGATGGGACAACGATCGGCCAAACCAGAGCCTCCCGAGCGCCCGCGCTTTCTGTTTGCCGGGCGGCTCACGGCCTCCAAAGGCGTCCGTCAGCTCGTCGAGATGTTCAGGGCCTTGCCCGATTACGATCTGTGGATCGCCGGGGATGGGGACCTACGGCAACGGATGCGGGCGGAGTGCGATGACGCCGGCAATATCCGGTTCCTGGGGCAGGTGGACGCGGCGCAACTGTCCACGCTGTATGGGGAAGCCACCGCGACGGTGATTCCCTCGCTCGCGCCGGAATCGCTGTCGTTGGTCGCCCTCGAATCCTTCGCGAATTCCACGCCGGTCGTGGCGAGGAACGCCGGGGGCTGTGGCGAGCTCGTGCGCGCGTCCGCCGCAGGAATCGTCTGCGAAGACGACGACGAGCTCCTTGCGGCGATCCACGCGCTGGCCCGGGACCCCGAGCTCGCCCGCGCGCTGGGCCGACGGGGCCGGCAGGTCTATGAACAAAAGTACACCGAGCGGGTGCACGTGGCCGCCTACCTCGCCCGCGTCGAATCCCTGCTTGCGACCACGCCCATCGGGCACCCCTGATCATGCGCGCCGTGCTGACCTTCCACCGCATCGACGATCGCGCTGGCGCGCTGTCCTATCCGCCGCATCGCTTCCGCGCCCTGCTGGAGACACTTGCGGATGGCGACATTCCCGTCGTCGACCTCGCCACGCTGCTCGACCCCGCCACGACGCGGGGCCTGGCATTGACGTTCGACGATGGCTACAAATCCGTGCACGAGGTCGCCCTGCCGATGCTCGTTCGCCACGGCTTTCCCGCGCACCTGTTCCTCAGCACCGGCTGGCTCGACGGCGACGCGACGACGCCCGCGCGGCGCGATGAGGCTTTGACGTGGGACATGGTCGGGCGATTGCACGAAGCGGGCGTCGCGATTGAATCCCATACGCGCGGACATCCGGATCTGCGGACGTTAGGCGACGCCGCGATCGAGGCCGAATGCGCCGCCGCCGACGAGCTGATAGGGCGTCGCGTCGGCAGGCGGCCCCGTTATTTCGCGTACCCATTCGGCTATCACGATGCGCGGGTCGCCTCGCGCATCGGCGCGCGCTACGCGGCGGCCTTTACGACCCAGTTGCGCGCATTGTCCGCTCGCGATGTCGCGGCGCGATTGCCGCGTCTCGATGCGCACTATCTGCGCTCGCCGCTCGTCTTCCGCGATCTCGCGGGGCCGTTCGCGAGACGCTATATCCAGTGGCGCCGGCTGCTGCGAATCCTCCGGCGCACCGAGTGAGCGGGGAACCGCTCCTCTCGATCGTGATCGCCGTGCAGCATGCGGAGGCCAACCTGCCGGCGATCCGGGAAGCGCTGCAGACCCGGAACCATCCGCACGTGGAGTTCATTTTCGCTCACGCCCGGTCCGCCGAGGCCGCGTGCCGCCAATGCGATGGCGCCATCAACATCGTCGATCTGTTTGCGGGCGACGACGCACTGATACCCGAGCTTTGGCGTGACGGGATAGCCGCGGCGGCCGGCGCCTGGGTCGCGACAACGACGGCGCATTGCGTGCCCGCGCCCGATTGGGTCGCAAGACTGCAGGAAAGCACCGCGGATCCTGCCGCTGCGGTCGGGGGCGCATTCGCCAACGACCCCCTGGCGCGTGCCGCGGACTGGGCGGTCTTTCTGCTCCGCTACGCGCCGTACGCGTTACCGCAGACGTCGCGCTTCGTCAGCGACGTCGCAGCGGATAACGCGATCTACCGGCGGGCGCTGATCGCGCAGCAGCAGGACCTGTTGCAGGACGGCTTCTGGGAGCCCGCGTTCCACGCCCGTTTCCGCGCTCAGGGCTACCGATTGCGGCTGGAGCCATCGATTGCGGTGACGCACCGGAACCGATACGGCGCGCTCGCGTTCTTCGGCCAGCGCATTGCGCATGGCCGCAGGTTCGGCCGCGATCGCGCCGCCGGGCTCGGATGGCCCGGGCAGGTCGGCCTGTTGATCGCGGCCCCCGTTCTCCCTTGGCTGTTCCTGCGCAAGATCGTGCGCAACGCCATGGGTAATCCGGCCTGCGCTGCCCACCTTGCGCCGGCGTTCGGCTGGCTCGTCTTCTTTCTTTGCGGATGGGGATGGGGCGAGAGTCTCGGCTATCTCGACGCATTGCGGCGGAAGAAATCGGCATGACGGCAGACCGTCCCCCGCCGGCGACCGCGCCGGAGCGCGAGTGGAAGGTCAGCGTGATCATGCCGGCCTACAATGGCGCGGCCACGATTCGGCAGAGCCTCGCTCCGTTGCTCGCGATGCGACGCGATGGCGAAATCGAGGAGATCATCGTCGTCGACGACAGCTCGACGGACACGACGGTCGAAATCGCGGCCAGTTTGGGCGCGCGGGTACTCCACTCGGGTGGCAGGCTGGGCCCGGGCGGCGCCCGCAACATCGCCGCCCCGGTGGCGGTCGGCGCGGTGCTCTGGTTCGTCGATGCCGACGTGGTCGTCCACGCGGACGCGTGCCGGGCGTTGCGCGAGGCTTTCCGGCGGACGGGCGCCGCGGCGGTATTCGGCGCCTACGACGACCGCCCGCCGGCGCCCAATTTCCTTTCGCAGTACAAGAACCTCGTTCACCACCACTACCACCGCGACGACGGCGGCGAGGCCGAAACGTTTTGGGCCGGCTGCGGGGCAATCCGCCGCGACGTCTTTCTCGAGGCGGGCGGATTCGACGTCGCCCGTTACCCGCACCCGTCCATCGAGGACATCGAGCTGGGATTCCGCCTGCGCCAGCGCGGCCTCTCCATCGTGCTCGACCCGGCGCTCCAGGGAACGCACCTCAAGGAATGGCGTTTCGTCAACCTTGTGCACACCGAAATCTTCCGCCGCGCGCTGCCCTGGTCCCGCCTGATTCATGCGCGCTCGGGATTGCCCGACACCCTCAATGTCGGCCGCGCGGAGAGATGGCGCGCGCTGCTGGCGATCGGTCTCGTGGCGAGCATCCCGTTCGCCGCCGCCGGACTTGTCTGGCGTTGGCTCCCGGTCGCGATTCTGCTCGCCGCGGCGGCGGCCAACGCCGCACTGCTGACGCTCTTCTACCGCCGGCGGGGCTCCTGGTTCGCCGTCAACGGCCTGCTCTTCCACCAGTTGTACTATCTGTACGGTGCGGGCGCATTTGCCTGGACCTGGCTGGAGTGCCGCTGGTCATCGACGCGCCGCGCCCTGCGCCGGTCTTCGGGTTCACGCTGATACCGGCGCACGCGCCGCCGGCAGGATGAGCCGAGTCACGCCAACGCGCGTTCCGTCGATGCGCGCGACGCCTCCGGTTCCGCCGCGCCGGCCGACGGCTTCAGCACCAGCAAGGTAAGGTAGAACGCCAGGGCCGGAACCATGTGCAGCAGGAGCCGATTGACGAGACTTTCATCGTCGATCCCGCCGGAGGCCCCGCTAAAAAAGAATACCACCGTGACGAAGGCGCACGCGCCGAGCATCGTCACGGTCATCGGTGCGAAATCTTTCCGCAGAAGGCGGCGCCACCGCCAGCCGATCACGGCAATCGCCGCGTACCAGAGCAGATGCCAGTTGTCCATCACGAACATATGCTGGGCGAGCGGCAGCGAGACGTTCTCGGCCCGGGTTCGAAGCACATAATCGAACAACATGAGCTGCTCCGGGCCGAAGGCGAGATACGCGATCGCCGCCACGCCGATCAGCGCGGTGAGCGCGAGCCCGACCCGGCGATCGAGGGCAACGATCGCCCCCGGCAGCAGCGTGAGCGCCCACAGCACGCCCTCGAGCTTGATCGCGGTGCAGACGGCCGCCATGGCGAACGCGAGCGCCAGATCGGCGCGCCTGCGGGTCAGCGACCACTGCCAGAGCGCGATCGCCGCCAACCCGTAGGCGGCTGCAATGAACAGGTCGGCGACACCCGCCAGCGCAACATGCAGATCCAGGAACGGAAGCGACGCCAGAGCATACGTCGACACTATCGACCGCGCGATGTCGACACCCGCGCGGCGCAGTTGGGCAAAGAATGCGAGCGCCAGCGAGATCGCCACGGCGAGCCAGGGCGCATTCATCAGCGATTCGTCCCAGCCGCCAAGACAGATATTAGTCCACACTTGCAGCAGCGGCATCGTTCCCGGGTAGCTCGAATGGTAGTCCATGAAATTCATCGCGTTGCCCGGGCGCAGCCACTCGGTGGGCGACACGAACGGCACCATGCGACCGTATTCGAACCAGACCCGGGTCTTGGTGGCCCAATGTGCCCACGCATCCCAGGGCAATAAAGGCCGCCAGAGGATCTCCAGGCCCAGACCGATCATGCGGACGGCGATCAGCGCGAAGCACACCCAGAATACGCCGCGCATCCACGCAGGAAGCAGGACGAACGAGCGCCGGCACTGTGACCATCGGGCACGCGGCGAGGGAGACGAGCGCGCCAGCGCATAACCGGCGATCGCCAGCGCCAGGACCGGCAGCGCGATCCAGGAGAGCGTCCAACGAACGCCTGCCGCATCGAGCAGCCTCATCACCAGCGTGGTCGCAAACGCCCCGATCAGGTAGCCATGGCCGGCGCTGGCGAGCCAGCCCGGCCGTTCACCGTCGCGTGCAAGCGCGCGCACCGTGAGCGACCCGGCAACCCAAGGGAGCGCGACGCTCAACGCCAGGCCGATCACGGCTCGCATATGGGCCGTGGACGCTCCGCCGCGGGCGTCTCGTCGATCATTTCACCTCCAACAAGAACGCACCCTCGACGCTGTTCAGCAGCTCGTCAGCGCTCCGACTTCGGCCGTCGGGCCACGTCAGCAGGCGTTTCTCGCGGTCGTAGCCCATTCCGCTCGTCGGGAAAAGCAACACGAAATCGCCGCGGACCGGCGCCTCGGGATCAGGTATGCGGCCGGTTCGGGAAGTGCCGTAGTACACGTTATGCGGATACAGAAAGAACGCGCTGCGGGTGCGTAAGGTGTCCGCGTCCGCGAACAGGAAGATTCTCGCGGAAGGCGCGGGCAAGGCTCGATTCACCCGCTGCATCAGCGCGAACAGCTGGCCGTCGTCGCTGGCCAGGTGCCTTGCATCACCGGTCTTGCCGGCGAATCGTGCTGCGGTATTCACGAGCTGGCGCCCCAGGTTGATCTGCCAGCGCACGTCGAGGACGAGCCAGCCGGCGATGAGAATGGCCCAAATGGCCCGCGGATCGACACGATTCCGACGGCGACGCGCGACGATCAGGCAAGCGGCAATGGCCAGCCCTTGCGCCACGACCGTCGCCAGCAACAGCGAAAGATGGTCGTCGCGCTCCTTGTCGAAGGGAAAGGCGATCGAACCGCCCTCGACGGCGAAGCGGCGTGTCCATTGGCCCAGGACCTCTCTGGCCGCCGTGAGCGACGACACGCCGGGCACGGTGGCCGCGCCGATTGTCAAGGGCAGCGCCAACGGTCCGCGGACGACCAGCGCGATGCCTACGATGGTCCCATTCCAGCCCTCGGTGTCGGCAAGCCTCAATGGGACTACGCGACGAGTGCTGCCTTCGGCCCATGCGAGGGGCTTGAAAAACGTCCGGCCCGGACTTTCCCGCGTGCGCCATAGAAAGGTCAGCGTCGGCGGAACCAATTCCGCGGATTCCACGGCCCATTCGACGCGCGGGAAGTCAGCGGCGGCAAACTCCATGCCATGCGAAGAAATGATGGCGACACGCGAAGCGTCCGTCGACTCCAGCACGAGCGCATTGCCTTCACGATGACCGCGTCCGCGAACGACGTCGAAGCGCGCTCCGGCCATGGTGACAGAGGCCGGCGTGCCAAACCAGTTTCCATTGGAATGCGCAAGCGCAAGCGCAACCAGCACCAGCGCATAGGCTCCGGCCAGGCAGATTATGGCCCGGACCACCCACGGCGATGCGTCGGCGCTCGATCCGTCGGCGAGGGCATTCAAGATTGCGGCATCATTGCGGGTCGCGCGAACCGGATTTCGGCAGAAGCACGGGGCAAGCTCGCGAATCGTTGCGAATGCGCGGTTCGCGCCCGCCCCGGCGCGGGCTCATGGAACTCCTCCCGTCTCTTTTGGCGAGCGAAGCCTAGCACAGCGCACGACTGTGGCCAACCGACTTCAACGCCGGCTCGAAGTCATTCGAGCTTGCGCAGCGAGTCGCCCGGCCCGAACGCGTAGCCCGCGATTTCGCCGATCGCCCATACCAGCGTAAAGACGACCAGCAGGGGCAGCGCGGCACAGAATTCGCGGGCGTACGCAGGACGGCGCAGCGCCGCGCGATGAAACCGCCAGAGCAGAACCAGAGGCAGCGCAGGAGTCAACGCCAGCGCGACGGCGCGTCTCGCAACAGACTTCGACGCGAAGCGGTTTCCGGCGAAGTGCCTTGAATACCAGAACCGCTGCTGGACGAATTCCAGGAAACCGATCCGCTTCGTGTGCGTCACGCGGATACGGCCGGAGGACACAAACGACAGGCCGCGTTGGCGAAGCGCGGCATGCGCGCCGGCCTCCCAGAAACCGAGCCGCAGCAGGCCGGGATCCAATGCGGCGAGGTGCGCCCGCACATACGCGACGTTCATCCCTGGCAGGTCGTCGGAGGGGCCGTCGACGACCGGCGGCGCATATTTTCCGTATTCGCAAAGGAACGTCGCACGATCGAGCCAGCGCCCGGGCAAACCGTTGACGACCGAGCCCCCGACCGCTGCGACATCAGCCGCTGCATGGCGGAGGGTTGCGACAATTTCCGCGATCCAGTCGTCCGCCGGCACGCAATGGTCTTCGGTGACGGCCACGTAAATTCCCCGCGCCCTCGCCAACGCCGCGGACCGCAGTGCCGGCAGCGTGGTCTCGCTCGGGCAAGCGATCAGCGTGACTTCCGGGAAATCGGCCGCAATGCGCGCGCTCACGCTGTTGTTCAGGCGGTCCGCGACGATGATTTCGTGCGCGCAACCCGGCTGCTGGCGGCGCATTGCCTCCAGCAACTCGAAAATGCGCGCCCCTTCGCGCGTGCTGACCCGTCCCACGAGCACCGAACATATGATCCGCGACGAATCGTCCGTCTCTGCAGTTTTCATCGCGCCGTTTGCGGCAGCGCCGGCTGGGTCGATGGCGACGTTCACGGCACGTCTAATCGAGTTCGGCGCAGGCGCGCCCGACACCGAACCCGTACCCGACGAACTCTCCCCAGGACCACGCCATTTCGGAAAGCGCGATCCAATGCAGCTGCCGCCAGAAGGCGGTGCGGAGATTGGCATGCCGGCGGGCGGCACGCCAGATCCGCCAGCATTTGACCAGCGGCAATAGCGGCGAGAAGAGGAGGCAGGCTACACGGCCGGGCTGCCCCGGCTGCTCGAAGCGCCGCCCCGCAAAACAGCGGCCATGGCGGTACCGCCGGCGCAGAAACGGGCCGGGAGACAACCGCCGGCGATAAGTGACCTGTACGTCGCCGTGCCGAGCCGGGACAATGCGCTGTTCGCGCTCCAATCGCCACAGCGTGAACGTCTTGAAGAGACCGCGGTCGACCAGCGCCGCGGCGGGGTCGAGCAGCGCCCGGTCGCACATGAAGTTTATGCCGGGAACTTCGCGGACCAGCGGATCCGGCGGCGCGTGGAATTGCGCATAGTCGACGAGATAGCCGGCCATCTCGCGCTGCCCGGGGCACCATCCGGGAAGGACCGGCCCGGTGAAAATGCGGTCGCCCGCGCGGAGCTCGCGTTGCACGGCCTGCCACCACCCCGCGGCCGGCGGGCAGTCGACATCGAGGATCGCCACCATGGACTGGCTCGATCCGGCGATCGCCCAACCCCACAGCCGCAGAATCGACGTGCCTTCCGGGCGCCGGTGCAGGACGGCGCCCGCGGACCGGAGCGTTTCCGCCGCAGGCAGGTCGGCGTCGTGGGCGATGTGCAGCTCGTGCGTTCCGTCGATGACGAAACCCTGTGCGAGGAGCGCGTCCAGGAACCGGACCGGATCGCAGGGGCCTTTTGCCGCGACGCAGATGCTGATGGCCAAGGTCGACGGATCCGAGAGTCACTCGTAGCGGAGCGTCACCGGCCCGCCCGAATCGTGCGATCGGTAGGCCGCGAGCATGAGCGCAAGAGACCGCCGATTGTCGTCGGCGTTGCAGGGCGGCATCGCGCCACTGTCCAGCGCATCCAGGAACGCACGCACGAGGCCCCTCGTGGCGTGCGCCATGAGATCGATGGGATCGGACGCGATCCGCAGCGAACGCTCGCCATGCCACAGGTCCGCCCGTCCGCCGAGCGTCGCGTCGACGTTGAGGAACGGCCGGCGCGTGCCGCCGCGAACGCCGAAGCCGAACTCCAGATTGCCTCCGATGTGCGTCTCGATGCACCCGGCAGTGCCGTCGAGGCGGATGTCGAGATAGCGGTGATGGCCCCGGCAGAGCCGATCGAGCACGACCGAAGCGACGCGGTCGCCGCTGAATTCCAGTTCCATCAGATTCAGGTAGTCGGGGCCGGTCGGGTGGCTTCCGCGCGGCATCCGGCAACGCAGCGTGACAGGATCCTCGCCAAAAAAATAGCGGCAGAGATCCAGCGCGTGGATGCCGAATTCCTGGCCGGTGCGGCGCGCCTCGGCGCCGCGCCATCCCGTCTCCGTCGCGGGCGAGACGAAGAACGTCTGACCGATGCTCGCAAACTGCAATTGCCCGAACTCCGCCGTTCCGATCAACTCGCGCGCCCGGCGGTGGATGTTCATGTAGCGGAACTGCTGGTTGACCACGACGTGACGGGAGCGCTCGCGCGCGAGGGCGACGATGGCGTCCGCTTCCGCCATCGTGGGCATGAACGGCTTTTCGCACAGGACATGCGCCCCCGCCTGCAGCGAAGCGCGCGTCAGCTCGAAATGCGTCGCGGGAGGTGTGAGGACCGCAACGATGTCCGGTTCGGTCTCGCGCAGCATCGTCGCAACGTCGGAAAACAGCGCGAAGCCGAAGTCCGCGTTCGGCGGGACGGGATCCGCGCCGCCCACGATCTTCAGCCGGGAGAGTTTGCTCAGGGCGGGGATGTGGATCTCGCGCGCGGCACGGCCGAGGCCCGCGATGGCGATCCGATAGGGCTCACGGCGAACCGCGGGCGTTATCATTGCGTTCGCATCCAGTCATCCCCGCTGCGATGAACCCACATCCGACCGACGCCACCGATTTTTCTTCCGCCTACTTCGAGCGCATGGCGGCGCTGGAGGATTCGCATCCGTGGACGGCTTCGATGCGCAAGCTGGCGCTCGGCCTGCTTCGGCGGCATGGCCTCGCGCAGCAGCACCGGATGCTCGATGTCGGATGCGGAACGGGGCGGTTTCTCGAGAACTGGCAGACGGCGGCCTCCGCTGAACAGTGGGTCGGTATCGACCTGTTTATCGAGGCGCTGACTCTAGCACGAGATCGCTGCCAGGCGTCCCTGAGCGTCGCATCCGCATCGGCGCTCCCGTTCGACGCGGCAAGCTTCTCGGCGATTCATTGCGCCGACGTTCTTCAGCACATGGCGGTGGGCGATTCCACGCGGGCGCTCGACGAATTCGCGCGCGTGCTCGTTCCCGGCGGCACGCTGGCGCTGCGCGTGCGCGGCGCACCGACCTTCCGGCGCGGCGATGACAGGGATTTCTCGCACAGCTTCACGCCGGCCGGCCTTCGCGCCGCACTGGGCGCAAGGAAATTCGAGATTCTGTTCCTGTCCAGGGTGAACGCCCTGCCCTCGCTCTGGGCCGAGGTGCGGGAAGATCGCGCACCGGCGCATGCCGCGGCCGCGCCGGTAAAGCACATCGTCGTTCACCCCGAGGGCAACGTGCGGTCGCGGTTGCTCGGCACCTACCTGGCACTCGAACGCGGGTGGATTTCCGCCATGCCGTTTGGCCTGCCCTGCGGTCACACGGTCGTCTGCATCGCGAGGCGCGCCTAGCACCTGTTCGCAAATTCGATTCACAGCTCGCGGCGCAGTGACGGGAGAGCCCGGCGCCGTCAGCGCGGAGGTGCCGGCGGCGATTGCGGGCGATCG
>JANMBN010000180.1:0-3839 GCA_031360485.1 Betaproteobacteria bacterium | reverse complement strand
GCGGAACCAACCTGCCGGAACTCCTCGAACACCGCCGCCTGGTCCTCTGGCGCGATGCCCACTCCGGTGTCCGTCACTGATATTTCCGTCCCCCCACCATTCGACTCGGCATGAACGTCGATTCGCCCACCTTCAGGCGTGAACTTCAACGCATTGGACAGGAGATTGAGCAGTACCTGCTTCACCTTTCGCTCGTCTGCACGGACCATCCTCAGGGGTTCGTCGATCGTACGCTCCAGCGTGATTCCGCGCCGGTAGGCCCGCTCTCGCACAAGGGTCATGGTGTTCTCAATGGCGTCCGACAGATTGAAATCGGCCGGCTCCAGTTCCATCCGTCCCGCCTCGATCTTGGACAGGTCGAGGATATCGTTAATCAGCGATAGCAGGTGTCGTCCGGATTCCAGAATATCGGCCAGGTATTCCGCCTGCTTGTCGTTGATCTCGCCGAACATCCGCTCCGCCAAGACCTCCGAGAAGCCAATGATGGCATTTAGGGGCGTTCGCAGTTCATGCGACATGTTGGCAAGGAACTCACTCTTGTGACGGCTCGCCGTCGCCAGCTCGCGGCCCTTCTCCTCGATCTCGCGGAAGAGCCGCGCGTTCTGGATGGCCAGTGCCGACTGCGTCGCAAAGGTCTTGAGCAGGTCGATCACCTCTGGGGCGAACTCGCCAGGGCTACTCCGGTTCACTGCCAGCGCGCCAAGCAACCGGTCCTCGCGCAGGAGCGGCACAGCCAAGACCGAACGATAGCCGCTCCGAATGAGAATTCCTCGGACCCGGCTCTGGTAACTGCGTTCGTCCACGATGTCGCGGATCTCGACCGGTTCGCCGGTCACCGCGAGCCGCCCCAGCGCGCCCTCTCCCTTCCGTGTGGGCGTAGCCCGGAGCACCTCGACCAGCTCATCGGGTAGCCGGTCCGTCGCGTGCAGGTAAAACTGCTCGCGCGTTTCGTCGTACTCCCAGATCGATCCGCCGTCCATGCCGGCGAGTTGAGTCGCGCGGGAGACGATCGTCGCGAGCACGGTTTCCAAATTGAGGGTCGAGCTCACCGCCTGCCCAACCTCTCCAAGCGCCTTGAGTTCTCCCACCGAACGTGTGAGTTGAGTGGTGCGCGTCTCCAGTTCCGTGAACAGACGGACGTTTTCTATCGCGATCACCGCCTGGTCGGCGAAGGTCTGGAGTAGCGTCACCTGCTTCTCCGAAAACGGCCCTTCGGCATTCGCGACGACGATGGCGCCAATGGCACGACCTTCGCGCAGCATCGGCACTACCAGAAGTGTCTGATAGCCTTGCGCGACCGCCAACTCACGGGACGAGGCAGGCACTGTCGGATCGCTTTGCAAGTGGCGCAAGTGGAGGAGCCGACCTTCCCGAATGACACGCGCCGAAACGTGGTCTTGCTCCGGAGGCATTGGGAATAACTGCCGTGCCATCGCCAGCCCTTCGCCCGACCAGTTGTGATGCGCGACAAGATGAATGAGGCCGCCCTCGAGGCGCAGAGCAGCGCTATAGACGGCGTCGCACAGCCGCCAGGCGCTCTGCACAATCGCATCGAAAATGGGCTGCGTGTCCGTGGGAGAACTGCTGATAACCTTGAGTATCTCTGCCGTAGCCGTCTGCCGCTCGAGCGCCTCCTTCGTCTCTGTGAACAGGCGTACATTCTCGATCGCGATCGCCGCTTGGTCCGCAAAGGTCTTGACCAGCGCGATCTGCTTGTCGGTGAATCGTCGCGCTTCCATGCGCCAGAGCGCGATCGCCCCGATCGCCCGATCCTCGCGCATCAGCGGCACGCCCAGCAAGGCGCGAAAACCGAATTTCTGCTGAGGCAGTCGCGCATCTGGGTATTCGGTGTCGAGCAACGGAACGATATCGGCATGGTGGATGGTCTCCCGATCGATGACGGCGCGACCCACGACCAACGCGCGGTTCAGGGGGAAAGAGTCATTGTCCTCGGGGGTTAACATGTTGCCGAAGCGCGCGGCGAACCGAAGCGTGTCTTCGTCGACCAGGAAGATGCCGGCCTGGGCCGCGTCGCAAAGTTCTAATGCGCGCTCCGCGACGGCGTCCAGCACCGGCTGCACATTGGTCGGCGACTGACTGATCACCCGCAGGATCTCGCTCGTTGCGGTCTGCTGCTCCAGAGCCTCGTTCGTCTCGGTGAACAGACGCACATTCTCGATCGCGATCACGGCCTGCCGCGCGAAGGTCTCCACCAGCGCGACTTGGTCGGGCGCGAAACGTCCCGGATCTCGGCGCCAGAGGAAAATGGCGCCGTAGGCATCACCGTCGCGCTTAAGCGGGACGCCCAGGACAGCCCGGAATCCCGCTTCCCGCGCGTTCGCGCGCGCATCCGGGTATTCAGTGTCGAGCAGCGGAACCATGTCGGCGTGATGGATGGTTTCGCGATCGAGAGTCGCGCGGCCGCTGACCGACGTTCGCCGCAACGGCATGGCCCACACAGGTATCGGGGGTTCGCCATCCACTGAATAGTGGGCGAACGGGCGCAATTCGGCGCCCTCGACAAGGAACACCCGCGCGTAGGGCGCACCGCACAACTGAGCGGCACGCTCGGCCACAACTTGCAGCACCGGCCGAACATCGGTCGGCGATGCGCACATTACGCGCAGAATTTCGTCCGTCGCCGCCTGCTGCGCCAGCGCGTCCGCCAGCCGCCGCTCGACCGTGCGATTGCCTCTCGCGGCGTGCGGGTGCGACCGGTGAGCGGCCGACTGCATGATCCTCGTCTTGGCTTTGGCGGTCTTCGCTACCCGGTCCATTGGGCCTCCTTGCATCGGGCGGCGATTGAAGGTCCTGCCGACGCGGGAAGGCTATGCCAATGTGTTGCGGCGAGCAAGAGTTCACCGTGCGTAGCTCACCCGGTGTGGCCGCCAGAATCCCCTACGACTGAGGAGCGCCTGGCGCCATCGGTGTCAGGCCGTCAACCCGCCGGACGACCCGTTGGACGACACTGCTCACTCCTCATATCCAACGAAGTCAGCAAAGTCCGCTATCTCGCCGGCGAACGTCGGCTCTGCGCAGAATCTATTGACAGCAACGGGTCGCGCACGGCCGCCCGCTCCCCAGTGCTGGACGGCTGCTCGACGATCTGCATCAGCCGGTGACACCTCGATAACTGTTGTGCGATATACAGCGGCCGCTCGGTCGAGTCGCATGAGCTGCGGCTGTCGGCCACGAGCGGCCGTTGCGCCTGATCCCGCAAAACGGCCGTTCGCTTATGGAAATCGTAGGGGCGCGATGCGAGATCGCCGGCGCCGTCCGCCAAGACCTGAGTTCGGTCAAGCCCAGACCACAGGTATCTTTTCGGCGTACCAAGCGCCCACCTGCCCGGCCAAAGCGGCCTCGACGCGGCTACGCTTTAATTTCATCGTCGGCGTCAGATAGCCGTTCTCGATCGTCCATGGCTCGCGCGCCACCACCAGCACGCGCAGTCGCTCGAATGTCGCGAGGCTCTCGTTCACGTCGTGCAGTAGATTGCGGAGTTCAGCGTCGACGCGCGCACGCACTTCAGGATCGCCGAGATTAGTGGAAAGCTGAAACTCGGCCCAAAAACTTGAAATCGTTCGCGTCGCGGCGTAACCTTTCCGGAGCGGTTAACAAGGAGACACGCAATGGCTGGTATCACCGTCAAAGCTGGCGAGGGCAACACACTGAACGTCCTCGGCATGCCACTCCGGTTTCTCTGCGATGCGAAAGACACTGAGGGAGCCTGGTCGTTAATGACGGAGGACATTCCGGTCGGCCTCGGCCCACCGCCGCATCGGCACGACTGGGACGAGGCTTACTTTGTGGTCGAGGGAGCGCTCGACTTCGAGATAGAC
>JANMBN010000177.1:0-3373 GCA_031360485.1 Betaproteobacteria bacterium | reverse complement strand
GTCTATCTGACTTACAGTTTCTGCACGTTGCTGGCGCTGCTCTTCTTCGTCCGATGAGCACCGCCGGGCCGTCCCAAGGTCACAAATGACGCTCGCCGGCTTCGGGTCCCAGCTGCTGCAGCTCGCAATCGCGCTTGCGCTGGCGCCGCTTCTGGTCGGCTGGGTCAACCAGTGCCGCGCGCGGCTGCAGAACAGGAGCGCGCCGTCGCTGTTCCTGCCCTACCGGACGATCCGCAAGCTCTTTCTGAAGGATGCGGTGGTCGCCGAAGGCGCATCCCCCATTTTCCGGACCACGCCGTACATCGTTTTCGCCGCGATGTGCTGCGCCGCGGCGATCGTGCCGTCGCTCGCGACGGACCTTCCGTTCGCGCGCGCCGCCGATGCGATCGCGCTGGTCGGACTCTTCGCGCTGGCCCGCGTGTTCATGGCGCTGGCCGCGATGGACATCGGCACGGCATTCGGCTCGCTCGGCGCACGGCGCGAAATGTTTGTCGGCTTCCTCGCCGAGCCGGCGCTGCTGATGGTGCTGTTCACCGCCTCGCTGATCTCCGGCTCGACGTCGCTGCCGTCGATCGTCGACACGCTCGCCCACCGCGAGCTGGCGATCTACCCCAGCCTCGCGTTCGCCGGCGTCGCGTTCACCATGGTGTCGCTCGCCGAGAACGCCCGTATTCCCGTTGACAATCCCGCGACGCACCTCGAGCTCACGATGATCCACGAGGCGATGATCCTCGAGTATTCGGCGCGCCATCTCGCGCTGATCGAGTGGGCCGCGTGGCTCAAGCTCTTCAACTATTCGTGCATCGGCCTGGCACTTTTCTTCCCGGTCGGCATCGCGGCCGCCGGCGGCGGCTGGCAGGCCGTTCTCGGCGCCGCGCCCGTGCTGATCGGAAAGCTGGCGATCGGCGGGTTCCTGCTGGCGGTGATCGAGACGCTTTCGGCGAAGATGCGGATCTTCCGCGCGCCGGAATTTCTCGGCATCGCATTCCTGCTCGCGGTGCTGGGGATGCTGGTGAACCAGTTGCTCGGAAGCTAGCCGTGGCCGGCGTACCGCTGTATGCGCAGTTCATCAACCTGCTGGCGGCGATCCTGCTGCTGCTGGCATTCGCGATGCTGACGCAGCGGCGCGTGCTCTCGCTCGTCGACCTGTTCGCGGCACAGGGCCTTGCCCTTGCCGTTTCCACCGGGATCGTCGCGTTCGCGACCCATCAGCCGCATCTATACGCATCGGCCGCGTTGACCTTCGTGCTCAAAGTCGTGCTCCTGCCGTGGCTGCTGCATCGGCTGATCCGTAAGCTCGACGTGAAGTGGGACGTCGAGGGGCTGATCAACGTCCCGACCACGATGCTCATCGGCATCGTGCTGGTCGTGTTCTCGTTCAACCTCGCGTCCCCGATCTCGCAGCTCGCGAGCACGGTCACGCGGGCGACGCTCGGCATAGCGATGGCCAGCGTGATGCTCTCGTTCCTGATGATGATCACGCGCCGCAAGGCGCTCCCGCAGGTGATCGGCTTCCTCGCGATGGAGAACGGCCTCTTCTTCGCGGCCACCAGCGCGACGTACGGGATGCCGATGGTCGTCGAGCTCGGCATCGCGCTCGACGTGCTGGTCGGCATGCTGATCCTCGGCGTCTTCTTCTTCCAGATCCGCGAGCAGTTCGACAGCCTCGACCTCAAGCACCTCGAGAAATTGAGGGAGGGCGAGTGAACGAGGTGGGCGAGCGTCAGCGAGCCAAGGCCCGAAGGGCGCGTCACCGAGCGATCGAGCGCGGCCGACAATGCGGCGCGTCGCATATCGAGAAACGCACGGAGGCCGCGAAGTGAGCGAGGTGGGCAAGGCGCGAAGCGCGCGTCGGCTCGCGACCGAGCGGCGCCCGACGACTGGACGTCTCGCAACCGCGCAGTGGTTCAGAGGGCGCGAGTAGTGATCGAGATCGTCGCCGTCCTCGGCTTTCCGCTCGCCGGCGCCGCGTTGCTCGCGCTGGTCGGCGAGCGCCGGCACGCGCCGGTCATCAACGTCACCGTCAGCTTCCTCACGTTCGTCGCGGCGATCGCGCTGACCGTGCGCGTGATCGTCGAAGGCCCGCTGCTCGTCCTCGACCGGCAGTTCTTCGTCGACCCGTTCAACGTGTTTCTCGTGGCGCTCACCGCGTTCGTCGGATTCACGACGGCGATCTTCTCGCGCCCCTACATGCGGATCGAGCAGGAGCACGGGCGGCTCACGGCAGGACGGCTCAGGCTCTATCACAGCATGTACCAGCTCTTCAATTTCACGATGCTCGTCGCGCTCCTGACCAACAACATGGGCATCCTGTGGGTCGCCATGGAGGCGGCGACGCTCACGACCGTGCTGCTAGTCTCGCTCTACCGGACGCCGGCGAGCCTCGAGGCGGCATGGAAGTACTTCATTCTCTGCGGCGTGGGAATCGCGCAGGCGCTCTTCGGCACGATCCTGCTCTACTTCGCCGCCGAGAAACTGCTCGGCGCGGAGGGCGGCGCGCTGTTGTGGACCGAACTCGACAACGTGAAGGGCTCGCTCGAGCCGACGGTGCTGTCGATCGCCTTCGTGTTTCTGCTCGTCGGCTACGGTACCAAGGTGGGCCTGGTGCCGCTGCACAACTGGCTGCCCGACGCCCACGCCGAGGGTCCGACGCCGGTGTCCGCGGTTCTGTCCGGGCTGTTGCTCAACGTCGCGCTCTACGCGGTCGTCCGCTGCAAGGTGTTGGTCGAAGGGTCGCTGCACACGTCGTTCGCGCGCGAATTGATGATGGGTTTCGGATTGCTGTCGGTCGTCGTCGCCGCGCTTCTCCTGTCGCGGCAGAAGGACGTCAAGCGTCTGTTCGCGTACTCGTCGATCGAACACATGGGAATCATGACGTTCGCCTTCGGCATGGGCGGCCCGATCGCCAATTTCGCGGGACTGTTGCACATGACCGTCCATTCGCTGACCAAGTCCGCGATCTTCTTCAGCGTCGGCCACGCGGCGCAGAAGAGCGGCACGCAATTGATGGACGAGATACGCGGGCTGATCACGACGAGCCCGATGATCGGCTGGGGGCTCGTGCTCGGCACGCTGGCGATCCTCGGCATGCCGCCGTTCGGCGTGTTCGCGAGCGAATTTCTGATCCTCGTCACCGCGATGCGGGAGCAGCCCTGGGCGACGCCGATCCTGCTCGCCGCGCTCGGTCTCGCATTCGCGGCCGTATTCTCCAAGGTGCAGCCGATGGTATTCGGCGAAACGACCGCGAAGAAGCTCCCGCTGCGCCCGGCCATGATCCCGGTCTTCGTGCACCTCGCGCTGGTGTTGATGCTCGGGCTCTGGATTCCACCGTTCCTCGCCGATTGGTACCGGCAGGCGGCGCGGCTGATCGGAT
>JANMBN010000080.1:0-4416 GCA_031360485.1 Betaproteobacteria bacterium | reverse complement strand
TGGGACGGCATCATGGCGACCAATCTCAAGCCGGCGTTCCGGCTCGCCAAAGGCGTCCTGCGCGGAATGATGAAGGCTCGCCGTGGCCGGATCATCCAGATCGGCTCCGTCGTCGGGGCAAGCGGCAATGCCGGTCAGGCGAACTACGCCGCGGCCAAGGCCGCGCTCGTCGGGTTCACCAAGTCGCTGGCGCAGGAGGTGGGGAGCCGCAACATCACCGTCAATTGCGTGGCGCCGGGCTTTGTCGATACCGACATGACCCGGGCGCTGCCGGACGCTCAGCGGGAAAAACTGCTCGAGCGGATTCCGCTCGGACGGTTGGGTACGCCGGAGGACATCGCGCACGCGGTCGCGTTCCTGGCTTCTCCGCAGGCGGGCTACATCACAGGCGCGACGCTTCACGTCAACGGCGGAATGCATATGGTGTAGGACAGTCAAACGGTCGAGGGCGCCGGCAAGGCGCGGGGTGGCCTCCCGGCGGCGTCTTGCGGGGAATGCCGGTCCGCCGGACGGGCGGAATAACCCTCGATTGCCTACGGATACCCCGGTCAGCACATCTGGTAATATCGCGCAGTTTCAATTGGACACGCCCGCAACGGGAGGGAGCACCATGGAAAACGTTGAACAGCGAGTGAAGAAGATCGTTGCCGAACAGCTCGGCGCGAACGAGGCCGAGATCAAGAACGAGTCGTCATTCGTCGAGGATCTGGGCGCGGACTCGCTCGACACGGTCGAACTCGTGATGGCGCTCGAGGAGGAGTTCGAGACGGAGATTCCGGACGAGGAAGCCGAGAAGATCACGACGGTCCAGCAGGCGATCGATTACATCGGGTCGCACGTCAAGAAGTGACCGGTGACGCGGCGGTTGAATGGACCGCCGTCGCCGGATTACCGCGGGTCCCGTTGAGCCGTTTGCATCGGACCGCGCCGGACCGCGGTAAGGCCGTTTCCTGCCCCAACGCTTCGCCTCGACGGTTGCCGTCGTCGATCGGCAACCACAACAGCTGATGACCGCCATGACCCGCCGTCGCGTCGTCGTCACCGGACTGGGGATCGTTTCACCGGTCGGCGTCGGTCTCGACGCTGCCTGGGATTCGATCCGCAACGCGCGCTCGGGTGTCGCCCCGATTTCGCGCTTCGACTGCTCGACCTTTCCGACGCGGATCGCTGCCGAGGTCAAGGATTTCGACGTCGGCAAGTATCTGTCGGCGAAGGAAGCGCGCCGGTACGACGCGTTCATCCACTACGGCCTCGTCGCGACGATGGAAGCGGTAAGCGACGCCGGACTCGACGGCTATGCCGGCGACAGCGAACGTGTCGGCGTTTGCATCGGCTCGGGCATTGGCGGCCTGCCGCTGATCGAGGACACCAAGGCGGCCTATCTCGCGGGTGGCATGCGCAAGATCAGCCCGTTCTTCGTGCCGGGCTCGATCATCAACATGGTCGCGGGCCTCGTGTCGATCCGTTATGGCTACCAGGGCCCCAATCTCGCCATCGTCAGCGCATGCTCGACGGCCAATCACAGCCTCGGCGAGGCCGGACGGCTGATCGAATACGGCGACGCCGACGTGATGATCGCGGGCGGCACCGAAGCGACGGTGAGCGCCCTCGGCGTCGGCGGCTTCTGCGTCGTCAAGGCGCTGTCGACGAGAAACGACGATCCCGCAACCGCCAGCCGGCCATGGGACGCCGATCGCGACGGATTCGTCCTGGGCGAGGGGGCGGGGATCCTGGTCCTCGAGGAATACGAGCACGCGAAGGCGCGCGGCGCGCGGATCTACTGCGAACTCGCCGGCTACGGGATGAGCGCCGACGCGCATCACATCACGGCGCCGCCCGAGGACGGGCGCGGCGCGGCGCGCAGCATGCAGAACGCGCTGCGGAACGCGCGCCTCAACACCGACGATATCGACTACATCAACGCGCACGGGACGTCGACGCCGCTCGGGGACATCGCCGAATGCGTCGCCGTCAAGCGCGCCTTCGGCGACCACGCGCGGAAGCTCGCGGTCAGCTCGACCAAATCGATGACGGGCCATCTGCTCGGCGCCGCCGGAGGGGTCGAGGCGGTGTTCACCGTGCTGGCGCTGCGCGACCAGCTGGCGCCACCGACCGCGAATCTCATCAACCAGGATCCGCAGTGCGACCTCGACTTCGTGCCGCGCGTCGCTCGTGATATGAAAATTCGCGCCGCGCTGTCGAATTCGTTCGGCTTCGGCGGCACCAACGCCACGCTCGCCTTCCGCCTGATTTGACAAAAGTGGGGTCAGAGACGACTTTATCGCACGCGCAAAGAATGAGTGAGCGGTCCGCCAAAAATCGTCTCTGACCCCACTTTTAACACGCCGGCGGCGGCACACGCCTGCTCGAAAGTAAATCGAATCTGACCGTACCATTCCCGGCATGGCATTGATCGTCCAAAAGTACGGCGGCACCTCGGTCGGGAGCGTCGACCGCATCAGGAACGTCGCGCGGCGCGTCGCTCGCTACCATCGCGAGGGACACCAGCTCGTCGTCGTGGTGTCGGCGATGAGCGGGGAGACCAACCGGCTGCTCGCGTTGGCGAAGGAACTGGCGCCCGATCCCAGTCCGCGCGAGCTCGATGTGGTTGCCGCAACAGGCGAACAGGTGACGATCGGCCTGCTCGCGATCACGCTGGAAGCCATGGGTCTCAAGGCCAAGAGTTATACGGGCGGGCAGATCCGCATGCTGACCGACAGCGCGTTCACGAAGGCACGCATCCTGGCAATCGACGAAGAACGGGTCCGTGCCGATCTCGCCGCCGGCACGATCGTGGTGGTCGCCGGATTTCAGGGTGTGGACGGTGACGGCAACATCACGACCCTGGGCCGCGGCGGATCGGATACGTCGGGCGTCGCGCTCGCCGCGGCGCTCAAGGCCGACGAGTGCCAGATCTACACCGACGTCGACGGTGTCTACACGACGGACCCGCGAATCGTGCCCGAGGCACGACGCCTCGACACGGTCACCTTCGAGGAAATGCTGGAGATGGCAAGCCTCGGCTCGAAAGTGCTGCAGATCCGTTCGGTCGAGTTCGCCGGCAAGTACAACGTCAAGCTGCGCGTCCTGTCGTCGTTCGAGGATCCGGAGATCACGTCGAAGGGCACACTCATCACGTACGAGGAAGACGAGACCATGGAACAGGCCATCATATCGGGCATCGCATTCAATCGCGACGAAGCCAAGATTTCGGTGATGGGCGTCGAGGACAGGCCCGGCATCGCCTACACGATCGTCGGTTCGATCGCCGCCGCCAACGTCGACGTCGACATGATCGTGCAGAACATCGGTGCGTCGGGGCACACCGATTTTTCGTTCACCGTGAACCGCGCCGAGTATCAGAAGGCGCTGGATGTCCTCGCCGTCGAGCGCGGCAAGACGTTCAAGGCACGCGAGATCATCGGCGACAACCGGATCTGCAAGGTGTCGGTCATCGGCATCGGCATGCGCTCGCATGTCGGAATCGCAAGCAGGATGTTCAAGGCGCTCGCCGACGAGGGCATCAACATCCAGATGATCTCGACCTCCGAGATCAAGATTTCAGTGGTCATCGACGAGAAGTATCTCGAACTTGCCGTGCGCGTGCTGCACCGCGCGTTCGAGCTGGACAAGGCGCCGGAAGAAGCGTAACCGCCGGTTTTCCAATCCGTTTTCGCGCATGCCGTTTGACGCGGCAAGGCCCGCGCCGATACAATCGCAAGGTTTCCCGGAGACGTGGCCGAGTGGTCGAAGGCACTCCCCTGCTAAGGGAGCATACGGGCCAAAACCTGTATCCAGGGTTCGAATCCCTGCGTCTCCGCCAGAATACTTCGTCCCGCGCGTCCGCCGGCGTCACTCGACTCCGAGAACCCGGGCTGCGAGCGCGGTGCCGAGCACCCGTGACCTTATCTTGGCAAAGGCGGTATCGCGGCTGGTCGACGTGTCGTCGCTGAAAGGCGAGAACCCGCAGTCGTCGGTGGTGCCGAGCTGCGCGACCGGAATGTATTCGGTCGCCTCGAGAATCCGGTCTCTGACTTCTTCAGGAGTCTCCACTCGCGGATCGATCGGCGCAACAACGCCGACGAAAATCCGGTGTTCCGGCTTCAAGTGCTCGCGAATGATCTTGAGCACGCGAACGCGGTCCCTTTCGCCGGCCAGCGCGACATAGAAATTCCCCGCCTTCAATTCGAACAAGCTGGGCAGCAATTCGGCGTAGTCGATATCGGCGCTGTGCGTCGAATCTCGATCGCTGCCCGGGCAGGTGTGCACGCCGATGCGCCGCCGGTCCTCCCTGGAGAACCGCGACAGCGCCAGATTGTTGAGGTCGATGAAGCTGTTGAGCAGGTTGCCGGTCGGGTCGACCTTCAGCGCGAGCCGGCCCTCGGTGAAGTCGATCTGCACCATGTGCGCGCCCTT
>JANMBN010000004.1:0-14395 GCA_031360485.1 Betaproteobacteria bacterium | reverse complement strand
TTTCCCCGAGGCGCGCGAGATCTGGTCGTTCGGCTCGGGCTACGGCGGCAACGCGCTGCTCGGCAAGAAGTGCTTCGCGCTGCGGATCGCCTCGGTGATGGGCCGCGACCAGGGCTGGCTTGCCGAGCACATGCTGATCCTCGGGGTCACCGCGCCTTCAGGCGAGAAAAGCTATGTCGCGGCGGCGTTTCCCAGCGCTTGCGGCAAGACCAATTTCGCGATGCTGATCCCGCCGAAAGGATTCGAGGGCTGGAAGGTCACGACGATCGGCGACGACATCGCGTGGATCAAGCCGCACGGCGACGGGAGGTTCTACGCCATCAATCCCGAGGCCGGGTACTTCGGCGTCGCGCCGGGCACGTCATACGAATCCAACCCCAACGCGATGGAAATGCTCAAGGCCAACGTGATCTTCACCAACGTCGCGCTGACCGAGGACGGTGACGTGTGGTGGGAAGGGTTGACGAAGGTGCCGCCGGCGCGCCTCACCGACTGGCAGGGACAGCCATGGACTCCCGATTGCGGGCGCAAGGCGGCACATCCGAATGCACGCTTCACGGTCTCATCAAGCCAGTGTCCGTCGCTCGACCCCGACTGGGACAACCCCGACGGCGTGCCGATCGACGCCTTTGTCTTCGGCGCGCGAAGGAGTGACACGATTCCGCTCGTCGTCGAGGCGAGGACGTGGGAGGAGGGCGTATACAAGGCGGCGACGATGGGCTCCGAGACCACCGCGGCGGCGACCGGGAAGGTCGGCGAGGTCCGCCGCGATCCATTCGCGATGCTGCCGTTCTGCGGTTATCACGTCGGCGATTATTTCGCGCATTGGCTCGCGATGGGCAAGGCGACGGCCGCGCCGCCGCGGATATTCAACGTGAACTGGTTTCGCACCGATGCGAACGGGAAATTCGCCTGGCCGGGCTTCGGCCAGAACATGCGCGTGCTGGCGTGGATCATCGATCGCTGCCATGGCCGCGGCCATGGCACTGAAACCGCATTGGGCTACGAGCCCGGCTATGCCGACCTCAACTGGGCCGGCCTCGATTTCGCCGTGGAGACGTATCGGCAGGTGATGAAGATCGACACGGCGATGTGGGTGCGCGAGCTCTCCGCACACGACGAACTCTTCGCCAAGCTCGGCGCCAAATTGCCCGCCGCCCTGGTCGCCGAACGCGAAAGGCTCGGCCGGCGCCTCACGGGGTAGGGGGCTATCGAAGGCGTAAGCGCCTTCACGGCGCAGCAGGGCCGCGCGGGTTGCGGACGGCGTTAGCTACGCAAAGCATTGTTTATAAAGTAGTTTATAAGGAAGAGAGCTTCGCCGCGACTTCGGCGCGCGTGGGCGCACCCAGTCGCCCGCCCGGCCGTGTGCACTTGATGGCGGCCGCGGCATTGGCGAAACGCGCCGCTTCCGCAATGTCGCGCTGCTCGCCCAACGCCAGCGTAAACGCCCCGTGCCAGACGTCGCCGGCCGCGAGCGTGTCGACGGCGGCGATCTTGGGCGCCGGCACGCGACGTTCCAGGCCATGGTCGCGCCAGAGAAACCCATCGGGACCCAACGTGACGCCCACGATGCCGGGGACCGACTTCGCGATCCGGGCGAGCGCTTCTCCCGCATCGGACGTTTCGGCCGCGTGCGCCAGCCCGGGCTCCGAAAAGACAACGTGCGTGGCGCGCTGCGCAAGATCGAGCAACGCATCGCGCGGGCCGATGTCGCCGTCGAACACCGCCGGCTTTCCCGCGGCCGTCGCCGCGTCGAGAACCACCGCGGCACCGGCTGGCCAACGCACATCGGCCAGAACCGCATCGAACAGGGATACCCGTTCCACCGGTAACCACGACGCATCCGGATCGAGCTTGGGGTCGTTGTACGCGCAGACGAGCCTCTCGCCGTCGTCGGCAACCAGGATGGCCGCGGACGGGGAGACACACCCGGCGATTCGCCGCACGGTGGCGACATCGACGCCTTCGGCTGACAGCTGGTCGAGAACTCGCGTTCCCAGGGCGTCCGCGCCGACACGACCCCAGTAGGACGCCTGGCCCCCCAACCGCGCGACGGCGACACTCGCGTTGGCGGCCATGCCTCCGCCGCATTCGGTGAACGCGGTGGCCAGAATCTTGGTTGGGGTCGTCGGAATGGCCGGGACGCGATAGATGGCATCGAGCGCCGACATGCCGAGGCAGAGAATTCGTGACATAGGGTTGGGCCGGGGAGCGAGGATGAGCAAGTCCGCGCCGATTGTAGGCGGGCGGGCGCCTGCGGTCACGGAGGTTCCACGTGGAACATCGTGGCCCGCGGAAGGTGCGCGGCCAAACCCGGCGCCTCGAGCGCACCGGGCGCCATCCCCGGCAAGCGGCGAAACCGGGACCGATTGTCGCGGGACCGGAAGGTGCAGGGATGGTCGCTCGGCGGTGCCCGCATCCTCCCGCCGCGACGCGCTGCGCAGAACGTCCGGGGGTGCGGAGCCGGCGGCCACCCGCTTGCGCGGGGCGCCGCGCCCGGCCTGTCCCGCGCGACGCATTGTGTCGACGTCGCGCGAGGAGGCACTAGGAGCCAATCGGGTCCGACCGGACGCGGGGCGGACGGCCAGCTCATGCTGGGCGGAGGAGGCCCCTGCCGGCGCGACATTTCCCCCCATGTTTCACGTGGAACAAACCGCAGTCCATCCTGATAAAGCCCGCGGGTCGGCCGGATGGTTGCTTTCCCGGATCGCCGCTTTGCCGTATGATCGAATCCAGCCTTCCTGGCGTCCGTCGCGCCGAATACAACATAAATAGTCAATAAAATCATGCTGTTTCCTGCGCGCTTCGATGTGATAGTCGTCGGCGGCGGCCATGCCGGCACCGAGGCGGCGCTCGCCAGCGCGCGGATGGGACGCAGCACGTTGCTGCTGACGCACAGCATCGAAACGCTCGGGCAGATGTCATGCAACCCGTCGATTGGCGGCATCGGCAAGGGGCACCTCGTCAAAGAGGTGGATGCGCTGGGCGGGGCGATGGCGATCGCAACGGACGAAGCCGGCATCCAGTTCCGCACGCTGAATTCGAGCAAGGGGCCGGCGGTGCGGGCGACGCGCGCGCAAGCCGATCGGGTGCTCTACAAGGCCGCGATTCGCGGGCGCCTGGAGACCCAACCGAACCTCACGCTGTTTCAGCAGGCCGTCGACGACCTCACGCTCGACGGCGAAGGTTCGGGCGCCCGCGTCACCGGCGTCGTCACGCAGATCGGCGTCGTGTTCGAGGCCGCCGCCGTCGTGCTCACGACGGGGACGTTCCTGTCCGGACTCATCCACGTGGGCCTCGAAAACCACGAGGCGGGGCGCGCCGGCGACCCGCCGGCGAAAAGGCTCGGCGCCCGATTGCGCGAACTGCGGTTGCCAGTCGGCCGCCTGAAGACAGGCACTCCGCCGCGGCTCGATGGCCGCACCGTCGATCTCGCGTCGCTCGACGTGCAACCCGGCGACGTTCCGGCGCCCGTCTTCAGTTTCGTGGGCACCCGTTCGATGCACCCGCGGCAGATCCCTTGCTGGATCACCCACACGAACGAGCGCACGCACGAGATCATTCGCGGCGGCCTCGACCGCTCGCCGCTCTTCACCGGCGTCATCAAGGGCGTCGGGCCCCGCTATTGTCCGTCGATCGAGGACAAGGTCGTGCGCTTCGCCGAGAGGAAAAGCCACCAGATCTTCCTCGAGCCCGAGGGCCTCGCGACGAACGAGCTCTATCCGAACGGCATTTCGACATCGCTGCCGTTCGACGTTCAGCTGGCGCTCGTGCGCTCGATCAAGGGCTGCGAGAGCGCGCACATCCTGCGCCCCGGTTACTCGATCGAGTACGATTATTTCGATCCCTGCGGGCTGAAGGCGTCGCTCGAGACCAAGGCGATTCGCGGGCTCTTCTTCGCCGGCCAGATCAACGGCACGACGGGGTACGAGGAAGCCGCCGCACAAGGCGTCCTCGCGGGCATCAACGCGGCGCGCTTCGTCCGCGGCGACGAGGCGTGGTCTCCGCGCCGCGACGAGGCGTATCTCGGCGTGCTCGTCGATGACCTCGTCACGCGCGGCGTGACGGAGCCGTATCGGATGTTCACGTCGCGCGCCGAGTATCGGCTGCAGCTGCGCGAGGACAACGCGGATCTGCGCCTGACCGAGGCGGGCCGCCGGCTCGGCGTCGTCGACGACGCGCGCTGGGACGCGTTCGCGCGGAAACGCGATGCGGTCGCGCGGGAACTCGAGCGGCTGAAATCGACCAGCGTGAATCCGGCCGTCGTCGCGGCGCACGACGCGCTGCGCGTGCTGGGGCAATCGATCGAGCGCGAGTATTCGCTGGGCGAGCTCCTGCGCCGGCCGGGCGTCACTTACGCCGCGCTGATGACGCTGCCGGCGGCGGGTGCGGCGGTCGCGGATCCGGCGGTCGCGGCGCAGGTCGAGGTTGCGATCAAATACGCGGGTTACATCGATCGGCAAACGGAGGAGATCGCGCGCCATCTCGCGCAGGAGACGCTGCGGCTGCCGTCCGATCTCGACTATCGCACGGTGCGCGGCTTTTCCGCCGAGGTGCAGCACCAGCTGAACCGGCACAGGCCCGAAACGCTCGGCCAGGCGGCGCGCCTGCCGGGCATCACGCCCGCGGCGATCTCGCTCTTGCTCGTGCATCTGAAGCGCGGCCTGGCGGCGGCATCGGGCGCGGACGGGGCACCGCCATCGAGCGCGCCGTCGAGCGCGCCGTCGAGCGAGCGGCGCTCGGCATGATCGGAGCGCTCGACATCGACGAGGGCCTGGCCCTGTTGGGTGCCGTGGGTGCCGTGGGCGCCGGCGCCGCGTCGCTTCCGCGCGGTGCGCGCGACCGGTTCGTCGCGTATGTCGAGCTGCTCGCGAAGTGGAACCGCACGTACAATCTGACGGCGATTCGCGAGCCGGAGCGGATGGTGACGCATCACGTGCTCGATGCGCTCGCTGTGCTCCCGCACCTGCCGGACGAAGCCGCACGGCCGGCGCTGCGGGTGCTCGATGTCGGCAGCGGCGGCGGCGTGCCGGCGATACCGTTGGCGATCGCGCGGCCGTCCTGGCATGTCGTCGCGCTCGACAGCAACCACAAGAAGGGCGCGTTCCTGCAGCAAGCGGTGATCGAGCTTCGGCTGCCGAATGTCGAGGTGGCCGTCGCGCGCGTCGAGGACTATCGGCCGCCGGCTCCGTTCGACGTCGTCATCTCGCGCGCATTTTCCGACCTCGCGACGTTTGTCGACGCCGGCGCGCGACACCTCGCCGAGCGCGGGCAGCTCGTCGCGATGAAAGGCGTCTTTCCCGACGAAGAAATCGCGCAGCTCCCCGCCGGCTTTCGCGTCGTCGCGACGCCGTCGCTCAGCGTGCCCGGGCTCGAAGCGCAGCGACATCTCATCGTCATGGAACGGGCGTGACGAGGATCATCGCGGTCGCGAACCAGAAGGGCGGCGTCGGCAAGACGACGACTTCCGTCAATCTCGCCGCGAGCATGGCGGCGATGAAGCGCCGCGTGCTGCTCGTCGATCTCGACCCGCAGGGAAACGCCACGACCGGGGCCGGCATCGACAAGCGCTTGCTCGCGGCAACCGTGTATCACGTCCTGCTCGGGGAAAAGAAGATCGCCGATGTCCGCGTCACCTCGCCGACGGGCGGGTTCGATCTGGTGCCCGCCAACCGCGAGCTCGCCGGGGCCGAGGTCGAGCTGGTCGATCTGCCCGAACGCGAGACGCGATTGAAGGACGCGATCGCCGAAGCGCTGAAGCAGATGCGTTCGGCGATCTCGGAGGTTGCGCCGGACTACGACCTGGTGCTGCTCGATTGTCCGCCGTCGCTGTCGCTGCTCACGCTGAACGGGCTTTGCGCGGCGGATTCGGTGCTCATTCCGATGCAGTGCGAGTACTACGCGCTCGAGGGGCTTTCGGATCTCGTCCAGACGGTAAAGAAGGTCCGCGCCCATCTCAATCCGAAGCTCGAGATCGAGGGGCTGCTGCGCACGATGTACGACCCGCGCAACACGCTCGCGCTCAACGTCGCCGCGGAGCTCGACAGGCATTTCGGCGACAAGCTGTATCGCACGGTGATTCCGCGCAACATCCGCCTCGCCGAGGCGCCGTCGCACGGCGTCCCGGCGCTCCAGCTCGACAAGGGTTCCAAGGGCGCGCAGGCGTATCTCGCGCTCGCCGGCGAGATGCTCCGCCGGATGGAGGCCGCTGAGGCGATCCGCGCCGGCACGGCCACGGCGTTGACGGCGTGATGCCCGCCCGCCCGCGCTGCGAGGCGCACCGATGATTCGACCCAAGGGACTCGGCCGCGGGCTCGACGCGCTGCTCTCGGGCATCGACCCGGCCGAGGCGAAGGACGCGCTGCAGTCCATCGCGATCGATCGCATGCAGCCGGGCAGGTACCAGCCGCGGACGAAGATGGACGACGCGGCGCTGGACGATCTCGCCGCGTCGATCCGCGAGCACGGCGTCATGCAACCGATCCTGGTGCGGCCGACAGAGGGCGGGCGCTTCGAGATCGTCGCCGGCGAGCGGCGCTGGCGCGCGGCGAAGCGCGCGGGCCTCGCCGAGCTGCCGGCGCTGGTGAAAGCCGTGCCCGATCAATCGGCGCTCGCGCTGGCGCTGATCGAAAACATCCAGCGCGAAGACCTCAATCCGCTCGAACAGGCCAACGGCATTCACCGCCTGATCGACGAGTTCGGCCTGACCCACGAAGCGGCGGCCAGGGCGGTCGGCCGCTCGCGCAGCGCCGTCACCAACCTGCTGCGGCTGCGCGATCTCGCGAAACCGGTCCAGGCGTACCTGATGGGCGGTCAGCTCGACATGGGCCACGCTCGCGCGCTCCTCGCGCTGCCCGCGGGCCAGCAGGTGGCGGCGGCGGCGCGCGTGGTCGCGCAGGGATTGTCGGTGCGCGAGACCGAGCGGCTGGTGCAGCAGTTCGCGCACCCGGGGCGGCGCGGCGCGAAGCGCCTTGCACGCGTCCCGGACGCCGATCTCGCGCGGCTGCAGGAGGATCTCGCGGAGGCGCTGGGCGCCAAGGTCACGATCGAGCCGAAGGCAAACGGGGCCGGCAAGCTCATCATCGGCTATTCGACCCTCGAACAACTCGACGGAATTCTCGCCAAGCTGCGGTGACACGGCCGTCGCGGCGTCGAATCGACGGCGATCCCGACGCCGCGAAAAAGGCGGCGGCGGCGGCCCGGGAGCCGCCATCGCCTTGTCGGCAAGCCGGAGCTTCAGCCCATCTGCTTAAGCATTGTCTCCGCGTCGGACACCTCGTACTTGCCGGGCGCCTCGATGTTGAGAACCTTTACCACGCCGTTGTCGACCAGCATGGAAAACCGCTGGCATCGCATGCCGAGTCCCTTGGCCGTCAGATCGAGTTCCAGGCCGAGCGCCTTGGTGAAGAGCGCGCTCCCGTCGCCCATCATGCGGACCTTGCCGTCGGCGTGCTGGTCGCGCGCCCACGCGCCCATGACGTACGCGTCGTTGACCGACATGCAGATCACGTCGGAAACGCCCTTCGCCTTCAGCTTGTCGATATTCTGCAGGTAGCTCGGCACATGCTTGGCCGAGCACGTCGGTGTGAACGCGCCCGGCAGCCCGAATATCGCGACTTTCTTTCCCCGCGTGAGGTCGTCGGTCTTGAATTCGTTGGGGCCGACGGCACAGCCGGCGGTCGCGACTTCGACATATTCCGACAGCACGCCTGAGGGCAGCTTGTCGCCAACTTTGATCGTCATGCATTCTCCTAGGGGTTTCTTCGGCCGCGATGTTTTGCGGAAGGGGTTGCGAGGATTACAGGCCTCGCGGCGAATTTCAACCCCAACGTGCGCCGGGTTTCCGACGGCAAGGCTTGCCGCCGCGGCGCGGTAGCGGTAGCGTTGCCGGTTCGAACACCGGGAGGGGAAAACATGCCAACAGCAAGAAAGAAGGCCGCGGCGATCGCGCCCCGCAGCACGACGCTCCTGATCGCGACGCGCAAGGGGCTGTGGACGCTCACGGGAGACCCCGCGCGCCGGGCGTGGAAGCTCGCCGGCCCGCAGTTCCTCGGCCACATTGTTCACCATGCGCTGGCCGATCCGCGGGACGGAAGGACGATCCTCGCGGCGGCGCGCACGGGTCACCTCGGACCGACGGTCTTTCGCTCCGCGGATCGCGGGCGCACGTGGAAGGAAGCGGCGCAACCGCCGGCTTTCAAGCCGGGAAGCGGGCGCACCGTCGAGCACACGTTCTGGCTCACCCCGGGGCACGCCACCGAACCCGGGGTCTGGTACGCCGGGACGTCGCCACAGGGCCTGTTCCGCTCGGCGGACGGGGGTGTCACATGGTCCGGCGTGGATGGATTCAACGACCATCCGCAGCGCAAGGCTTGGTGCGGGGGTGACCAGGACGGAACGCCCGATGGGCCGAAGATGCACTCGATCCTCATCGACCCTCGCGATCCCCGGCATATGTACGTCGCGATGTCGAGCGGCGGCGTCTTCGAGTCGACGGACCGCGGCGGAGACTGGAAACCGTTGAATCGCGGCGTGCGCGCCCTCTTTCTGCCGGATCCGGATCCGGAGTTCGGGCACGACCCGCATTGCGTTCGCTTGCATCCCCGGGAGCCGGACCGCCTCTACCAGCAGAACCATTGCGGCATCTACCGTCTCGATCGCCCGGCCGAGCGGTGGTCCGACATCGGCGGCGCGATGCCGAAATCGGTCGGGTCGATCGGTTTTCCGATCGCGCTTCATCCGCGCGATCCGGATACGTTGTGGGTGTTCCCGATGGACGGAACGGACGTCTGGCCGAGAATTTCGCCGGGCGGCAAGCCGGCGGCGTACCGGTCGGTCAATGGCGGCAAGACCTGGCAGCGGCAGGCGACCGGTCTGCCGAAGGCGCAGGCCTGGTGGACCGTCAAGCGACAGGCAATGACCGTGGACCAGGCGCCGACGGTGGGCGTTTACTTCGGGACGACGAGCGGCGAGGTCTGGGGAAGCCGCGATGAAGGCCGGAGCTGGAAGTGCCTGGTGCGCCACCTGCCGCACGTCTACGCGGTCGAGTGCGCGTAAACCGGGTCATGCCGGCGTTCGTCGCGGCGCTGATTCGCCACGCCATGGCTCGTCCGCAGGCGCGGGGCCGCCGATGATCGTGCGCATCCCCGGACTGCTGCGGTCCTACACGGCCGGCGCCGAAGCGGTCGAGAGCGCGGCAGCCGGAACGCTGGGCGATGCGATCGATGCACTCGACGCGCGGTTTCCCGGACTTCGCTTCCGGATCGTCGACGAACAGGACGCGATCCGTCCCCACATCAAACTCTTCGTCGACGGCGCGCTTGTCCGGAACCTGGCGGAGCCGCTTGCCGCGGCGCGCGAACTGATGATCGTCGGCGCGCTTTCCGGTGGCTGAATGCGCGCTGCGAGGCGGCATTCTCGTTGCGGGGTCGCGCGTAAAACCGATATAATCCCGCGGTTTGCTGCCGTTGGAAGCGCCCGAGAAAGCCGCCCTCGCGCGCCCGAGTGATTTCCCCGCTCAAGACCAAACCGATCCGCACCGTCCTCAAGTGGCAACTCGTCGCCACGGGGGCTGTCGCGGCGATCTCGGGGATCTCCACGGGCGGCCATGGCGTGGTTTCGGCAGGGCTGGGAGGCCTCGTCAACGTTGCGGCCGGCGTGGTTTACGCGTTTGTTCTTGGCCTGGGCCTGGGCGCCCGGCCGGTGCCGGATGCCGGGGCTTCGCTCCTGGCGATGTTCCGGGCGGAAGCGAGCAAGGTTCTCGTGATCATCGGCGGGCTGTGGCTGGTGCTGTCGACGTACAGGGACATCGTCCCGGCCGCATTTTTTGTGGCGTTCGTGATCACCGTGATCGTGTTCAGCATGGCGTTTTTCGTCCGCGAGTAGTCCGAATCGAGCGAGGAGTGGGGCTTGTGGCTGCCGAATCCGAACTGAACCCGACGTCCTACATTCAGCATCACCTGACGTTCCTGGCGAAGCCCACGGGCGAGTCGGGCGGCTTCTGGACGGTGCACTGGGACACGATCGTCACGACCGGCGTCATCGGCGTCCTTGTGTTCGGCTTCCTCTGGCTCGTCACCCGCAAGGCGACGGCCGGCGTGCCGACGAAGACGCAGGCGTTCGTCGAGCTGACCGTCGATTTCGTCAACGACCAGGTCAAGGGCATCTACCAGGGGGAGAGCAAGCTGATCGCGCCGATCGCCCTCACCACGTTCGTGCTCGTGCTGTTCCTCAATGCGATGGACTTCCTGCCCGTGGACATCATGGCGTGGATCTACGAGCACGTGTTCCACCAGCATGTGTGGCGCGGCGTACCCACGGCCGACGTGAACACGACGTTCGCGCTCGCGCTGTCGGTCTTCGCGCTGATGATCTTCTACAGCATCAAGATCAAGGGGCTGGGCGGCTGGATCCACGAGCTGTTCTGCTCGCCGTTCGGCAGCAATCCGCTGCTGTGGGCGTTCAACCTGCTGTTCAACGCGGTGGAATACCTGTCGAAGCCGCTGTCCCACTCGCTGCGGCTCTACGGCAACATGTACGCCGGCGAGATCATCTTCATGCTGCTGGGTCTCTGGGCCGCGACCGGCATCGTCGGCGTGGTGATCGGCGGCGTGCTGCACGTCGGCTGGTCGATCTTCCACATCCTGATCGTCGCGCTGCAGGCCTACATCTTCATGATGCTGACCATCGTCTACATTTCGATGGCGCACGAACACCACTGAAGCTCCTCCGTTTCGTTTCACCGTCCAACCCTCCGTTCAGAAAGGAAAGTAAATGGACAAGCTCGCACTGGTTGCGCAGATCCAGGCCTACACGGGCATCGGCATCGGTCTTATCATCGGCCTCGGTGCGCTCGGCGCGTGCGTCGGCGTAGGCATCATGTGCTCGCGGTTCCTCGAAGGGGCGGCGCGCCAGCCCGAGCTGATGCCGCAGCTCCAGGCCAAGGTTTTCCTGCTGCTCGGCCTCATCGACGCGTCGTTCATCATCGGCGTGGGTCTTGCCATGCTGTTCGCGTTCGGCAATCCGCTGATCCCGGCCGGGCTCAAGTAGGCGCGCCCTCGCACCCCTTCCAACCGCCCAGGGGGAAGCCATGGATATCAACCTCACGTTGCTGATGCAGGCCGCGGCGTTCGCCGCGTTCATCTGGTTCACGGCGAAGTTCGTCTGGCCGCCGCTGATGGGGGCCATCGAGACCCGCCAGAAGCAGATCGCCGACGGCCTCGCCGCCGGCGAGCAGGGCCGGAAGAGCCTCGCTTCGGCGGAAAAACGCATCGCGGACATGCTCGCCGAGGCGAAGACACGCTCGTCGGAGATCATCGCGCAGGGCGAGAAACTGAAGAGCGAGACGATCGAGGCGTCCAAGGCGGACGCCAAGGCCGAGGCGGATCGGATCCTCGCCGCGGCGAAGGCCGAAATTGCGCAGGAAGTCGTCCGCGCCAAGGAACAGCTGCGGAATCAGGTCGCGGATCTCGCGGTCGCGGGCGCCACGAAAATCCTGAAGCGCGAAGTCGACGCCAACGCGCACGCCGAACTCCTCGCTTCCATCCGGCGGCAGCTTTGACGGGCATGCGATGGCCGAGCTGACGACGATTGCGCGACCGTACGCCGAGGCGGCGTTCCGGCTCGCGCGCGCCGCGAACGCGCTGCCGGCGTGGTCGGAGATGCTGCGCTTCGCGAGCGCGGTCGTCGCCGATCCGGGCATGGCCTCGGCGCTCGACAATCCGAAGCTCACCGCCGGGGACAAGGAGGCGCTGGTGCTTTCCGTCTGCGGCGAGAAGCTCGATCCGCTCGGCCACAATTTCATCCGCGTGCTGGTCGAGGCCGACCGCGTCGGGGTGCTCCCGCAGATCCAGGCGCTGTTCGAGGCGTTGAAGAACGACGCGGAGGGTGTCGCGAAGGCCCGGATCGACAGCGCGTTCCCGCTCGCGGACGACGAGGTCGAACTGCTCAAGGCGGCGCTGGAAAAGCACTTCGGAAAGAAGATCGAGGCGACGATCAACGTCGATCCGGCGCTCATCGGCGGCGCGCGGATCACGGTCGGCGACACCGTCATCGATGCGTCGGTCGAGGCACAGCTCCACGCAATGGCCAACCAATTGCGGACCTGAATTTCATACTACCGTGCGCCGGCCGCGATCGCGCCGGAGCAACGCGAGGACACCATGCAGTTGAATCCATCCGAAATCAGCGAACTCATCAAGAGCAAGATCCAGAACCTGGACATGGGCGCCGAAGTGCGCACGCAGGGCACGGTCGTCTCGGTCACCGACGGCATCTGCCGCGTCCACGGCCTGTCCGACGCGATGGCCGGCGAAATGCTCGAGTTTCCGAAGAACACGTTCGGCCTGGCGCTCAATCTCGAGCGCGACTCGGTCGGCGCCGTCATTCTGGGCGCCTACGAGCACATCACCGAGGGCGATACCGTCAAATGCACCGGCCGCATCCTGTCGGTGCCGGTGGGCCTGGCGCTGATCGGCCGCGTCGTCGATTCGCTCGGGCAGCCGATCGACGGCAAGGGTCCGATCGAGACGAAGGAAACCGACGTCATCGAGAAGGTCGCGCCCGGCGTGATCTGGCGGAAGAAGGTATCGCAGCCGGTGCAGACGGGACTCAAATCCATCGACGCGATGGTGCCGATCGGCCGCGGCCAGCGCGAGCTCATCATCGGCGACCGGCAGACGGGAAAGACCGCGGTCGCAATCGATACGATCATCAACCAGAAGGGCAAGGACCTCATCTGCGTCTACGTCGCGATCGGCCAGAAGGCGTCGACGGTCAAGAGCGTGATAAGGAAGCTCGAAGAGACCGGCGCGATGGCCTACACGATCGTCGTCGTCGCGACGGCGTCGGACTCCGCCGCGATGCAGTACATCGCTCCGTACTCCGGCTGCACGATGGGCGAATATTTCCGCGACCGGGGCCAGGACGCGCTGATCATTTACGATGACCTGACCAAGCAGGCGTGGGCCTACCGGCAGATCTCGCTCCTTCTGCGCCGTCCGCCGGGCCGCGAAGCGTATCCGGGCGACGTGTTCTACCTGCACTCGCGCCTCCTCGAGCGCGCCGCGCGCGTCAACGAGGAGTACGTCGAGAAATTCACGCAGGGCGCGGTCAAGGGCAAGACCGGCTCGCTGACCGCGTTGCCGGTCATCGAAACGCAGGCGGGCGACGTCACCGCATTCGTGCCGACCAACGTGATCTCGATCACCGACGGCCAGATCTTCCTCGAAACCGATCTCTTCAACGCCGGCATCCGTCCCGCGATCAACGCGGGCATCTCGGTGTCGCGCGTGGGCGGGGACGCGCAGACGAAGGTCATCAAGAAGCTTGGAGGCGGCGTGCGCCTCTCGCTCGCGCAGTACCGCGAGCTCGCCGCGTTCGCGCAGTTTGCTTCCGACCTCGACGAAGCGACGCGCAAGCAACTGGACCGCGGACGGCTCGTCACGGAACTCATGAAGCAACCGCAGTACCAGCCGCTGCAGGTCAACGAGATGGCGGTGACGCTCTTTACCGTGAACAAGGGCTACTACGACGACATCCCGGTCGAGAAGGCGCTCGCCTTCGAGTCGGCGCTCCGCGCTTTCGTGAAGAGCAAATACTCGGCGCTGATGGACAACATCGAGAAGATCAAGGACTTGTCCGCCGACGACGAAAAGACCCTCACCTCGGCCATCGAAGACTTCAAGAAGAACGGCGCCTACTGACATGGCCGGCTCGAAGGAACTCCGGAACAAGATCAAGAGCGTGCAGAGCACGCGCAAGATCACGAAGGCGATGGAGATGGTTTCGGCCGCGAAGATGAAGCGCGCCCAGGACCGGATGCGCGCCTCGCGGCCGTATGTCGAGCGCGCGCTGCAGATCGCGATGCACATCGCCAAGGCGAACACCGAGTACAAGCATCCGTTTCTCGCCCATCGGACCGAGGTGAAGCGCGTCGGCGCGATTATCGTCACCACCGACAAGGGCCTGTGCGGCGGCCTCAATACCAACGTGCTCCGGCTGGTCCTGCAGCAACACAAGGAATGGCGCGCAAAGGGCATCGAGGTCGACTATGTGGCCATCGGCGGCAAGGGACTGGGCTTTCTGCAGCGCATGGGCGGCAACGTCGTGGCCAGCGCGGTGCAATTGGGCGACCGTCCGCACCTGGACAAGATGGTCGGCCCGGTGAAGACGCTGATCGACGAATATGTCGCGGGCAATGTCGATGAAGTGCACATCTACTTTACGACGTTCCGAAATACCATGAGCCAGGAGGCGCGGCACGGGAAGATCATCCCGATTCCCGACCAGTACCGCACTGCGGCCGGCGAAGTGCGCAAGAGCGAATTGTCCGACGGGTCGTGGGACTACATCTACGAGCCGGATGCGCGAACGCTGCTCGACGGCATGATGCGGC
>JANMBN010000037.1:0-11537 GCA_031360485.1 Betaproteobacteria bacterium | reverse complement strand
GACTGGGGACAAGGTTTTGCAACCGAAGCCTGCGCGTGGCTGGTCGCCGAGTTGCAGATGCGTTTCTCCCTCGGCGAAATACTGGCGACTGTCGATGTTCGCAATCTCGCCTCGATCCGCGTGCTGGAACGGCTTGGCTTCCGTTCCCTCGGCAAAGAGCCGGCGGAGATTCGAGGCGAGCGCACGACCGACTACAGGTATCGCCTGGCCTGTGGATCGGCGGCCGGAGGCCCCTCCGGCGTGGCCAACCAACGTCGGGTCTGAAGGTCGCCGCATGCAAGCACGATGGTCGCAGTCGTTCTGCTTCTTTGCCTTCGCGGCTCATTCCGGGGCACGGCCCACTTGCGGCCAACGGCGATCTGAGAAACTATCGCGACATGCTGGCCATCGGCTCGAGCCGGATCAAGACGAAGATCAAGGATCGCGGCATGCCCGCGCATATCGCGGCACGGCGGTTCGTGCGATGGAGATACCCGCAGGGGCGACGGCAGTTCGGCGTCGCGTGGCCAATCAACCGTCCGGAGGTTCGTGCATGCTGGTGATCTGGGGAAGGAACAATTCGGTAAACGTCCAGAAGGTGCTCTGGTGCTGCGACGAGATGAAAGTGCGGTACCGGCGCATCGATGCGGGCATGGCCTTCGGCGTCGTGGACACGCCGGCTTACCGCAACCTCAATCCGAACGGGCTCGTGCCAACGATCGAGGACGACGGCTTCGTGCTTTGGGAATCCAACACCATTGTCCGGTATCTCGCGGCGAAGCACGCCGCCGGGAGCCTCTGGCCCGAGGATCTCAAGGCGCGGGCGGATGCCGACAAGTGGATGGACTGGAGCAACACCACGTTCTGGCCGGCCATACGCGCGCTGTTCATGGGCCTGATCCGAACCCCGGCCGAGCGGCGCGACGCGAATGCGATCGAGGAATCCCGTCTCAAGACCGCCGAAGTACTCGGAATCGTCGACGAACAACTGGCGTCGAGAGCGTATCTCGCGGGTGACGCGTTCACGATGGGTGACATCGTCCTCGGCTGCGGCATCTGGCGCTGGATGGCCCTGCCGATCGAGCGCCCCGCCCTGGCCAACGTCCAGCGGTGGTTCGACGCACTGGCCCGGCGTCCCGCCTACCGGGAGGTCGTGATGCTGCCGCTGAGCTGATGCCGGGATTTCCTTTTCGGAAAAACCATCGACAGGCGAGCGCTCCGGCCCTCGCTCCCCACCGGTTGTGCTTCGGGCACGGAGATCACGCATGGCCACGATCCGATACCTCGTCAGCGACGTCGACGCCGCGCTGGCGTTCTACGTCGACATGCTCGCGTTCGAATTGATCGAGCGGTGGGGTCCGCCGTTCGCGATGGTAAAGCGCGGAGATCTGACGCTGTGGTTGAGCGGCCCGGGCAGCTCTGCCGCACGTCCGCTTGCCGATGGCGCCAAGCCCGCGCCCGGCGGGTGGAATCGTTTGGTGCTCGAGACCGTCGATCTCGCGTCGACGGTCGAATTGCTGACGCGATCGGGCGCGCGCTTTCGCTCCAAGATCGTCTCCGGACCGGGTGGAAAACAGGTTCTGGTCGACGATCCTTCGGGTAATCCGGTCGAATTGTTCGAAGCCGGCGACGGATGAGTGCCCGGGCGCTTGCGACGACGACGCGCAATCCGCCGATCGAATTGCGCCGCGCCCGCGTCCCGGCTCCGATCGCGGCCGTCGTGTCAGCGCACCGGGGACGATTCCGGGCTTCGCATGCAGGCCTTTCAACGCAACACGGAGAACCGTCATGGCCGAAACGAAGATCATCGCAGTTGTTGGCGCCACGGGTGCGCAGGGCGGCGGTCTGGTCCGCGCCATCCTCAACGATCCGGATGGAGGCTTTTCCGCGCGCGCCATCACGCAGAACCCCGACTCCGACAAGGCGAGGAAGCTCGCGGCGATGGGCGCCGAGATCGCCACCGCCAATATCGACGACGAGGACAGCCTTGCGCGCGCGCTTCAGGGGGCGTACGGCGCCTACTTCGTCACATTCTTCTGGGCGCACTTCTCGCCCGACAAAGAAAAGGCCGAGGTTCGCAACATGGCGCGCGCGGCCAAGGCCGCGGGCGTCCGGCACGTGATCTGGTCCACGCTCGAGGACACGCGCCGCTGGGTGCCGCTGTCGGACAACCGGATGCCGACCCTGATGGGCCGCTACAAAGTGCCGCACTTCGACGCGAAAGGCGAATCGGACAGGGTGTTCACCGAACTTGGCGTGCCGACGACGTTCCTGCTGACGTCGTTCTACTGGGACAACCTGATCTCGCCCGGCATGGTCCCGAAGAAGGGTCCCGACGGCAAACTGGCCTTCACGCTGCCGATGGGCGACAGGAAGCTGCCGGGCATCGCCGCGGAAGACATCGGCAAGTGCGCATACGGGATCTTCAGGAAGGGCCGCGAGTACGTCGGCAAGACGGTCGGGATTGCCGGCGGGCACCCGACCGGCGCGCAGATGGCCCAGGAACTCGGCAGAGTACTGGGGCAGGAGGTGCGGTACAACGCCGTCACGCCCGAGCAGTTCCGCGGCTTCGGCTTTCCGGGAGCCGACGATCTCGGCAACATGTTCCAGTTCAAGCGCGACTTCGAGGACTATTACTGCGGGGCGCGCAACCTCGATGTCGCCCGCGCGCTCAATCCGTCGCTGCTGACGTTCGCTCAATGGGCCGCCGAAAACAAGACCCGCTTTCCGCTCGACTGACGGGGTCGGCTCGCCCTGATCGAGCAGTGCCATGAGCGCTCCTCCGCCCACCCTCGCGGATCTCGACGCCGTCCTCGCGGATACGCCGTTCCTGCAGCCCTACGGTTTCTGCGTCGAGGCTATCGCGCCGGGCGATTGCACGCTGCGCGTCCCCTTCCGGCGCGAGCTCGAACGGCCGGGTGGCATCGTCAGCGGGATGACGCTGATGGGCGCGGCCGACGTCGCGATGTGGCTCGCGATCATGACCCTGCGCGGCGTATCCGAGCGTTGGGTCACGTCGGACATGAAGACCGCGTTCCTGCGCAGCGCGCGCGAGGAGGATATCTCGTGCCGTGCCCGCATTCTCAAGCCCGGCAAGCGGTCGATGTACGGCACCGCCGAATGCCGCGGCGCGACCGCGGGGCTCGTCGCGCACCACGTCATCACCTATGCGCGCGTGGAGGTATGATTGGCGCATACCGGCATCCCTGTCGCCTGCCGCCTCGAGCGGAACGGTTCGAGGCTGCCGGACCCGGATGAAGCCCACCGCCGCGCGTCGGCCGGAACCGGAAGGAGACCACGTTGATCAAAGGGAGCTGCCTTTGCGGCGCGATCCGGTACGAGATCCGGGGCGAACTCGGTCCGATCGTGCTGTGCCACTGCGCGCAATGCCGGAAGGCGCAGGGCTCCGCATTTGCCGCCAACGCTGCCGTAAGGACGGCGGACTTCGCGATCGTCGCGGGCAGCGGCTCCCTTGCCGCTTACGAATCGTCGCCTGGAAAGAAGCGCCATTTCTGCCGGGATTGCGGGTCGCCGATCATCAGCACGCGCGACTCCGCTCCGGACTTCGTGCGCGTGCGCATCGGCACGCTCGACTCCCCGGTCGGCGCGCGACCGTCCGCACACATCTACGCCGCGTCGAAGGCCGGATGGTACGAAATTCTCGACCGCCTGCCGCAGCACGCGGCTCTCGAGCCTGCACGGCGCCCGCCGGAAGGCTGATCCGCTCAGCGCAAGCCCCGAGGACAGTCGCGTGCCGAACAAGCCTGGACCACCGGATGCCGCCCGGCTGGATCGCGTCGTCGCCGCGGCGCGGCGCGGCCGGGACGAGCGCGAGAAAACCTATCGCGAACAGGCGCTGAAACTCTTTCCCTGGATCTGCGGGCGCTGTGCGCGCGAATTCGATCGGTCCAATGTCCGGCAACTGACAGTGCACCACAAGGACCACAATCACGACAACAATCCCGCGAACGGAAGCAACTGGGAACTGCTCTGCGTCTACTGCCACGACAACGAGCACTCGCGCGAGCTCGAAGCCGCGGCGCGCGACGGAACTCCAACGCGCGACGCGACCGCGACCGCGACGCACCGTCCCTTTGCCGATCTCGGGGATCTGCTGAAGGGCGGCAGCCGCCACGATGACTGACGCGCCGAGCACCCTGCGCGATCGGCGCGCGCCCTTGTGCCGCGCCGGAGCCGGCGCCATCAGGAACGAAGCCGACCCGTGACCGCCCGCCTGCTCGCGGATATCGCCGTTGCCGCCCATTTCGCGTTCATTGCCTTCGTCGTCGCGGGCGGCCTGCTCGCGTTCAATGATCGCAGGTGGGCCGTCATCCAGCTTCCCGCTGCCGCATGGGGCGCCTGGACGGAATTCACCGGGACCGTGTGCCCGCTGACCCCGCTGGAGAATTCGCTGCGGCGCGAGGCGGGCGACGCGGGCTACGCCGGCGGATTCATCGAGCATTACGTCATGCCGTTGATCTATCCGGAAGCGCTGACGACGCACGTCCAGGTGTTTCTGGGCGTCACCGTCATCGCCCTCAATGCCGCGGTATACGCGTTGGCGTGGCGAAGGTGGCGGCGCCATCGCCGTCCCGCGGGAAGGCCGCCGGCATGAAGGCAAACCGCGACATTCCCAGTCCGATCGATTTCCACGATCCCCGCCAGGTCGACGCGTGGATCGATGAGACGGCATGGCGTCGGCCTTGGCGGGCGGAGTTCTTCGCGGCGTTTGTCGCCGCGATCGGGCGAGTCCACGACAGCCCGGTCCGCGTGCTCGAATTGGGATCGGGGCCCGGGCATCTCGCAGAGCAGATCCTCTCGTGGTGCGCCGTTGCGTCGTACACGCTGCTCGATTTCTCCGTTTACATGCACGAGCGGGCCCGCGCCCGCCTTACGCCGTATCTCGATCGCGCGTGCTTCGTCCTGCGCGATTTCCGCTCGCCCGACTGGGTTCGCGATCTCGGCCCGTTCGAGTTTGTCGTGACGATGCAGGCCGTGCACGAGACCCGGAACAAGCGGCGCGCGCCAGCACTCCTCCAACAGGCACGAGGGCTGCTGGCGGCAGGCGGAGCGTTGCTCTACTGTGACCACTACTTCGATGCGACCAGCCGAACGGGAAATCGGCACCTTTACATGACGCCGGACGAGCAAAGGCGTACCCTTGCCGCCTCGGGATTCGATCGGATCGCACTGGTTCTCGATCGCGGCGGGATGGCCCTCTATTCCGCCAGGGCGTCCGCCGCCCGTGCCCGCCACGAAGGAGACACCGCATGACGCTCTGCCCGATTGCCATCGCCGTGGGTTGCCGGAAATGTCCGATCTTTGCCGCCTGTCCGGTGAAAGGCATCATCGGCGACTACAAGAAGGACGAGGACACGCCGGCGAAGTCCGCCCCCGACCGGGCGAAGAGCGGCGCGAAGCGGCGCAAGTAGCGGCGGCGTGTCGACTCCGATGACGCATGCAGCCATTACCGGCTGGGGCAAATGCATGCCGCCCGCCATTCTCACCAACGCGGACCTCGCGTCGCTCATGGAGACCGACGACGAGTGGATCACCTCACGCACCGGAATCAAGGAACGCCGCGTATCGCATGTCACCGGGATCGAACTCGCGCACGTCGCGTCGGCGCGCGCGCTCGCCTGCGCCGGCCTCGGTGCCGCGGAGGTCGAGCTCATCGTCTATGGCAGCTGCTCGAACGACGAAACCGTTCCCAATTCCGCTTCCGGCGTGCAGATCAGGCTGGGCGCCTCGCACGCAGCGTCGATGGACGTCAACACCGCCTGCACGAGCTTCATGTACGGGCTGTCGACGGCGACCGCCCTCATCCGCACCGGCGTCGTCAAGAACGCGGTAGTGATCGGCGTCGAGCTGATCTCGCAGTTCATGGACTGGACGAATCGCGGCGTCGCGGTGCTGTTCGGCGACGGCGCGGCGGCGGTGGTCCTGCAGGCGACCGACCGCGAAGAAGGGCTCATCGGCGAGAAACTCGGCTGCGATGCGGACGTGCGTGGGATCCTGCGCGTCCGCGGCATGGGCACGACCTACGCGCATCACGGCGTGATGCTGGGGGACACCGCCTGGAATTTCGACGGCCAGGAGATCTTCAGGCGCGCGGTCGTCGCCATGGCGCAGGCCTCGCATGACGTGCTGGCGAAGACCCGCCACACGGTCGACGAGATCGGCCTCGTCGTTCCGCATCAGGCGAACCTGCGGATCATCGAGTCGGTTGCGAAGCGCATCGGCGCGCCGATGGAGCGCGTGTACGTCACCGTGCAGCGCTACGGAAACATGTCGTCGGCGACGGTTCCGGTCGCGCTCGTCGACGCGCTGGACGAGGGCCGCGTCGAGCCCGGCGCGCTGGTCCTCATGCCGGCATTTGGCGCCGGCCTGACGTGGTCGTCGCACCTGGTGCGATGGGGAACGCGCACGACGCCGCTCGGAACCGCGTCCCTCGAACTCCCGCCCTGCACGCAGACCGCGCTCGAGCGCGTCCGGGACCTGATCGCGAACAAGCAGCCGCCCGGCCGCTCCGATGCGGGTCTTGCCGCCGCCAAGCTCGCCGAGAATTTCTAGCGACTTCGCCGAAGCCCGACCCGGTCCCTTCGATTCGCCCTGCACGGAAAACCACGGTGGTTCTCCCCCGCCAAGGCGAGGAGCCCTAGTGTACTGAGTCAGAAGTTCCGAAGATAAAGGAACGGATGAAATCGGCCGTCAGGCAAGGCGCGAGTCCGAAAGCGTACCTCGTGGTACGGTGAGGCCGAGTAACGCGGCATGGCGGCCGATTTCGCCGTGAACTATCGAGCGAACTTCCGATTCAGTACACTACGTATTGACGAGCTTCCGGTGCGCCTGCACGCTCATCAGGACGCCGAGGCCGATGAACAGCGATATGAGCGCGGTGCCGCCGTAGGACACCAGCGGCAACGGCACGCCGACCACCGGCAGCACGCCGCTGACCATCCCCATGTTGACGAACGCGTAGGTGAAGAACATCAGCGTGACCGCGCCGGCGATGAGCCGCGCGAACAGCGTCGACGCATTCGCCGTGATCATCATCCCGCGGCCGACCAGGAGGATGTAGAGGGCGAGCAGGACGAGCGTTCCGATCAGCCCGAACTCCTCGCCGAAGACCGCGAAGATGAAGTCGGTGTGGCGCTCGGGCAGGAAGTCGAGGTGCGTCTGCGTGCCGTTCAGCCAGCCCTTGCCGATCACGCCCCCCGAACCCAGCGCGATCGACGCCTGCGACGAGTGATAACCGGTGCCGAGCGGATCGCGGGTCGGATCGACGAACGTCAGGATCCGCTCGCGTTGGTAGTCGTGCAGGTGCTGCCAGACGAGCGGCGTGGCGGCGCCGGCGACCGCAACGAGGCCGACGATGACCTTCCACGAAAGCCCCGCGAGATAGAGGACGTAGAAGCCCGACGCCGCGATCAGCAGCGCCGTGCCGAGGTCGGGCTGGCGTTTGATCAGGTAGACGGGAACGGCGATCAACACCGCAGCGAGCGTGAAGTCCTTCCAGCCGATGCGGCCCTCGAATTTCTGGAAATACCAGGCGAGCATCAGCGGCAACGCGATCTTCATGAGCTCGGACGGCTGGAAGCGTCCGAAGCCGAGATTCAGCCAGCGCCGGGACCCGTTGACGCTGACTCCCCAGAGGGACACGCCGACGAGAAGGATGACGCCCACCGCATAGAGCGGCACCGCGGCGCGCGCGATCGTCTGCGGCGCGATGTTGGCGACGATCCACATCAACGCCAGCGCGAATGCGAGACTGATCGCCTGGCTGTACATTCGCTGCGGGCTCTGGTCGGACGCCGAAAAGAGCGTGATGAGTCCGACGCCGGCGATGGTCATCGCGACGCCGAACAGAAAGCTGTCGACGCGACGCGTAAGCACTTCCCACACGCGGGACAGGATTTGCATCATCAATCGCTCTCGTCGTCGGTGTCGGCCGACGTGACGGCCGCGGCCGGGCCTGCCTTCTTCTGGCCGGCGACAAAGTAGTCGAGAACCTGCCGCGCGATCGGCGCCGCCGCCTGAGCGCCGAAGCCGCCGTTCTCCACCAGCACGGCGAGCGCGATCCGCGGCTTGTCAGCCGGCGCGTAGGCGATATACCAGGCGTGGTCGCGCAATCGCTCGTCGACGCGGCTCGAAGAATACTTCTCCCCTTTCAGCGAATACACCTGCGCGGTGCCCGTCTTGCCGCCGCTCGTGTAGGCGGCCTTGGCGAAGGCGGCCGCGCTCGTGCCCTCGATGTTGACGCCCACCAGCGCGTGCTTGATCACCGCGAGGTGCTCGGGCTTGATCGACGCCAGTGGCGCAGGCTGCGGCAGGATCTCGCGGGATTCTCCCGCACCCATGTTGCGGATCGCTTTAACGAGATGCGGTTGATACGCCACACCGTCATTCGCGATCGTGGCGATGGCGCGCGCGAGCTGGATCGGCGTGAACGCGTTGTACCCTTGCCCGATGCCGGCGGAGATGCTGTCGCCGAGATACCACTTGCGGTGCTCTTCGCGGAAATCCTTGCCGGAATAGCGCTGCCGCTTCCAGTCCCGCGACGGAAGCACGCCGGGCAGCTCGCCCTCGATGTCGATTCCGGTCTTGCGGCCGAAGCCGAGCTGCGACAGGAAGCGGTACGTGTCGTCGATGTCGGTCTCGCTCGCGAGGACGTAGTAGTACGTGTCGCACGACGCGACGATCGACTTGTACATATCCACGGTTCCGTGACCGCCGGGCTTGTCGTCGCGGAAACGATGCGCGGCGCCGGGAAGCTGGAAGTAGCCGGGGTCGAAGATCGTCTGCCCCGGGGTGCGCCGTCCCGACGAAAGCGCCGACAGCGCGAGGAACGGTTTGATCGTCGATCCGGGCGGATACGCGCCGCGCATCGGCCGGTTGAGGAGCGGCTTGTCCGGCGATTCGTTGAGCAGTTCCCAATTCGCCGAATCGATGCCGTCGACGAAAAGGTTGGGGTCGAACCCCGGTTTCGAGACGAGCGCCAGAACCTCCCCGCTGCCCGGATCGATCGCGACCAATGCCCCGCGGCGGGTGCCGAAGGCCGTCTCGGCGACCTCCTGCAGCCTGATGTCGAGCGCGAGCGTGAGATCGTTGCCCGACACCGGAGCCACGCGCGAAAGCGTGCGCACCGCGCGGCCTCCCGCGTCCACTTCGACTTCCTCGACGCCCGTCGTGCCGTGCAATTCCCGCTCGTACGAGAGCTCGATCCCGACCTTGCCAATGTAATCGGAGCCCTTGTAATTCGCGGTTTCGTCCCACTCCTCGATCCGCTCGACATCGCGATCGTTGATGCGGCCGATATAACCGATCATGTGCGACGCAATCTCGCCGTACGGATACTGGCGGAATAGCCGCGCCTTGATCTCGACGCCCGGAAATCGGTAGCGGTTGACCGCGAAGCGGGCGACCTCGTTGTCGGTCAGGCGCGTGCGCAGCGGCAGGCTCTCGAAGTTCCTCGATTCGTCGAGCAGCTTGCGGAACCGTTTGCGGTCGCGCGCCTGGATGTCGACGATCTCCGCGAGGGCATCGATCGTCTCGTCGAGGTTCTTCACGCGCGCCGGCTGGATCTCCAGCGTATAGGCCGAGAAGCTCTGCGCGAGCACGACGCCGTTGCGGTCGCGGATCACGCCGCGGTTGGGGACGATCGGCACGATCGCGATGCGATTCGTCTCGGCCAGCGTCTGATAGTGGCGGTGCTCGACGACCTGCAGGTAGAAGAACCGGGCGAAGAGCCCGACGAACGAGAGCGCGACCAGTGCGCCGGCGATCGACAGCCGCCTTCGGAACAGGAAGACCTCGCGCTCGGGATTCTTGAGCTCCGTCGCGCCCAGCGTCCGGCCGTCGCTGTGGCTGCGTCTGCGGGAGGTGAAGAGGAACCGTGCCATGGTCGCGTCAGTCCGGAAGATCGGGCCGCGTCAAAGGGCCGTCGACGAGTGCTGCGGTCGCTGCGACCACTGGAGCACGAGCGTCACGACCGGCCACAGGAGGGCCCCGACAAGCGGCGGCACGGCGTACGTCCAGCGCGGCAGCGACGCGCCGCCGACGTAGCGTACCAGCAGCACCAGCGCCGCGCACAGTCCGAGCAGCACCGCGACCTGCGCCGCCTGCTGCCAGAGCGGAAAACGCAGGACGCGGCGGCGGAAATACTCGGCTGCATAGGCGAGAAATACATACGCGAGCGCGTGCTGCCCGAAGAGCGTCCCATCCCCGACGTCCATCACGAGGCCGATCCACCAGGCGATCCCGACACCGACGTAGCGCGGTTCCTGAATGCACCAGTAGAGCAGCACGAGCGCGACGAAGTCGGGCCTCAGTGCGAGCGCGACGCCCGACACGGGCAACAGATTGCCGAGGAGCGCGAGCGCGAGCGTGACGCCGATGAACCAGGGCCGCACGGGGCGCAGGATTTCTTCCGGCCCCGCCGTCGAAAGCTGCGTGATGTTCGGGAGCGCCATCAGGGAGCCCCGGCGCCGCGGCGTTTGCCCCTGCCGACTTTCTTCGCCGTATCCGACTCCGCGGGCTCCTCCGGGCGTGGTTGCGCCACAGCGGAACGGCCGAGCACCAACAGGTGCTCGCTCCGGTCGACCCCCGCGAGCGGGGTGCACGTGATCCGCGCGAAGATCTGCCCGGTTTCGCGCTCGACCGTCGCGACACGGGCAACCGCGAGGCCCGAGGGGTACGTGCCGTCGAGTCCCGACGTCACGAGGATGTCGCCGATCTGTATGTCCGCGCTGGGCGGCATGAAGCGCAGCTCGGGCGCATGCCCTGCACCCGCGCCAAAGAGCACCGAGCGGACGCCGCTGCGCTGGACTTTCACCGGCACCGCGTGGTCCTTGTCGGTGACGAGCGTGACCTCCGCCATGCGGGAAAACACGCGTGTCACCTGCCCCACGACGCCGTCCGCATCGATCACCGCCTCGCCCGCGTGAAGATCGGCATCCGGCCCTTTGCCGATGAACAGCTTCTGTGCGAACGGATCGCGGCTGGTGTAGAGGACCTCGACTGCGATCGCCGCCACCCCGTAACGCGCTTCCAGGTCGAGCAATGTCCGCAGCCGCGCGTTCTCCCGCTGCGCGGCCGGGTACGCCTGCGCCGTCGCCGATCGCTCGACCAGCAGCCGCCGGAGCGCACCGTTTTCGTCGTTGAGCGTGCGCAGCGACGTGAAGTAGTTGCCCACCTCGGACAGCATTTCGCCGGGGAGCTGGGCGGCGCGCTGAAGCGGATAGAGGACTACCGACGCGACGCGGCGAATGTCCTCGAGATAGTGGTAGCGCGTGTCGACGAACAGCAGCGCTATCGAAACGAGCCCGAAGAAAGCGAGCCGCGCGATCGGCCCTGGGCCTCGGGGAAAAAACGCAGGTGGCTCGACCGGAATGTGACGCATCGTGAAAGTGGGGTCAGATACGACTTTCGCGCCCTGGGCAAGATGGGCACCGCATCGGAGCAATCGCGAAAGTCGTCTCTGACCCCACTTTTACAGGCGGGCGAACTAGTCCGACGTGAAGATCGTTGACAGCTTGTCCATGTTCTCGAGCGCCCTG
>JANMBN010000023.1:0-8945 GCA_031360485.1 Betaproteobacteria bacterium | reverse complement strand
TCGGCATTTTCGTTACCTTCGGCATCTTCAATGGATTCGGCGACATCTTCGCCCGCGCCGCCGCCGAGCCGAAGCTCTCCGCGATGATGAGCCCGCTCGACGGCGTCGCCGGCAGCTACGCCAGCTGGGGCTGGCTCACGTTCCTGTCGATGCTGGCGATCATGTTCCTGCCGCGGCAATTCCAGGTCGCGGTGATCGAGAACGTCGACGAGAAGCACCTGAACAAGGCGATCTGGCTGTTCCCGCTGTACATGCTGGCGATGAACGTCTTCGTGATACCCGCCGCCTTCGGCGGTGTCATGCACTTCTCGTCGACTCCCGTGGATCCGGACACGTTCGTGCTGACGCTGCCCATGGCGGAGAAGCAGGAAGCGCTCGCGCTGCTGGTCTTCATCGGCGGGTTGTCCGCCGCGACAGGCATGGTGATCGTGGAGACCATCGCGCTGTCCACGATGGTGTGCAACGACCTTGTGATGCCGGTGCTGCTCCGGATGCGGTCGATGCGGCTCGCGGAGCGGAAGAACCTCACGGGGCTGCTGCTCGGGATACGGCGCGGCGCGATCGTGGCGATCGTCCTGCTCGGCTATTTCTACTTCCGCCTCGCCGGGGAAGCCTACGCGCTGGTCGCCATCGGGCTGATCTCGTTCGCGGCGGTGGCGCAATTTGCCCCGGCGGTCATCGGCGGCATCTACTGGAAGGGCGCCACGCGTGCCGGTGCGCTCGCGGGTCTCGCCGCGGGTTTCATCGTGTGGCTATACACGCTGCTTCTGCCCTCGTTCGCGAAGTCGGGGTGGTTGCCCATCGGATTTCTGAAGGAGGGCCCCTTTCAGATCGCACTGCTCAAGCCCTACGCGTTGTTCGGGCTCGAAGGCCTGAACGACATCACCCACGCCATGCTCTGGAGCGCGCTCGCCAATGTCGGCGCGTATGTTCTGGTCTCGGTGCTGACAAGGCAGAGCGTGGCCGAGCAGGCGCAGGCGGCGCGTTTCGTGGATGTATTCCGGCGCGGCGGCGACGGGCTCGACGCTCATTTCTGGAAGGGCACCGCCTCGCTCCCCGACCTGCGCGCGCTGCTCGGGCGTTTCCTCGGACCCGACCGCGCCGACGCGGCCATGGCCGAATACGCCCGGCGGCGGGGATTCGGTTCGCCGGCCGAGATCCCGGCGGACGCCGGCCTCGTGCAATTCGCGGAAACCGAGCTCGCGGGCGCCATCGGCGGGGCGTCCGCCCGGATCATGGTGGCCTCGACGGTCAACGAGGATGTGCTGTCGATCGAGGAAGTGCGAACCATGCTGGACGAGGCCTCGCAGGTCATCGCGTACAGTCACGAGCTCGAGCACAAATCGCGGGAGCTCATGGCGGCGACGACCGAGCTGCGCGCCGCAAACGACCGGCTCAAGGAGCTCGACCGCCTGAAGGACGATTTCGTCTCGACGGTCACCCACGAGCTGCGCACGCCGCTCACGTCGATTCGGGCATTCTCGGAAATCCTGCACGACAATCCGGACCTCGATTCCGCGGAGAGGCAGAAGTTCCTCAACATCATCATCCAGGAGAGCGAGCGGCTGACCCGGCTCATCAACCAGGTGCTCGATCTCGCGAAGCTGGAATCGGGCCGTGCCGAGTGGCAGGTCGCGCAGATCGACCTCAAGGCAGTCATCGAGGACTCGATCAACGCCACGGTGCAGCTCTTCCACGCGAAGAACGTCAGGCTCGAGACCCGGCTTCCCGACGGCGTGCCGTTGATCCACGCGGATCGCGATCGCCTGGTGCAGGTGCTGATCAATCTGCTGTCGAACGCCGTGAAATTCGTCAAGCCCGACGAGGGGCGCGTCAGCGTCGAGCTCGTTGGCGACGCCGGCGCGCTGCGCGTTCACGTGAAGGACAACGGGCTGGGCATCGGCATCGAGGACCAGCAGGTCATCTTCGAAAAATTCCGCCAGGCGGGCGACACGATGACCGAGAAACCGCAGGGCACCGGACTGGGGTTGCCGATCAGCCGCCAGATCATCGAGCACTTCGGCGGCCGGCTCTGGGTGCAGAGCGAGCGCGGCGAGGGTGCGACTTTCGTATTCGAACTTCCGATACCGAGGGCGGTCAGCGCGCGCGAGGCACCGGTCGTGCCGGCGCCTGGCACGTGATGCCCGACAGTCGATGGATTTGCGCTTCCACGGCGCAGGAGTGAGCCATGGGAAAGAAGGTTCTGATCGCCGACGACGAGCCCAACATCGTGGTCTCGCTCGAGTTCCTCATGAAGCAGAAGGGCTACGTCGTGAAGGTGGCTAACACCGGGGAGGATGCGCTGAACGCCGTGGCCGAGTTCGGCCCGGACCTCATCCTTCTCGACGTGATGATGCCGCGCATGAGCGGGTACGACTTGTGCCAGAAGGTGCGCGAGAATCCTGCCTGGCAGCGCATCAAGATCATCATGCTTTCCGCCAAGGGGCGCGACGTGGAGGTGAACAAGGGGATGGCGGTCGGCGCCGACGCCTACGTGACCAAGCCATTTTCGACAAAGGAACTGCTCGCCAAGGTCCACGAAATGCTTGGCGAATAGGCATGCGCGACAGGATCCGATTTTCCCTCGCGCTGGCCGGCGCATGGGGATTTGTCATGGCGGTCGTCGCCGCGGCGGTGCTTCTGGTGGGCGCCGACATGAGCGAGCGCGAGCGCGCGCTCGTCGCGCCGATGCTGCAGGAACGCGCCGCCAGCGCGATCCTGATCGCCGTGTTGCTGATCGTTCCGCTCGCGCTTGTCCTGCAGGCGCTGTTTCGCCGCCATGTCCAAGCAGCGAGGCAGCTCGACGAAGACGCGCGGATCATGCTCACCGCGAATCCCTCGCACCGTGCTCCCCCGCGCGGATCGGCCGAGATCAGGCGGCTCGCGGAGCGTTTCAACGGCTTCGCCGACGCGCACGAGTTGCTGAAGCAGGACGTCGAGAAGCGGGTGCGCGAGGCGAACGCGCGCATCGAGCAGGAGAGGAACCGCCTCGCCGCGCTCATGTCGGAGCTCGTGCAGAGCGTCATCATGTGCAACAGCGAGGGGCGCATTCTCCTCTACAACGCGCGGGCGATGCAGCTGTTGCGCAAGCCGCTCGACGGCGCCTCCGCGGCCGGGAAAGCGCACAGCCTCGTCGGCCTCGGGCGCTCGGTCTTTGCGATCTTCGACCGCAACCTGATCATCCACGCGCTGGAAAGCATCCATGACCGGCTGCGCCAGGGCGCGCGCAGCCCCGTTTCGAACTTCGTCACGACGGCCCCTGCCGGCCAGCTCGTGCGCGTGCAGTTGGCGCCGGTCTTCGGCTCGGCGTCGGAGGCGGCGCCCGAAGGCGCGCCGGACGCGATCACCGGTTTCGTGCTGATCCTCGACAACATCACGCGCCGAATCGAGTCCGGGAACCGCCGCGACTTGCTGCTCCAGACGCTGACCCAGGGCACGCGCGCGTCGCTCGCCAGCGTTCGCGCGGCCGTCGAAACGATCGCGTCGTTTCCCGACATGGGCAAGGAGGCGCAGAACAAGTTCATCGGCATCATCGGCGAGGAAGCGCAGCGGCTGAGCGCCAAGCTCGACCAGACCGTGGGCGAGTTCGCCGATTCGCTGCGGACCGAATGGCCGCTCGAAGACATGCGCGGAGCCGACCTGATCGCGGCGGCTCGGCGCAGGATAGAAAGCAGGCTCGCGCTGCCGACCAAGCTCGAGAGCGTCGACGAATCGATCTGGCTGAAGGTGGACAGCTACTCGCTGATGCAGGCCGTCACCTACCTCGCCGGCCGATTGCGCGAGGAGTTCGGCATCAGGGAAATACGCTTCGGACTGGAGAGCGCGGGCCAGCTCGCGCATCTCGACCTGATCTGGACCGGAGCTCCGCTCGGTTCCGAGACCACGATGGCGTGGCAAACCGATTCGATGGAAGCGGGCGGCGAAGCGTGCCCGCTGACGCTCAAGGAAATCATCGAGCGACACAACGCGGAGATCTGGTACCAGATTCACAAGCCTTCGCAGCGCGAATACTTCCGGATCGCGATCCCCGTGACCCGACCGGAAGAGACGACGTGGAGCGCCCCCGGCGCGGCGGAGAGCCGGCCCGAATTCTACGATTTCGACCTCTTCCACCAGCCCGGACAGACGCCGGAGCTCGACAACAGGCCGCTCGCGGCGTTGAACTACACGGTCTTCGACACCGAGACGACGGGCCTCAAGCCGTCCGAAGGTGACGAAATCGTCTCGATCGGCGCCGTGCGCATCGTGAACGGCCGCCTGCTGGAGCATGAGGTATTCGAGCAGCTGGTCGATCCGGGCCGCGACATGTCGGCCGAGGCGAGCAAGATCACCGGCATCGAGACGTCGATGCTCGAGAACCAGCCGACGATCGACAAGGTGCTCCCGGCGTTCCGGCAATTTTGCGAGGACACGGTGCTCGTCGCGCACAACGCCGCATTCGACATGCGTTTCCTGCGCCTCAAGGAGGAAGCGACGGGCGTCGCGTTTACGCAACCCGTCCTCGACACACTGCTGATGTCGGCGGTGCTCCACCCCAATCTCGACGCCCACCGGCTGGAGGCGATCGCCGCGCGAATGGGCGTCAACCCGATCGGCCGGCATACGGCGCTTGGCGACGCAATCATGACCGGGGAAGTGTTTCTCCGCATGATTCCGCTGCTTGCCGAGCAGGGGATTCGAACCCTCGGCGAAGCGCGGGCCGCGTCGCAAAAGACCTATTTCGCGCGCATCGAGTACTGATGCCTTGCCCGTCACCGCTTTGCCGAGGGACGCCGGATCCGGCGCCGTGCCGGTGACGCTGATCAGGAGCGCGGTCGAGTACCTGCTGGGCGGCCCCAAGGTCGGCGGCGCGAGCGAGGCCCGGCTGCGCCGCTGGATCGCGCTTCCCGGCCCCGACCTCGAGTTGCCGCACGAGCAGGCACGCTACGTCGCGGTCGGCACCCGAGCGACCGGGGCCGACCTCCGGCGCGACCGTCTGGTCGCGATCGGCGCCGTCGCGGTCGCGCGGATGCAACTCGACCTCGCGGATTGTTTCACGACCGCGTTTCGCAACGATCGTGCGAGCGCGCTTGTCCGCGGCGCGTGCCCGGACGTGGGCGGGCAGGCGCCGCCTGCCGGCGCGGTGCCGGAGATCGGCATGCTCGATTTACTCGACTACACGGGCAAGGCGCCGCTCGTCGCGTTTCAGGCGGAGTTCGACCGTGCGCTCGTCGACCGGGCGGCCAAGTCGATCCTTGGGGTTCCGCTGCACCACTCGTGGATCGATCTCGGCGCGGTGCTATCGAAGCTCTTTCCCGAGGCCGGTTGCACGACGCTCGGTCCCTGGCTGACCCACTTCGGGTTGGGTGGTCTCGAGCGCGAAGAGCCTCTTGCCGAAGCGCTGGCCGTCGCGCAGCTGCTCCAGATCGCGCTGGTCGCCGCGGACAAGGCCGGCAAGACACAAGCGTCGCACCTGATCGCGATGCAAAGGGCGCCACGCCGGGTCTACAAGCGCTGACGATCATCGGCGCCCGTCCACGCAACTTCCACCGAGGTTCGGTGCGGGCGCGGCCACGGGGAAAAGCATTGCCAAGCTGTCCCGTGTCGCCCATAATCGCCCACCTCAAGCGGAAGACGGGAACGGTGCGCCGTCTGCGCGCCGGCGCGGCATGGCCGACGACACGATTCTCGAAACACGGCAGCTCACCAAGGAGTTCAAGGGATTCGTCGCGGTCAAGGGCGTCAGCCTTCGCATCCGCCGCGGCACGATCCATGCGTTGATCGGCCCGAACGGCGCCGGCAAGACGACCTGTTTCAATCTGCTTACGCACTTCCTCACGCCCACACGCGGCCAGATCTTCTACAAGGGCCGCGAGATCACCGGCTCGCGGCCGGCGACGATCGCCCGGATGGGGCTCGTCCGCTCATTCCAGATCTCGGCGGTGTTTCCGAATCTCACCGTGATCGAAAACGTGCGGATCGCACTGCAACGGCGCGTCGGCCACTCGTTCGATTTCTGGCGTTCGGAGCGCAAGCTGGCCGCGCACCACGATCGTGCGCTGGAGTTGATCGAGGCAGTCGGCCTCACGGAGTTCGCGAACACGCAGGCGGTCGAGCTGCCGTACGGCCGCAAACGGGCGCTCGAGATCGCGACAACACTGGCGCTCGATCCGGAGATGATGCTGCTCGACGAGCCGACCGCGGGGATGACGCACGAGGATGTCTCGCGCATCACCGCGCTTATCCGGAAGGTCGCGGTGAACCGCACGGTTCTGATGGTCGAGCACAACCTGTCGGTCGTCTCCACGCTGTCCGACCACATCACGGTGCTTGCGCGGGGCGAGGTGCTTGCGGAAGGCGACTACGCGCATGTGTCGCGGCACCCCGACGTCGTGCAGGCTTACATGGGAACCGCCGATGCCTGACGATCTCGCTGCCGGCGCAGCCGCCCACGTTCCACCGGTCGCCGGTGCGCCGTTGCTCGCGGTGCGCGACCTGAACGCGTGGTATGGCGAATCGCACGTGCTGCACGGGGTCGCATTCGACGTCGCCGCCGGCGAAGTGGTGACGCTGCTCGGCCGCAACGGCGCCGGCAAGACCACGACGCTGAAGTCGATCATGGGCATCGTGCCGCGCCGCGAAGGCTCGATCGCGTTCGAAGGACGCGAGATCGGCAAGCTCGCGTCGAACCGGATTGCGCAACTCGGCATCGCCTATTGCCCGGAGGAGCGCGGGATCTTCGCGAGCCTCGATGTCGAGGAGAACCTGTTGCTGCCTCCCGTGGTCCGTGCGGGCGGGCTGAGCGTCGACCAGATCTTCGAGCTGTTCCCGAATCTGAAGGAGCGTCTGCACAGCCAGGGGACGAAACTGTCCGGCGGCGAGCAGCAGATGCTGGCGATCGGCCGCATCCTGCGCACGGGAGCGAGACTGCTGCTCCTCGACGAGCCGACCGAGGGCTTGGCACCGGTGATCGTCCAGCAGATCGGCCGCACGCTCGCCAAGCTCAAGATGCAGGGCTTCACGATCCTGCTGGTCGAGCAGAATTTCCGTTTCGCGGCGACGGTCGCGGATCGGCACTACGTCATGGACCACGGCCGGGTCGTCGACATGATCCCGAACGCGGACCTGAACGCGAACATGGCAAAGCTGCACGAATACCTCGGCGTCTAGCACCGACGATTCCACGAACCCGCGCGCCGCGTCAAGGCGCGCCGATACAACACTGCAAAGGAGAAATCATGAAGGCGTTCAAGCGCACTTTGGTTGGGCTCGCCGTTTCGGCCGCGCTCGCAGCGGGCGCGGCGCAGGCGCAGGTCTCGGACGGCCTCATCAAGATCGGCGTGCTGTCCGACATGTCCAGCCTGTACACCGATATCGGGGGTTCCGGATCCATCGCCGCCGCCCGCCTGGCAGTCGAGGACTCCGGCATCGAGAAGCGCGGCTACAAGGTCGAGATCGTCTCGGCGGACCACCAGAACAAGCCGGACGTCGGCTCGGGCATCTCGCTGCAGTGGTAAGACGTCGACAAGGTCGATGTCATCGTCGACGTGCCCAACTCCGGCGTGGCACTTGCCGTGAACCAGATCACTCGGGACAAGGGCAGGGCGTTCCTCGTCTCCGGCGCCGCGTCGTCCGACCTCACGGGCAAGGCCTGCTCGCCCAACACGATCCACTGGACCTACGACACCTGGATGCTGGCAAACGGCACCGGCAGCGCGATCGTCAAGACGGGCGGCGACTCGTGGTTCTTCCTCACGGCGGATTATGCGTTCGGACTGGCGCTCGAGCGCGACACCGAGGCCGTCGTGCTGAAGAACGGCGGCAAGGTGCTGGGCAAGGTGCGGCATCCGCTCAACACGCAGGACTTCTCGTCGTTCCTGCTGCAGGCGCAGGCGTCGAAGGCCAAGATCGTCGGCCTGGCGAACGCCGGCGGGGACACGACGAACTCGATCAAGCAGGCGGCGGAATTCGGCATCGTCAAGGGCGGGCAGAGTCTCGCGGGGCTGCTGGTGTTCATCAGCGACGTGCACGCGCTGGGCCTGCCCACCGCGCAGGGCCTGGTCGTGACCAACACGTTCTACTGGGATACGAACGACCAGACGCGGGCGTTTGCCAAGCGCATGGCGGCGGCGAACAAGGGAATCCACCCAACGATGGTCCACGCCGGCGTCTACTCGGCCCTGATCCACTACCTGAAGGCGGTCGAGGCGCTGAAGAGCGACGACGGCACCAAGGTGATCGCCAGGATGAAGGAGATGCCGACCGACGATCCGCTTTTCGGGAAGGGCACGATCCGCGCCGATGGCCGCAAGATCCATCCGGCCTACCTCGTCGAAGTGAAGAAGCCCTCCGAGTCGAAGGGACCGTGGGATTACTACAAGGTCCGGGCGACCATTCCGGCGGACCAGGCGTTCCGACCGCTGAAGGATGGCGAGTGCCCGTTGGTGAAATAATTGTTTTCCGTCGCGCCGACGTGCGCCCGACCATGGTGGTACGGGTGCCGGCGTGACGGAAGATGAAGCGCATTGAGCGGCGCCGCGCGCCGTTCCAACGCGCCACCGGGTACCACTCTTGCCAATGACCGAAGTCTTCGGCGTTCCGACGCAGGCCCTGTTCGGGCAGCTGCTGATCGGCCTCATCAACGGCTCGTTCTACGCGATGCTGTCGCTCGGGCTCGCGGTGATCTTCGGCCTCCTCAACATCATCAATTTCACGCATGGCGCCCAGTACATGATGGGCGCGTTCTGCTCGTATTTCCTGCTGCAGTACGCCGGTGTCGGCTATTGGTGGTCGCTGCTGATCGCGCCGATCGCCGTGGGGGCGACCGGCGTCGTCATCGAGCGGACAATGCTGTCGCGCCTCTACAAGCTCGACCACCTCTATGGCCTGCTGCTGACTTTCGGCCTTGCGCTGATCATTCAGGGGCTGTTCACCAACTACTACGGCTCGTCGGGGCTGCCCTACCG
>JANMBN010000560.1:0-8446 GCA_031360485.1 Betaproteobacteria bacterium | reverse complement strand
GTCGACCTTCTGAAGCAACTGATGAAATATCGCAAGCGGCCCCTCACCCTGATTCTGGACAGCCTGCCGGCGCACAAAGGGCCAGTGGTGCGCGCCTACGTCGACTCGCTGCAGGGCAAATTGCAGTTGCATTACCTGCCGGGCTACGCGCCGGAGCTCAATCCCGATGAGCTGGTGTGGAACCATATGAAGCGCACCGGCACGGCCAAGAAACCGCTGCGCAAGGGCGATCAACTGCAGTCGCGCATTGACGCCGACCTGCAGGCGATTCAACGCGATCCGAAACTCGTGCACTCATTCTTCCGCGCTCCTTCCGTAGCCTATATTAGTGACTGCTGAGTAAGTGAGCCTCGCACCTTGGCTTGTGCGACGTCTAGGTCGAGCACTCGCTCCCTGGGGCGAACTCGGCTGCGAGGTTCTCCTGGAGCGGTCGCTGCAGGGCGACCTGCCGGTGGTGAAACCGGATGCCGAGGTGACGCTGCGGCTCGCGCTCCCCGCGGACATCGACGAGATCACCCGCCTGTATTCCGCGGACCAGTGGCTCTATATCGGCGAATGGCCACCGACTGCCAGCAACCAAGCAAGAGCGCGCGATCTCTACCTCGATCGCTTGCGGCGCGGGGAACTCTGCTTTCTGGCGATGAGCGGTGACGCGATCGCGCATATGAACTGGATCTGCTTCACCTGGGGAGATATCCTGCCCGACCACCCGATCCGCCTCCGGAACGGCGAGGTCTTCACGACCGATGCGCTCACGCCGCCGGCCTTCCGGGGCAAGGGCCTGCATGCGTTCGTCCTGCGCGCTATGCTCGCACTTGCGCGCGAGCGCGGGTACCAACATGCCTATACGCTGGCCCGGGTCGATCGCACCGACACGTACAAGGGTCTCTACCAGCTCGGCTGGAGGGAATGCGGACGCATGATCTATTTCCTGCCGCAGGGAGGCACCAAGACGCGGTTCTTGTGGCGGCAGGGCAAGCTGGAGCCCCTGTTCCGGCCCGCGTGACCGGCATTCCGACTCAGTGCACTAGCCTGCGAGCATCCAGGCCCAGCGCGTGCCCTCGAGGGCAAGCGCAACCTCGTCGTAATTCTCGATCACCTCACGCAGCGGGAACGGAGTTGTCCGCGCGAAACGCATGAGCACCGGGACCGGTTCCTCTCCGAGGAATCGGCACGCCGCGCGGTAGGCGCGCTGGGGATCCGCGAGGATGTCGGCCTCGTAGCTCAGCCGGAGCGGATCGTCGGAAGCCAGGATCTCGTCGAGCGACGCGTGGAAACGATCGAAGCCTTCGAGGAACTCGACCAGCGGCCGCGTTTCGCCGTCGATGTAGTGCGCGTGCGGATCGATGCGCACGCGCACCACGGCGTCCGGATCCGGCGGCGGAGCGAATTGGCCGAACAGATGGAAACGGCCGGTGACACGCGCGACGGCGGTCGAGACGATCTTGCGCAGCGTGTTCTCGCGCCGGAGGACGATGAAGCGCGCCGATCCGCCCGCCCGGTACGCGACGACGAGGTCGCCGAGCGTCTTGCCGACGAGGCGGACGTGGAACGCCTTGACCTCGAAACCGTACCAGCGTCTCGGGAGCAACGCGGCCCGCTGCCGCATGAGCAACACGGGATCGCCCTGGCCGTGCCACAGCCGCTGGGTCGGCGCGTAGATCTCGCCGTCCCACCCGATCGACGGATGCTGGTTCAGCATGTTGGCCAGCACGGTGCTGCCCGCTCGCCCGATGTGGAACATGCAAAGGATGCCGGCAGCCATTCCGCATTGTAGGCATTCCGGCGGGGCACGGTGTCGGGCGCGCGCCCACGCCCTGTCCGAACGGGGGCTCGCGCACGCCGGCCCCGGCCGGCGAGCCCGCACCATGCCTCCCGCGGCGCCGCGGGCCGACTCAGTACGTCAACGGGTGCCGAGACCGCGGTCCGCCGCCGTCGCCGGGTGCATGGTTGCTTCGGCGGTGCCGAGCCGGTCGAGAACATTGCGCCAAGCATCCGCCGTATGAGCAAAGTCGAGCGGGGCCTCGGCGTCGTAATGGACGGTCTCGGCCAATTCGTCGGGGTCAAGGGCCTGCCGGGTCCGCAGTTGGTACTCCAGCACCGCCAGGTCCGCTTCGGAGGCGTCGTTGCCGCGGTGTTCACGCTCGACGATCCGCTCGCGCAGCGTCGCCGTGTCCGCGGAAAATGCGAGCACGACGAAAGGGATGCCGAGTTCGGCCGCGAGGCCCCGAAGGAGGTCGCGCTGCCACCGCTGCAGAAAGGTGCCATCGACGATCGCGACGAATCCGGCGTCCGTCACGCATCTCGCCAGTGCGCCGGCCTGATCGTAGGTGCGCCGCGTGGCGTCGGCCGTGTAGAGCCCGCCCGACAACTCCGAGCCGCTGTGTGCCGTCGCGGCGAAGCCGTGGAGACGCTTGCGCTCGATGTCGGTGCGCACGCGTACCGCACCGACGCGCTCCAGCAGCGCCTGCGAAAGCGTCGTCTTGCCGCAACCGGCCATGCCATGCGTAATCACGATGGCCGGCCGCCGCGGCCGCGAATACGATTGCGCCAGGCGCAGATAGCCGGCGCGTTCGGCTATCAGATTGGCCGGTTCGTCGGCCGACCCCATTTGAGACACGCGCAGCGACACGACCTTGGCCCGCACCATCGCACGATAGTGGAGGTAGAAACGCAGGACCGAAAGTCCTGCGTAGTCGCCGGTGGCCTCGAGGTAGGCATTGAGGAAGCGATGCGCCAGATCGGCGCGGCCGCGCTCCTGCAGGTCCATCACCGTGAACGCGATTTCGCTCATCACGTCGATCCATCGCATCGCGTCGTTGAACTCGATGCAGTCGAAAATCGTGATCGCACCGTCGATCAGGGCGATGTTGCCGAGATGCAGGTCGCCGTGGCACTCGCGGACGAAACCACGCTGCCGGCGCTCGAGAAACGCCGCGGTACGGGCAACGTGCTCGCGCTCCGCCCACGCCGCGAGGACATCGCACGCGCGTTGTTCCGCGGGGTCCGTCAGCAGTGCGCGGATCTGCGTGAAATTCGCCTGTGCGACGCGCCGGATTGCCTCCGGCGTGCCGAACGCGCTTTCGGCGGCGGCGCGGTCGCTCGCGGCATGGAAGGCGGCTACCTTGGCCGCCAGTTCGTCGATGTGCCCGGCGCCCAGTTCGTTACGCGCGAGGACGCGGCTTGCGAGCGCCTCCTGCGCAAACTCGCGCATCTTCACGGCATACTCGAGCACCGGGCCGCCGCCGCCGATCGCGGGTGCGTCGACGCTTCCGGTGATCGCAACGACTTCGAGGTACAGCGAGGGCGCGAGACGGTGATTGAGCCGCAGCTCCTGCCGGCAGAAGAATTGCCGGGCCGCGAGTGTCGTGAAGTCGAGAAACCCGAGGTCGACCGCCTTCTTGATCTTGTACGCGTGCTGCCCGGTCAACAGCACGTAGGAGATGTGCGTTTCGAGGACGACAACCCGGGCACACCCCGCGCCGAACACCGCTGGATGGGCGAGCGCCGCGACAAGACGGTCCTGATCGGCCCGGCTCACGGGACCGGCGGCGCCGCGTCGCCGACCCGCGGCGTCCTGTGCTTCTTGACCCTGCGGCGAACGCGCCGCGACGCGTCTTCAAGGCACGACGTCAGGTTTGCAAACGCGGCGTACAGGGCCACATAGACGTCCTCGTCGTGATCCCGATTGATGATGATGTCGTGCCATGGCACCTGCAGCGCGATGCGAACGTTGAAGAGGCGCCCCTGCTGCTTGTGCCGCGCTTGTTCCTCGACGACCACATGATAGCCGATGATGCGCGAATTGAAACGGCCAAGCTTCGACACCTGTTCGCGGATGCGCGCATCGAGCATCGTCGAAGGCGGAATGCGGCGAAGGGTGATCCGGAGCGGTACTTGCACGGCTTATCCTGGTCCGGTTGCGGTGGTTTCGCGTTTCGCGCGACTCGCCTTGCACAATTTGTCGATGACGGGTCAACGCCGCCAATGCGCGCGCACCGAGTATTCGTCGGCGCCATAGCGCAACTCGAGGTCGCCGCGATAGGCGCTCTCGAGCGCGCGGCCGAGGCGCCGCGGCGTATGGATATCGGTCGTCAGCACGACGGCCTTCCCGCCGCTCTCGTCGATGCGCATGATCCGGTGCAATGGGTGCTCGCCGCGCTCGTGTGCGCCTTCGTTCTGGACGAGTTGCAGCAATTCCTCGCGGTGCGCATCGAAAAATGGCCCGTCGAGGGTTATCTCGCCCGCCGGCAACTTGTCCTGGATTCGCTGGCAGGCCGGGCATCGCGCCACGTGGGCGTTTTCGGGCGCGCTCGCCCACTGCCAGCGGCCTCCCTCGAATACGGCGCGACAGTCACCGCAAACGGTTGGCGCACTGAATTTTCCCTTCGCCTCGTAAGGATCGATGCGCTTGTCGTCGAAGATCCGATCGCGATACCGCGCGATGCTTCCGGGCGGCGTATCGGGGGTGGGTGTCGGACCTCGTCGCGTCATGGTGTCCACCTTTCCGTGCCGGCCCAAGCTTCCCCGGCCCATGGCTCATGATAGCGATGCGGCGCGGTGCGTTGGTTGACCGGCGTCAAACCCGCTGCCACGACCCATCCTCAGGTTCCGTGTACATGGGTGCCCGGTCAGCGTGGCCGTTGCCGCCCACGTGTCGCGTGTCCCGAGCTGTTCAAATGGCTTCATCGGCACGCGGCACGGCCGTGTGAAGTGTCGAGAGGCGATTCCGCTAGCTGAAATTCCGCCGCATCGGTTCCGCCGGGTGGCGCGCTGCACGGCTCCGGCGGCCAGTGGCCGCCTGCCGCGGTGAAGAGCGTACCCGCGCTAGTTCGCAGCGAAGCAGTAGAGGAGACCGTTGCCGCCGATGCTCTTCAGATCGTCCTGGCTCCACCCGCCCCCAGGGCCTTATGACTTGTGCGATGAATTCCAGGACGTCGCCGGCGCGCTGTCGTCGAGCCCGGTGCGGTCGGAGTGCCCCACCATCGCGCTACCCGCTCCGCTCCTGGTCCAGTTGCCGCAAGTCATGTCGGGCGTGTCGGGAAACCTCGCGCCGTCGGGCTGCGAGCCGGTGAGTACGTCGTGCATGTTCGGCGTGTCGCCGCGGCCGTTGACGACGCCCCCCTTCTCGGTGAGGGCCGTCTCTTTGGTCAGGTTGTTCGCCCCGTGCAGCTCGGCGACATCCTTCGCAATGACGACCCCTTTTGCGTTGGCCCACGGCCCGCGTCCGATGCGGTCGCGAGCATTGACCGCGCCCGCGCCTTGCGTGCTGAGATAGGCACGCCAGGTCTTGCCCCCGGCGCCGGCAGACTGCGCCAGCGTCTGACATATCCGGTCGGCGCCTTCGAGCCCGCCGAGATCGGCGCCCTTGCCGGAGCCCGCGCTGGTGACGAAGAAACTCATGCTGTTCTGTTGCGCCTGCGCCGCGCCAGCCGCGCATAGCGAAACGACGGCCATCGAGGTGACGCCGCAAACCTGAAGAATTCGCTTCAATTGATCTCCTTCGCGGCGATGATTCAGCCCCCATCGGGACGTCCACGATAGATCGGGCCGCATGGCGACCGAGCCTCTCGCAGAATCCGTTTCCGGGGTCGACGCAAATTCTACTGCACGATCCGGCCCGCAAAACGGCAATTCGGTCGCGAGCGTCGTAACGCGGCCCGGTGCACGCATTGCCTGGCCGGGGATTGGGCCATAAACGGCGGCGACAAGTTTTCGGTTCGGAAACCCGAAGCTATCCCGCGCTTCCCGCAATCCGGAGTCCGACTTGATCCAAGTCAAGGAGATGCCCCCGCGCGCGAGTACTGTTCGCTGACGGACTCGCTGCTCCAGATCATTGACGACTCCGCGGTCGCCGCATTTGCCAAAAATGCCGGCGTTTCGCTCCATCTCCCGGAGAAGCGTCATGATGCGGAAGGCAATCGCAGCCAGGTTCGCAGTCACGGTCGGATTGGCGGCATTCGCCGTCGCGGTGAGCGACCCGGCCCTCGCGGTTCCGTCCTTCGCGCGACAAACCGGGCAGGAGTGCATTGCGTGCCACGTCAGCTTTCCCGAACTGACACCTTACGGCCGGTACTTCAAGCTGACCGGCTACACGATCGGCAAGACGTTTGTTTCCTCGGACGGCTTCAACTACGTCCCGCTGGCGGTGATGGCGCAGGCCTCGGTCACGAGCACCAGAAACAACAACGCCACCGACCCGGATACCGGCGATACCGTCGCGGTGAACCCGCGCAACAGGAGCGTCGTGTTCTCCGGTGGCAGCTTGTTTCTGGCGACCAAGGTCAACGATTACGTTGGGGGCTTCATCCAGTGGTCATATGACAATCTGGCCACCACGGCGGATGGCACGCTGGGAGGCCATAGCGGGATCGACAACACCGACCTTCGAGCCGTTGGAAAGTACAGTGGCCCGGGTGCAGCGGAACCCGACCTGATCTACGGGCTCACCCTCAACAACAACCCGACGATCCAGGACCCGTGGAACAGCACGCCCGCGTTCGGTTTTCCCTACACTTCGTCGCCGTTGGCGCAGACACCGGGCGCCACGACCCAAATCGACGGGAGTCTCGGACAACAGGTGGCGGGGGTGGGTGGATACCTTTGGTGGAAGAAGATGGTTTATGGCGAGCTATCTTTTTATCACACGGCCAGCGGTGCGTTCTCCCCGCTGCGCGCTGGACAGGACACCCACAGTGACGGTGGCGTTGCCGCGGTCCAGAACTGGAACAATCCGTATTGGCGTTTTGCCGTGAGCCGCGATTGGGGTGCGAATTCGATGATGATCGGCACCTATGGAATGATCGTGAACCGATATCCCAGCAACCTCGACACGTCGACGGCGACCGACCGCTACCGGGATATCGCCATCGACGCGCAGTACCAGTACATCACCGATCCGCATACGTTCACGGCGCAGGCGACCTACATCAACGAGCGGCAGTCATACAACGCGAGTTATGCTGCCGTGCAACAGTCCGGCGGCGGCATCGGCGCCGGTCCGACGCCGGAGAATCCGACCGACACGCTCAAGTCGTTCAAGCTCAAGGGCACGTATTACCACGATCGGAAATATGGCGGGACGCTGGCGTACTTCGCGACCACGGGCAGCGCCGACGCAGGGCTTTACGGCACCGATGCCGACGGCAATGCCCGGGCGCCCAACAGCACGGGCTACATCATCGAACTCGACTACCTGCCGGTCCAGAACGTCCGATTGATGTTGCAATACACGGGCTACACCAAGTTCGATGGCGCCAAGAACAACTATGACGGCAACGGCCGCAACGCCGGCGACAACAACACCGCGTTCTTCAACGTTTGGGTGGCGTTTTGAGCGTTCCTGCCAATGGCAACTTCGAAACGGCGGTGCGTGATCGGCCGAAGGACGCGTTGTTCTCCGACAAAGAGGCTTGGCGATGAAGCATATCGGGTTGGCAATGATCGGCGCGGTACTGGCAGGTGCAATCACCGCCGCGGGCGCCCAGGTGGGGACGACGGCAGCGGACATCGAGCATCAGAAAGCCGGCGAGGAAAAAGCCGTCAATCTGTGTTCGACCTGCCATGGTCCGCGCGGAATCAGCACCTCGCCGGAGTTTCCCATTCTCGCCGCTCAGCGCCGCGGCTATCTCGAGTCGCAGCTCGAGGCGTTCCGGGCCAAGACCCGGGAGGAGAAGATCGCCCACGATTTCATGTGGGGAATCGCCGGCGATCTCGACGACCATATGATTGACAGTATCGCCCGCTACTACGCCGCCCAGCCACCCGCCCCGGGGAGACCCGGCGACCCGGCGCTGATCGCGAAGGGCAAGCAGCTTTTCGAGCAAGGCGTGCCCGATCGCTCCATCCCCGCCTGCGCGTCCTGCCACGGTGCGGATGCCGCGGGTGTTTCCGACTTCCCGCGCCTCGCGGGACAGCATGCCAAGTACGTTGCGAAGCAGATCGAGTACATCCAGTCGCTCGTGCGCAAGGCGCCGGTCATGCACGGCATCGTCAAGGACATGACACCGGCCGAAATGCAGGCCGTGGCGGCCTACGTCCAGTCCAAATAGCCGGCGACCGTTAGTCGCCGCCTTAGATCGTGAAGAAGGACTTAAGAAACGGCGAAACCCGCCGATAAGCAGGTTATGCAGAACCGGCGCAATTACTACCGCATTCTGCACGTGCAGCCCGACGCTCCGGCGGAGATCATCCGGACGAGCTACCGGACGCTGATGCAGCACCTGAAGATGCACCCGGACCTCGGCGGCGACCATGGGTCGGCCGCACTCATCAACGAGGCGTTCGCCACACTGCAGGATCCTGCGAAGCGGGCGGCCTACGACCGGACGCTCGCCGGCTCGCCGGTGGGCCGGACGAAAGCCGGCGCCGGCGCGGAACGACCGCATTCCGAGCCCGCCGACGCCGACGCCGCCGCGCCGGCCCGGTCCGCGTCCCCGAAGGCTTC
>JANMBN010000546.1:0-8953 GCA_031360485.1 Betaproteobacteria bacterium | reverse complement strand
GCTTCGCACCGGCGAAACCATCGGGCGGGTCGGATCTTGCCTTGTAGTCGGGGTTCTTCCTGTAGACGACCTTGCTGCCGGGAACCCATTCCTCGCGGACGAAGATGAACGGGCCGGAGCCGATCGCGGTCGTCATCGCGGTGTTCGGATCGAGCAGGGCATCAACTTCGCGCGTGATGACCAGCGGGTTCTCCGGCCCGGCCAGCGTCTCCAGCACCAGCCCGAACGGCTTGTTGAGGCGGATCTCGAAAGTGTCGGGGCCCGTGGCCACGATTTCCTTCGCGAACTGCATCATCGTCACGCCGGCCGGGATGCGCTTCGAAAAGCGCAGGATCGACGCGACCACGTCCTTGGCCGTCACCGGCGGGCCGTCGTGGAATTTGAGTCCCGGGCGCAGCTTGAACGTCCAGTTGAGGCCGTCGGCGCTCCTCGTGTAACTCTCGACCATCTGCGGCTTCGGCATGAGCTTGCTGTCCAGCGAGAACAGCGTGTCGTAGATCATGTAGCCGTGATTGCTGGTGATGTTGTTCGTCGTCTGGACGGTGTCGAGGATCTTGAGATCGGCCTGCGGCACGACGCGCAGCACCGATTGCGCGTGCGCGGTCCACGGACCGGCGAGAACGACCGCCAGCGAGCCTGCCGCCAGCGCTCCCTTGAAGCCACGTCGATTGAGACCCATGATCCGGCACTCCCCCAGTGTTGCCGTCGCCACCGCGGCCACGGCCTAGCTTGTCCGCTATTATCCGCACAGGGTACGCCCAATCGCAAGGATTCCCGATGGCGCAGGCGCCGAACGAATTGGATGCAATCGAAGCTCTGGCGAATATGGCGGCCGGGCGGCTCACCGCCGAGGCGCTGGCCCGCGCCTGCCTCGACCGCATCGGCGCGCGCGATTCCGTGGTGCGCGCGTTTGCCTATCTCGATCCGCAAAGCGCGCTCGCCGAGGCGCGCTCGCGCGACCGCACGGGTCAGGCGGGGCCATCAGGGCCGCTCCACGGCCTTCCCTTCGGCGTGAAGGACATCATCGACACCCACGACATGCCGACTCAGTTCGGCTCGCCGATTCACGCCGGTCACCGGCCATCCGCGGATGCGGCATGCGTAGCGTTGGCGCGCGAAGCCGGCGCCATCATGCTGGGCAAGACGGTCACCACGGAATTCGCGCTGCGCCATCCGGGACCGACGGCGAACCCGCACGATCCTGCGCACACACCCGGGGGATCGTCGAGCGGATCGGCTGCCGCCGTCGCCGACTTCATGGTCCCGGTCGCTTTCGGCACACAGACCGGCGGCTCGATCATCCGTCCCGCATCCTATTGCGGTGTCGTCGGCTACAAGCCTTCATTCAACACCATCAATCCGACCGGGGTGAAGCCACTCGCCGCGAGCTTCGACACCATCGGTCTTTTTGCGCGTTGCGTCGACGACTGCGCGGTGGTCGTCGGCGTGATCAGCGGTGACGATCGCAGCGCAAGTCGACTCGTGGCCGTCCGGCCTTCGCGCGTGGGACTTTGGCGGACGCCCGCCTGGCGGCACGCGGACGCCGCGACGGTCCGGGCGGTCGAGACTGCCGCGGAGCAGCTCGCTCGCCATGGCGTGGTCGTGGACGAGATCGAACTGCCGGCGGAGTTCGAACGGTTCCTCGACGCGCAAGGCGACGTGCTGCGTTTCGAGGCGGCGCGCGTGTTCGCGTTCGAACGGACCCGGCGCGCCGACTTGCTTTCGCCGTCGAGCCGCGAGGAGCTGGCGGCGGGCGCGGCGATTCCGCGGCCCCGTTATCTGGAAGCTCAGGCGTTGCTTGCCCGCTGCCGCACGCTGTTCGCGGCGGCGATCGCACCGTTCGACCTGCTGCTTTCGGCGAGCGCGCAAGGCGAAGCGCCCGCCGGCCTCGGCAACACCGGCGAGGCGATGTTCAACCGGTGGGGTTCGGGCTTGCTTGTTCCGTGCATCAGTCTGCCCGCTTTCACGGGACCGAAGGGACTGCCCGTCGGCATCCAGCTGATCGGCGCCATCGACGACGACGCCCGCCTGCTCCGCGCAGCCAAGTGGATCGCCGCGCGCGTTGGCGACGCCGCGGGCATGGAGACTCGACGGCACGGGCGCACGGGCGAATAGGCACGACTCGGGGCGTCAGATTCCCGAGACCAGAAAATCGACCGCGCCAACGATGTCAGCCGAACGATCGGCAAGCGAAACGACCCGCTCCCCGAGCAGCTTGCGCGGCACCCCGGCGACGAGCGCGGTATCCATTACGAAATTGCGATTGCCGATGCGGAAAACCGGGTTCAGGCATGTTGCTGCGGGACCGAATTCGGCGGCCGCAACAAGCGGAGCGACCAGGCAGGTATCGAGCGCCGCCAGCATGTCCGCCTGGAGTTCCAGGAGATAGGGAACCCGGGTTCGGGTCGCCCGATTGAGGTTTGCGCGCACCTCGAAGCGCGCCATCAGAAGCCCCTGACTGTGTCGCTCCAGACGCCATCGCGCTCCACGCGCGCGTTGTAGGCGGCAATGGCCTTGCGGTTCGCGGCGAGCCATTCCTCGGCCTCCGCCTCGCGGACAACCTGCACCAAGCGCTCTTCCAGAGTCTGCGAGAGGTTGATCTTCAGGTTCTTGGCTTTGTCGAGCAGCTTCGCGCTGATCGTGAGATTTGCCGAGCGCTTGCCGGCGAGCGAGTCGCGTCCACCCATGATTGTCTCCTGCGCCGTCTGCCGTGGGTCCGGTATGCGCATATGCTACGCGCATACCGTATTTCCGGCAAGCCATGTCGCGCATGTTACCGATTCGCAGGCTGCGACGGACCTCGTGCGGCATCGAGCCCTGCTGGAGCCGCAGGTGAAATACGCTATCGTATTCGCGCCGGAATGGTCATCGCGGCGACGCCCGCGATTACGCAGACGAGTCCCATCGCGGTGGTTGGAGCGACGACCTCGCCCAGAAACGCGACGCCAATGGCCACGCCGATGGGAACCCGAATGTAGGCCTGCGCGGTGGTGCCGACCGACCCCAGTGTCTGGATCAGACGAAAGTAGATGGTGAAGGCGAGCGCCGTCGAAAAGACCGACAGGCAGATCAACGCCAGCAGCGAGCGACCGGACGGCGCGAGGGTCCATGGGTGATCCAGAACCAGGCTAATGGGAGTGAGGATGATCGTGCCACAGAGCATCGAACCCGTGGCGGGCACCATCGGATCGAGCCCTCTGAAGGATCGCCCGAAGATCGCCGCGCCCGCATAGCAGACGGTGGCCGCGACGATGGCCAACTGGGCGACGAGTTGCTGTCCGATTCCAGCGACGGCTTGTACGCCTACGATCAGGCATATGCCGATCATTCCGGAAACGACGCCAAACAATTGGCGGCCGGTTGCTGGTTGCCGCTGCGCCAGACACCAGGTCAGGACGAATGTGAAAATCGGCGCCGACGAATTCAGTATCGTTGCGAGGCCGGCGTCAACGGACTGCTCGGCCCAGGCAATCAACGTGAACGGAATCACGCTGTTGAGGCAGGCCTGAAACACGAAGCGGCGCCATAGGCCGACGTCGGTCGGCATCGCCAGGCCGCGCCAATGCAGGACGCCCAGCAGCACGACGGCGGCGATCGCGGTGCGTGCCGCGATGAAAGTCACGGGGGGAATGGATTCAACGCCCAGTTTGATAAACGCATACGACGCGCCCCAGAGTGTGGCGAGCAGCAACAGCAGCGCGAGTTCAGCGACATAGCCGAATGAACGCGGCGGGCATTCGGCCGCCATGGGCGACACTCCTCTCGTTGATACACGACATGATAAGGCTTGTGCCGACACGACGCGCCTTGGTGCCGGACGTCAGTGTCACCCGCGCGCTGCCCGCATCCGAGACGCCGCGGGTACCCCCTGATTTCTCGTCGCGGCTGCGGCCTCTCGCCGGGATGCGGAGTCGACAAGCGGCGATCCACCGTCGCGTTCGGACGGCGTGCCCTGTGCCCCGCTCCTCTCGCACCGACGCTCGCCTCCATCCACGGTGTCGGGTAGAGTGAATCTTCGCGAGAAAGGGCGGGCCGGATGATCGATGTGCTGGTGATCGGCGGGGGCAATGCGGCCCTGTGCGCGGCGCTGACGGCGCGCGAGGCCGGCGCTTCGGTGCTCATGCTGGAGGCGTCGCCGCGGGAATGGCGGGGCGGCAACTCGCAGCACACGCGAAACCTGCGTTGCATGCACGACGGGCCGCAGGACGTGCTGGCCGACGCCTATCCCGAGGAGGAGTTCTGGCAGGACCTCTTCACCGTGACCGGCGGCATCACCAACGAGAAGCTCGCCCGACTCGCCATCCGCGACTCGGGGACATGCCGCGGCTGGATGCGCCGGCACGGCGTGCATTTCCAGCCGCCTATCTCGGGCGCGCTTCACGTTGCACGCACCAACGCGTTCTTCATGGGCGGCGGCAAGGCCCTGGTGAATGCCTACTACCGCAGCGCGCAGTCGCTTGGCGTTCAGGTCCGCTACGACGCGCCTGTCGACGCGCTCGAACTTCGTGACGGCCGCTTCGTCGCCGTCCGCATCGGCGCCGAGCGCATCGAATCGCGCGCCTGCGTCATCGCCTCCGGCGGCTTCGAGTCCAACCGCGATTGGCTGCGCAAGGCCTGGGGACAGGTGGATGGGGAATGGGTCGCCGACAACTTCCTCATTCGTGGCACGCGCTTCAATCAGGGCGTGCCGCTCCAGTTCCTGATCGATGCCGGCGCGGACACCATCGGCGATCCGACGCAATGCCATTCGGTCGCGATCGATGCGCGGGCGCCGCGCTACGACGGCGGAATCTGCACCCGGGTGGACTGCGTTTCGCTCGGCATCGTCGTCAATCGCGACGCCCTGCGCTTCTACGACGAGGGTGAGGACTTCTGGCCGAAGCGTTACGCAATCTGGGGCCGCCTCGTGGCACAGCAACCAGGCCAGATCGGCTATTCGGTGATCGACGCGAAGGCCATCGGTCGGTTCATGCCGCCGGTATTCCCGGGCGCAACGGCCGCTACGCTGCCCGGGCTGGCGCGCGCACTCGGGCTCGACGCGACGGCGTTCGTGCGCACCGTCGAAGGCTACAACGCGGCGTGCCGTGCGGGCATGTTCGACCACGCGGTGCTCGACGACTGCCGTACCGAAGCGCTGGTTCCCCCGAAGACGCACTGGGCGCGGCGGATCGACATTCCGCCGTTCCAGGGTTACGCGCTGCGGCCGGGCATCACGTTCACCTACCTGGGCCTCAAGGTCGACGAGCAGGCCGCGGTGCACTTCGGCGGCGTGCCCAGTCCCAACCTGTTCGCCGCGGGAGAGGTGATGGCGGGCAATGTGCTCGGCAAAGGCTACACGGCAGGCGTCGGCATGACGATCGGAACGGCGTTCGGCCGCATCGCGGGGACGCAGGCCGCGCATGCCGCCGCGGCGACCGGGGACCAGCATGCAGCCGCTTGAAACCCTTGTCGCCGAGGCGGGCGCGTTCGCGTCGCGCATGCCCTCGCCGGCCCCCGCGCTGACGTCCGGCGAGGCCGAGGTCGGACGCGAAATGCAGATCTGCAACGCCTGTCGCTACTGCGAGGGCTTCTGTGCGGTGTTCCCGGCGATGACGAGGCGGCTGGCATTCGACAAGGCCGACATCCACTACCTCGCGAACCTGTGCCACGACTGCGGCGCGTGCCTGCATGCGTGCCAATACGCGGCGCCGCACGAATTCCGCGTCAACGTGCCGGAGGCCATGGCCATCGTTCGCGGTCAGACCTATGCGGACTTCGCATGGCCCCACGTGCTCGGAAAGCTCTACCGGCATGCCGGCCTGACCACGGCGACGACGCTGGCAGCGGGCCTCGCGCTCTTTCTGGTGCTCGCGATCGCGAATAAGGGTTCGCTCGTCCATCCGCCGCTCGCCGGCAACTTCTACGCAATCTTCCCGCATAACCTGTTGGTGCTCATGTTCGGCGCGACGTTCGGGTTCTCGGTGCTGGCGCTGGCGATCGGCGTGCGCAAATTCTGGCGAAGCGTGTCGCCCGGACAGGCCCGGGGACCGGCAGTTGCAGAAGCGGCGGGCAACGCGCTGAGTCTCCGGTACCTGGACGGAGGCCATGGTCAGGGATGCAACGAGGCCGACGATGCGTTCACGCTGTCGCGGCGGCGCTTTCATCACTTGACCTTCTACGGCTTCCTGCTTTGCTTCGCGGCCACCGTCCTCGCCACGGTCTACCACTACGTGCTGGGGCAACCGGCGCCCTACGCGGTGACGAGCCTTCCCGTGCTGCTCGGAACCGCGGGCGGGATTGGGCTTCTGATCGGTCCGGCGGTGTTGCTGTGGCTCAACCTGCATCGCGCTCCGGCGCATGGCGATGCAGCCCAGAAGCCGATGGACCGCGGCTTCATCGTGCTGCTGTTCCTGGTCAGCCTGACCGGACTCGCGCTGCTCGCATGGCGCGACAGCGGCGCCATGGCGACGCTCCTTGCCGTCCACCTGGGCGCAGTCATGGCGCTTTTCGTGACGCTCCCCTATGGCAAGTTCGCACACGGCATCTACCGCGGCGCGGCGCTGCTCAAGTGGGCAATCGAGAAACGCAAGCCCAATCCGCTGATATTGACAGAGGAATGAGACGCGTAAGCCATGCGATGACCCGCGACCGCGCGCATGTCACGCCACCCGCGCGTCGCGCTCGCGACGCCATGCGGCCGGAGGCTTGCCGACCCGGCGCCCTAGCTCATCGAGGATCCAGTCTCGCGCCGGATGTTCGTGCATCAAAGCCAGCGCGCGACCGACGACGCGATCGCGCGGGCCCGCAAGCCCGCCTGCGCTTTTCGGCGGCAGGTGATCCGCGTACCGCTGCACGGCGTCGACAAACATCATCTCGCTCATGCGCGCCAGCATCGCCTCGCCACCTGGACGCCCGACGTGCGACTCGGGCACCGCCTGTTGCGTGACGCTCGCGATCCACGCGTCATCGGCGGCGGCATGCAAATGCAGCAGGCGCGGCAGCAGCGTCTGGGGCGTCGAATCGACCGTTTGTTGATTCGCCGCAATGCGGCCGGTCCCCGCCAGCCGCAAACTGGCGTCGACGCGGCGACATCGCAACTGCAACAGTCGCGTGCTGCCGGATGCGGTTTCCGTCCGCGGCATCGCGGATCGTGTGCGCGCGTGCGGAGCGCCGCTGCTACGACTGCTTGCAGAGGCTCGCCATGAAGAACATCGTGATTCTCGGCGCCGGCACCGGAGGCGTGCTGACGGCGAACCTGCTGAGCCACCGGCTCGATCTCCGGACCTGGTCGATCACCGTGATCGACCGCGCCGATCTGCACGTCTACCAGCCCGGGCTCCTGTTTGTGCCGTTCGGAATGTACGGTTACGAGGCGCAGGACGATGTGGTGCGGCCGATCGCCGCGCCGCTACCGCCCAACGTGAACCTAGTCCGCGCCGATATCCGGCTCATCGACCACGCCAAGCGCGAGGTCGCGACGGACCAGGGTGCCTACCCCTACGATTTCCTGGTCTCGGCGCTCGGCTGCCGCACGGCGCCGGAGGAGGTCGAGGGTATGGCGGAGGAGATGGGCACGGGCGTGCACACGTTCTACACGCTCGACGGCGCGTTCGCCATGCGCCGGCCGCTCGACGAAATGCGCGAGGGTCGGCTCGTCATCGACATCTGCGAAATGCCGATCAAGTGCCCCGTGGCGCCACTCGAGTTCGCCTTCCTCGCGGACTACTTCTTCAGGCGGAAAGGGATCCGCGACCGCATCGAGATCTCGCTCGTCACGCCGTACACCGGCGCGTTCACGAAGCCCAACGCGAACCGCATCCTGTCCAGGGTCGCCGACGAAAAGGGGATCAAGGTCGTGCCCAATTTCGCGATCTCGGCGGTCGACGCGCGCAGGAAAGTGATCCGCGCGTTCGACGGCAGGGCCGTCGACTATGATCTCCTGTGCGCGATTCCGCCGAATCTCGGGCCGGCCGTCATCGACGATTCGGGCCTGGGTGACGGCGCCGGGTACGCGATCACCGATCCGCGCACGCTCAAGAGCCGCAAGGCCGAGCGGATCTATCTGCTGGGCGACAACACCAATGTCGCGACGTCGAAGGCGGGATCGGTCGCGCATTTCGAGGCGGAGACCGTGATCGAGAACCTGCTGCGCGAGATCGACGGCAAGCCGCCGCTTTCGACGTTCGACGGCCATGCCAACTGCTTCGTCGAGACCGGCCACCACCAGGCGATGCTGCTCGACTTCAATTACGACGTCGAGCCGCTCGAAGGCTCGTTCCCGCTTCCTTATGCCGGCCCGTTCTCGCTGCTGGAAGAAAGTCACATGAACCACATGGGCAAGCTCGCGTTCAAGTGGGTGTACTGGAACATGCTGCTGCCGGGCCATTTGCCCAACGTGCCGCTGCTGCCGGCGCATATGAGCTTCATCGGCAAGGACCTCAACACGGCGCCGCAGATTCGCGTCGCACGAGCCATGCACGTCCGGGACGCGATGACGAAGGACGTCATCGCCGTCAGGCAGGGAACGTCGCTGTCGGCCGCCGCGGACCTGATGGTCGCGAAGAAGGTGAGCGGCCTGCCGGTGCTCGATGCAGAGGACCGGCTGATCGGCATCCTGACCGAGGCGGACTTCCTGTCGGCGATGAATCTAAACGGCGGCATCATTGCCAACGCGCTGGAAACCATGGTGCGCAAGCGGCGGGCGAGAAAGGGCATGGGCACGATCGTCGACGACATCATGACGCGCTCGCCGATCGCGATCCGGGCGAACGACACGCTGGAAGCCGCGGTCCGGCGAATGGACCGGAACAAGGTCAAGCGGCTGGTGGTCACCGGTGATGATGGGAAGATCCACGGCCTGGTTTCCCGAGCCGATCTCATCAAGATCTTCGCGATGAAATGACGCCGGCGCAAAGCCCGCAACGGCGGGCCCGGACGCAATCCGGCTCTTGGCGGCGATCCGCGCCCGACTAAG
>JANMBN010000543.1:0-2256 GCA_031360485.1 Betaproteobacteria bacterium | reverse complement strand
GTTCCGGAGGTCTCCGAATCGGAAAAGGTGCGCGACGCTCGAAAGGAATACGAGCACGGAAAGCGCTTGCAAAGGCCGTGAGATGAGCTTCGACGTCCGAATCGGCATCAACCCCATCTCGTGGACCAACGACGATCTGCCGGCATTGGGAGGCGACACGCCGCTGGAGACCGCGCTCGCCGAAGGCAAGGCCATCGGTTACGAGGGGTTCGAACTCGGCAACAAGTTTCCGCGCGAACCGGCCGCGCTGCGTTCGGTGCTCGCGCGGCACGATCTCGCTTGCGTGTCCGGCTGGTATTCGGGGCGGCTCGCCCGCGGGAACGTGACCGACGAAATCGCCTCCGTCGAGAAGCACCTTGCACTTCTCGCGCAGAACGGCGCGAAAGTCATGGTCTATGGCGAGGTCGCCGATTCGATTCAGGGCCGTCCGGAGGCGTTGTCGCGGCGACCGCGATTCGGGACGGACGCCGAGTGGACGGCCTATGCCGAGCGGGTGACGGCCTTCGCGACGCACCTGCTCGCGCGCAGGGTGCGCCTCGCGTACCATCACCACATGGGCGCGTATGTCGAAACCGCGGAAGACGTCGACCGCTTGATGAGCCTGACCGGTCCCGAGGTCGGGCTGCTGCACGACACCGGTCACGTGACGTTCGCCGGCGGCGATTCGCCGGCCGAGTTGAAAAAGCACGTCGCGCGCGTCTGCCACGTGCATTGCAAGGATGTGCGCCCGGGCGTCGCCCGGATGGCGCGCAACCGCGGATGGAGCTTCCTGCAGTCCGTGTTGAACGGCGCGTTCAGCACACCCGGGGAGGGCTGCGTCGATTTTGCGGCAGTGATCAGGATTCTCCGCGACGCGGGATACCGCGGATGGCTGGTCGTCGAGGGCGAGCAGGATCCGGCCGTCGCGCCCGCGTACCGCTATGCGGACATGGCGTATCGGCTGCTCTAGGCGCTCGTCGCGGGGAAGCCGGACGCCGACGCGCGCGCTGCCGCCGCAGCCGGTCGAGCAGGGGCCGCGGCGTGAGCTCCCCGCTTCTCGTCAAGGCCGCGCGGACCGGGCGCACGATCGCGCGCGTCACGCCGGAATCCGCTGGCTGGCGTTACGTCGGCTTCGAAGCGTTGTGGCTCGCACCCGGCGAAACATATTCCGGCGAAACGGGAACACGCGAGGTTTGCATCGTCGTCATTGCCGGCCGGGTGGGCGTGCGGAGCGGCGATCTCGCGTGGGCCGACATCGGCCATCGCGTCAGTCCGTTCGAGGACGTCGCGCCGTTCGCCGTGTATCTGCCGCCCGGAAGCGGCGTCCGCATCGCCGCGCACACCGACGCCGAGATAGCGTTGTGCTCCGCTCCGGCAACGAACGGCGCCGCGCCGCGGTTGATCGAGCCCGCCTCGATGCGCCGCACGGTGCGCGGTCTGGGCTCGAACACGCGCTACGTCCGCGACATCCTCCCGCAGGACGAGCCCGCCGAGGCGCTGCTGGTCGTCGAAGTGATCACGCCGCCGGGCCACTCGTCGAGCTATCCCCCGCACAAGCACGACACGGATGCGCCGCCCGCGGAAAGCTCGCTCGAGGAAACGTACTACCACCGCCTCGACCCGCCGCAGGGCTTCGCCTTCCAGCGTGTCTACACCGACGATCGCTCGCTCGACGAGGCGATGACCGTCGAGGACCGCGACGTCGTCATGGTGCCCCGCGGATACCACCCGGTCATCGTTCCCCACGGCTACACGTCGTATTACCTCAACGTGATGGCCGGTCCGCAACGCGTCTGGCATTTCCACAACGATCCCGCGCACGCGTGGATGCTCGCGCCGGCGATTTGAGCTCGCGGAATACGCGGGTCCGATCAGCCGCCTGGTAACTGACGGCAGGCGATAGCGGTCAAGGCAGGATCGGCCCGCTCGGTCCCGGCCTGGCGGGCCTCGGCTTCGGCCGCCGCAAGTGCCGTCAGCCGCTCAGCGCGTCACACGCATCGCCATCTCCGCCGCCAGCAGCAGCGCGGCACGGGTTGCCCCGAGATTGGCCACGCCGTGTCCTGCGATTTCGTAGGCCGTGCCGTGCGCCGGCGTGCAGATCGGAAACGGGAAGCCGCCGAGGAGCGTGACGCCGCGGTCGAAGCCCATCAGCTTCATCGCGATCTGCCCCTGGTCGTGATACATCGTCAGCACGGCGTCGAACGCGCCCGACCGGGCGCGGACAAATACCGTGTCCGCCGGGAACGGCCCTTCGGCCGGAACGCCGCGGGCGCGCGC
>JANMBN010000538.1:0-8595 GCA_031360485.1 Betaproteobacteria bacterium | reverse complement strand
GCAAGGAAATCTCGATGATTTTCCAGGAGCCGATGAGTTCGCTCAATCCGGTGTTCAGCGTCGGCTTCCAGTTGAGCGAGGTGCTGCAGTTGCACATGGGTTTGTCGGCGGGGGAGGCGCGGGCGCGCTGCCTCGCGCTGCTCAAGGAAGTCGGCATCCCGGAGCCCGAGAAGAGCATCGACAAGTATCCGTTCCAGATGTCGGGCGGCCAGCAGCAGCGCGTGATGATCGCGATGGCGATCGCGTGCGAGCCGAAGCTGCTGATCGCGGACGAGCCCACGACCGCGCTCGACGTCACGATCCAGAAGCAGATCCTCGACCTCATCGGTGCGCTGCAGAAGAAGCACCAGATGTCGGTGCTGTTCATCACCCATGATCTCGCCGTCGTCGGCGAGATCGCCGACCACGTCGTCGTGATGCGCAGCGGCGAGATCAAGGAGCAGGGCGCGGCGAAGCAGATCTTCGAGAATCCGCAGGATCCCTACACGAAGGCGCTGTTGCAGTGCCGGCCGCGGCTCGACCGGCGCCCGGTGCGGCTGCCCGTGATCGAGGATTTCATGGATGGCGGCGCGCACGCGATGAACCTCACCGAGCGGCCGCGCGGCATTTCGTCCGCCGACCCGATCATCCTCGACGTGAAGAACCTCGGCAAGGATTTCTATTCGCGCGAAGGGTTGTTCGGGCAGCGCAAGTTCGAGGCGGTGAAGGACGTTTCGTTCAGGCTGCCGAAGGGCAAGACGCTCGGGCTCGTCGGCGAGTCCGGATCGGGAAAGACCACCGTCGGGCTCACGTTGATGCGCCTGCACGAGGCGTCGGCGGGCGAAGCCATCTTCGAAGGGCGGGACATCCTGGCGATGTCGCCGAGGGAGTTCATGCCGTACAAGCGGCGGATCCAGATCATCTTCCAGAATCCGTACGCGTCGCTGAATCCGCGATTCACCGTCGGCCACATCCTGACCGAGCCGATGAACATCCACGGCATCGGGAATTCCGCGCAGGAGCGCACCGAGCTCGCGTTCGAACTGCTGCAGAAAGTCGACCTGCCCGAGGTCTCGTTCTACAAGTACCCGCACGAGTTCTCGGGCGGCCAGCGGCAGCGGATCGCGATCGCGCGCTGCCTCACGATGAAGCCCGACATCCTGATCTGCGACGAGTCGGTGTCGGCGCTCGACGTGTCGGTCCAGGCGCAGGTGCTCAATCTGCTGCAGGACCTGCAGGACGAGTTCCATCTGTCGTACATCTTCATCTCGCACGACCTCGCCGTCGTCAAATACATCGCCGACGAGATCATGGTGATGAGCGAGGGGAGGATCGTCGAGATCGCCGACTCGGACGAGATCTACCGCCACCCGCGCGAGGCGTACACGCAGCGTCTGCTGGCGTCGATCCCGAAGGGCTGGGGGGTCAGAGACGCAATAGGCCACTGAAGGCGCCGTAGACGCGCCAGGCATTTTGCTGATTGCGTCTCTGACCCCGCTTCGGCCTAAAGCGTGAACGCGAGTTCGGACAGCAGCACGCCGGGAAGCCGCATGCTGGCGAGCGAGCGCTCGCCGTAGGTGCTCGAATCGAGGATCAGCTCGGTCTCCGCGGTCAGCGCCTCGAGGCTCGTCCCGAGCATCCGGTAGATGGTGTCGTCGAAACGCAGCACGTTCACCGGCGCGACGATCTCCCCGTTCTCGACCCAGAACGTCGCGAAGCGCGTCATGCCGGTCATCCGGCAGGCCGGGCGATCCGAATAGTTGAGGTAGTGCAGATTGCCGACGTACAGGCCGGTGTCGAGCGCGCGCAGCGCGTCGCCGGCGGCGAGCTCCCCGCCCGCCATCGCCAGCGCTTCCGGCGTTTCGTAAGCGTTGGCGCCGTTCGCGGTGAGCGAGAACTCGCGCGCGGTCCGTGGCGACACGAGCGAACCCGCGAGGCGGCCCGCGGCGATCAGCGGCACGCGTTTCGGCCGCGCGAACCCCTCGCTCTGGAACGCCGGCGCCACGCCGTCGGCGGTCGCCTCGCTGATCGTGACGCGCGGGTCGAGTCGCGCACCCTCGCCGTCGACTTCCTGCATGCGGCTCAAGCTTCCCTGCCGGGTGGCGAGCGCGCGCGCCGAAAACCCGCCCCAGCACAACATCGCTCCGACTTCCTCCATCGCCGCGGGCGTCAGGTACGCGCGGTACCTGCCGGGGGCGAGCGTCTTCGGCGGCGCGGCGATGTGCGCGAGTTGCGCGCGCGCCTCGTCCAACTTCGCGGCGAACGCGCGTTCGTCCCACGCGAAGCCCGACAGCGCCGATTTCACCGCCTTGTCGGCGCGATGGTAGAGGCTCCACTGCAGATTGAACGATGTCGCCTCGTGCCAGCTGCGCTGGCCGAACGAGTTGGCAAAGCCGCGGTACACCGGGCCGCCGGCATAGAGGCCGACGACGTCGAGCGCTCCGGCGCCACCGAGCACCGCTTCGATCACCGCTTCGGCGGGGGGCAACGGTCCGCCGCGCGAGGCACGGGTCGAGTGGACGTCCGTCGCGATCAGCAGATGCGGGTCGTCGTCGAGATCGGGAAGCGTGCTTCGAAGCCCCACGATGGCGGCGCGCAGCATCTCGCGGTCGGCCGCGGCGTCGCCGGAGAGCGAGAGCCGGTGCGTCGCGTGCCTTGCGCCGCGAATGAGGTCGACCTCGAGGTAGCGCTGGACGACGGCTCCGGGCTGGCGAACCTTGCCGCGGTTCATCCGTACGAAATCGGACGCTTCGGCGGAAAAATTCGCCGTGTACGTCTCGCCGGCGACGACGAGCCCGTCGAGTGCCGCCGCGAGATCGTGAAAATAGTATTCCATCGTGACGGGTGCGATGGCGCCGTCCCTTGGGGAGTTCATCGTTCGACCTCCATTCCTGGAATCGATTCCGCGATTCCGGCTGAAGCCGGACCCACGACGGCGCGTGACGTGGGGCCGCCTTCAGGCGGCGGACTCATGCTTCCCCGCCGAACACGTCGACGCCGGCAAAGACGCAGGCCGGCGACGCGTGACCGACGCGGATGACCTGCGACGGTTCGCCCTTGCCGCAATGCGGAGATCCGAGCACCTGCATCGTGCCGGCATCGCCGACACGCGTGAGGCTACGCCAGAAACTCGCGCTGATGCCGCGGTAGTTGGGATTCTTGACGACCGCGCCCAGCTTTCCGTTTTCGATCAGCTGTCCGCGTTCGCAGCCGAACTGGAACTTGTTGCGCGAATCATCGATCGACCACGAGCAATTCGTTTGCATCAGCACGCCGCGCTCGATGCCGGCGATCATCTCGTCCAGCGTCGCGTCGCCCGGCTCGAGATTGAGGTTGGCCATGCGGTCGATCGGCGGGCGGTTCCAGCCGTCGGCGCGCGCGTTCGATGTGCCGGCCAGGCCGGCGCGCAGCTGGGACGTTGCGCCTCCGAGCGGGCGCTCGAGGATGCCGTCGCGGATCAGGCTCACCCGTTCGGCCGGCGCGCCCTCGTCGTCCCAGCCGTAGCTGGCGAGCTCTTCGCCGCGCGTGGGGTCGAAGGTGATGTTGAGGAGGTCCGAGCCGTAGCGATAGGTGCCGAACATGTCGGGCGTCACGAAGCTCGTGCCGGCGAAATTGCGCTCGTCGCCGAGGATGCGGTCGAGTTCGAGCGGATGCCCGATCGACTCGTGGATCTGCAGGATCATCTGGTCCGGCATCAACAGCACGTCCATCCTGCCGCTCGGGCAGTTCGGCGCGGCGAGAAGCTCGACCGCTTCTCCGGCGATGCGGCGCATCGCGCCATCGAAGCCGAAGCGCCCGAGGATCTCGTCGCCCCCCTGCTGGCAGATGCCGCGATCGCCGTGCAGCGTGCGCGTCTGCGTGTCACCGTGCGCGTGCGCGGTGACCGCCATCCCCGGAAACAGGAACCGGTACCGCTGGATGATGTCGCCGCCCTCGCTGGTGACGAGCCGGTGCGTCGCGACCAGCACCGACACGCTCGCCTCCCAGTCGACGATCGAGGCGTCGACCCCGGCCTCGCGCGATTCGCGCATCAGGAGCTCGTACCACTCGCGCCGCGACCGCGACGGCGCCGCGAACGACGGCGATTCGTATTCGCCGCGCGGGGCAGGGCGCGGCAGCGTCCGCGAATCGATCAGCGCGAATTTCGCCGTGGCGCGCGCCAGCGCCCCCGCTCGCTCGAGCGCCGCTTCGAGCCCCGCCGGCGACGTGTCGCCGGTGGCCGCGTAGCCGTAGCCGCCGCCGGCGTAGACCGTCGCCATCGCGCCGCGGTCGGACGAGGACGAGAACGGCAGCGCGACGTCCTTGCGCACGACAAAGGATTCGCAGGCTTCGTCGACCAGGCGGAGCGACCAGAAGTCGGCATCGAGCGAAAGCGGCGGAAGATCGGACAGGGTGAAGCGGTCGGCGTCGGGCATCGGCTTCAGCTATCGGATAGGAGGAGTCCGGGGTGGTCAGCGCTCCGCGGAGCGGCCGAGGTGGGCAGGTCGCGGCCGCGCAAAGCGTGCCGATTATCGCCGGTACGGGCACCTGGCGGGAAGCGTTGCGCCGCCGGATCAGGCGGGGGCAGCGCCACCCGCCAGTGCGTCGAGCGAAGGGCCGACGACGCGGGCGATCCGCCAGTCGGGCAGTATCGTGGCGCCCAGCGATTCGTAGAACGCGATCGCCGGCGCGTTCCAGTCGAGAACCGCCCATTCGAACCGGCCGCATCCCCGGTCGCGGGCGAGCGCCGCCAACGCCCGGAGAAGGCTCTGCGCGCATCCTTGCCGGCGGTAGGCCGGCTTCACGAAAAGGTCCTCCAACCAGAGTCCGGGGCGGCCGAGAAACGTGGAAAAATTATGGAAAAACAGCGCGAAGGCGGCGGTTTCTCCCTCTTTACATGCGATCAACACTTCGGCGACTCGACGCGGCCCGAACAGCGCATCGGCAAGATCGGCTTCCGTGGCGACGCACAGATGCGAGAGCTTTTCGTATTCGGCCAGCGCCGCAATCATCGAACGGATCGCGGCTAGGTCGCCGGGCGCGGCCGCGCGGATCGCGAATGCGGGCGGGTCGACCGGCCGCGGATCGCCGGACGTCATGGCAACGGACGGGGCAGGCATCGTTCGTCGCCCCGGCGGCTCGAAATCACGGTGCGATCGACGGCTACGATCGCCGCCAAATCATCGGGTTGAACGTCGGGTCGCGGCACGATTGGCGTAATTGCAACAGATTTGCACGGACGATCGTAACATTTGCACCAATCCGTTGCGGCCGGATTCGGCGCTACGGTACTGTCTGATAACTTGCCGCAAGGCAATTCGAAATCGTCGTCGGTTGCCGTTTCATCTTCTCTCTGGGGGCCCCAACATGAATTACGAGCGGAAAAAATTGGTTCGCGCGATTGCCTACGCGATGGGTGCGGCCGCGTTCGTCGCCGGTGCTCCGGTGGTCGCGCAGGACACCACCGCACCGGACGTCAAGCTTAAGGTCGACGTCGTCGGCTCCGGTCTCAAGCGCTACCTGGAAGACCAGTCGTTGCCGGTGACGATTATGACGGCCGATGACATCAAGCGCGCCGGCGTGCAGAACATGGAACAGCTGATGCAGAAGATCTCCGCGACGGCCGGCACCGGCGCCGTCACCGGCTCGACCCTTGCGGGACAGTCGTCCTATGGGCAATCGTCGGTTTCCCTGCGCGGCCTCGGCGCCAATCGGACGCTGGTTCTGCTCGACGGCATGCGGTTGACGCCGTTCGCCCAGGAGATCGGCAACGGGGTCGACATCAATTCCATCCCGATTTCGGCGATCGATCGCGTCGAAGTGCTGACCGACGGCGCGTCCAGCATCTACGGCAGCGACGCGGTGGGGGGCGTTATCAACTTCCGCCTGCGCCGGGACTATACGGGGGCGTCGGTCGGCTACGAGTACGACACCCCCACGCGCGGCGGCGGCAGCGGCGGCGTGACCAACAATGTCTGGGCAAGCGTAGGGCTCGGCGAGCTCAAGAAGGAAAAGTACAACCTCACGCTCAATTTCCAGCACAAAGAGGAAACCGCGCTGCTGGCGGCTGCCCGCAATTTCTCGAGGACGGCCAACCTTCCGCCTTTCTACGTGGCAGGCGCCACGCCGAGCGGCCGCCTGGAGGGCATCTGGGACACTTCCATTACCTACAGCAACCAACAACCGTTCAGCGCGACGACCCGACCGTTCGGCTATACCACGACGGGTTTCGGCAACCCGGGTGCGGATTCCCCGGGGTGCGCGGCGATGCTCATGTACGACGTCGGCAGCAAGCCGAAGGCAGGGACGGGCAAGAACTGCGCCTTCGACTCGGCGCCGTTCGTCGAGCTTTTCCCCTCGACCGAAACGTCGAGCGGCATCGGCAAGCTGTATCTGCAGCTCACACCGGACGACACCGCGTACTTTACCGGGCTCTACACGACCAACACGGTGACGGAAGCCTATCAGCCAAGTCCGGTGCGTGGCTCCTTCCTCTCTACCGACACCGCGTTCGCGGGATCCGGGGTTTCCGCTGCGCTCCTCATATTTCCCGGAAACCCCAACTATCCGAGCGCGTGGCTGCAAAGCCACGGGCTGGCCGCGATGGACGGCAAACCTCTCGCCGTCACCAGCCGGGCATTCGCGGCCGGCAAGCGCACGGAGCAGGACATCAACTCCCAGCAGAATTGGGTCACGGGGGTGAAGGGCACCTGGCTCAAGGATTGGGACTACGACATCAATGTGCAGTGGGGCGAGAGCTCCTCGCATGGCACGGTCACCGCCGGCTACTTCTCGCAGCTCGCGTTCGTGAATGCCTGGAACACCGTCGGCAACACCGCGGGTTCGTATGTCGACCCGTGGGCGGTGAACGGCGCGCAAAACTCGAAGCTCGCGGCGGCGCTGCTCGGTTCCAACTATGTCGGGCCGACCGCCACGGCGAAGGAAACCCTCAGTGCGTTCAATGCGCATACGGTCGGCGACATCTATACCCTTCCCGCCGGCCCCGTTGCGATGAACATCGGGGGCTCGTTCATGAAGCAGAAGTACGACATCAACGTTCCCGATATCCTGCTCTCGGGCGACATCGCCGGTCTCGGCGGCGCGACGCTGACCCAGAATGGCGATCGGAAGGTCACGAGCGGGTATGTCGAGTTCGCGATCCCGGCGGTCAAGCAACTCAATCTGAACGTCTCGGGGCGGGTCGATCATTACGACGACATCGTGAAGGACAACTCCCCGGTCACCGGCAAGGTCTCGTTTACCTATAAGCCGTTGGCGTGGGGCATGGTGCGCGGCAGTTTCGGCAATGGCTTCCGCGCCCCGACGTTGGGCGAGTTGCATAAGCCGAAAACCCTGGGCACGTCGGAACAGTTCATCGATCCGCTGTTTCCGGCCGACGGGCCGATCCAGGCCAACGCGTTCAACGGCGGCAATCCGCTGCTGAAGCCGGAAAAGACGACTCAAAGTTCGATCGGTTTCGTGTGGACCCCGGATAGGAGCCTTAACGCCCGGATCGACTACTGGTCGATCAAGATCAGGGACTACATCACCGCGCCGTCGGCGCTGGCCATGGTCAACGCGGCGCGCGCCGGCGGGTTCATCTTCACGCCCGGGGAGGTCGTCTTCAACCCGGATGGCAGTGTCGATTCGGTCAACGAAGTGTCGCAGAACGCGGGCAGCGCCAAGTTTACGGGCCTCGACTTCGGCGCCAACTGGAGAACGTCCTCGAGTTACGGCACGTGGGGGGTCGACTACAACGGCACCTACTTCCTCAAGGCCGACCTGATCACACAGGTAGGGCTGGAGAAGAACATCGGGACGATCGTCAACCCCGCCACGCTCGATCCTCTGCAGATTCCCGGTGCCGGCGGCGTCATCGTCCGCTACAAGCACAGCATCTCGCTGAACTGGAACTACGGTGTCTGGGGTGCGACGCTGTCCAACAACTTCATCACCGGCTACGAGACCGCGCCCAACCAGGCGGATGGCTCGACACCGCACTTCGTGCCGCATTTCACGACGTGGGACCTGCAAGGCACCTGGAACGCCAACAAGAACCTGCAACTGACCCTGGGTGTGCGCAACCTGTTCGACAAAGACCCGAACCTGTTCATCTATACGGGGAATCAGTTCCAGTATGGCTACGATCCTTCGAACTACGATCCGCGCGCGCGCGTGTTCTATGCCCGGGCAGTCCTGACCTACTGATCGTCCGGCGCAGGAACGCTGCATTGGAACGGGGCCGCAGGGCCCCGTTTTTTTGCGCGCCGCTACCCTGCCGCGGGGCCCCGGCTGCGGCGAAGATCTCGCAAGGCGGCGCGGGCGGAGCTGGTCGAGCCGCCGGGCATGCCCCTTTCCGCCCGTCCGTTCCCGCGCGGCGCGGGCCGGTGGAACAAGCCCGAGTGCCGGCTGTTCTCCTACATCAGGATGAACCGCCGATCCAAGCCCTTGCCGCGCGACCCGGTCTCCGTGCTCCCGACGGGTGTGCCCGCGACCGGCAACCGTTCGCGTCCCACGGAGAGTTGGCCTATATTTCCGTCAAGGGGACCCATACGAGGAGGACCTCGATGCGCAAGGCACTGATTCTGGCGCTGTTCCTGCCGCTGGCGCTGCCGGGTTGCCAGACCTGGGGCCCGA
>JANMBN010000523.1:0-2119 GCA_031360485.1 Betaproteobacteria bacterium | reverse complement strand
AAAGCGAAGCCGCCGTGACGAAGCGGACCTTGTTGGCCGGCTTGTAGACGAGCGGCGGACGGCTGGCGTCGTTCATGGCGGGCTCCTGCGCACCGGCGGCGCGCCCCGGCGCGTCGTCGCAAAACGGAAAGCTTACCCCTCATCCCCCGTCGGGACAGGAACGCTCACCCTACATGACGTTTACGTAAACGTCAACATGGCATAAACGCAATCGCGCCGACGCACGGTTGACCTGCCGGCGCACGCGGATTCGGGCACCGCGAACCCTTCGGTCAGCCGGCGGTCGTAGGAACACCCCCCGAGCCGCGCCGTTTCGGGCCTCCATCGCCCCGCGGCTATACTCACGCCCCGCTCCTGAATTTCGTCATCGAGACCCCATGCCTCCCGCCACTCGCCGCCTCGCCGCCCGCCTCCTTGTCGCCGCAACACTCGCGTTTTTCGCCCTTGCCGCCCTTGCCGCCCTGCCGACCGGCGTCACACAGGGCGCGTCGATCGAAGGCATCACCGAGTACACGCTCGACAACGGCCTCCGGGTGCTGCTGTTCCCCGACGCGACCAAGCCGACCGCGACCGTCAATGTCACCTATCTCGTCGGTTCGCGGCAGGAAAGCTACGGCGAGACGGGAATGGCGCACCTGCTCGAACACCTGATGTTCAAGGGCACGCCGTCGATTGCCAACATCTTCCAGGAATTGAGCCGGCGCGGCATGCGGATGAACGGCTCCACCTTCTTCGATCGGACGAACTATTTCGAGACCTTTACCGCCTCCGACGAGAACCTCGACTGGGCACTCGCGATGGAAGCGGACCGCATGGTCAATTCCTTCATCGCAAAGAAGGACCTCGACACTGAAATGACGGTTGTCCGCAACGAGTTCGAGAGTTGGGAGAACGATCCGCAGCGAGTGCTCTGGGGCCGGCTGCAGGCGGCGGCCTTCGACTGGCACAACTACGGCAATCAGACGATCGGCGCGCGCTCGGACATCGAGAACGTCGATATCGCGCGGCTGCATGCGTTCTACCGGCTCTACTATCAGCCCGGCAATGCCGTGCTGATCATTGCCGGAAGGTTCGACCCTGATCGGACGCTCGTCCAGGTTGCGAAGAGCTTCGGCCCCATCCCGCGATCGACGCGGCCGCTTCCGGCGCTGTACACGAAGGAATCCGTTCAGGACGGCGAGCGGGTCGTCACTATTTGCCGGGTCGGCGGGACGCAGTTCGTAGCCGCGCTGTACCACGGAGTGCCCGGCGCGCATCCGGACGCCACCGCGCTCGAAGCGCTGGGCGAAGTGATGACCGTGGAGCCGGCGGGCCGGCTGTACAAGGCGCTGGTCGAGACGAAGAAGGCGACCGCGGTCGAGTCCTGGTTCCTCGCGCTGGCCGATCCGGGCAATATCATCTTCTGGGCACAGGTGCCGGTGAACGACCCGCTCGACGCCGCGCGCGACGCGCTGCTCGCCACCGTGGAGAACGTTCGCGGCAATCCCGTCACCGAGGCCGAAGTGAATCGCGTCCGCGCGAAGGCGCTGCGGCAGTTCGACGTCACGTTCAACGACCCGCAGAAACTGGGCGTCGCAATTTCCGAGTCGATCGCGCTCGGCGACTGGCGGCTTTTCTTCCTGCAACGCGACCGCTGGCGCAAGTTGACCGCGGCGGATGTGCAACGCGTCGCGGTCGAATACCTGAAGTCCTCCAACCGGACGCTCGGCCAGTTCATCCCCGACGCGAAGCCCGACCGCGCGCCGGCGCCGCCTGCGGTCGACATCGCCGCGATGGTCAAGGATTACAAGGGGGATGCCAGTGTCGCCGCGGGCGAATCGTTCGACCCGACGCCCTCGAACCTCGAAGCGCGTACGCAGCGGTTCGTGCTGCCCAGCGGCATGAAGGTCGCGCTGCTGCCGAAGAAAACCCGCGGCGAGACGGTGCAGGTCCAGCTGCGGCTGCACACCGGAGACGAGACGTCGCTCAAGGGCCTGTCTCCGCGCGGCGGCGTCGCCGCCGCGAAGCTTTCGCGCCGAACGAAAACGCGCGACCGCCACGCCTTCGAGGACGCGCTCGACCAGCTGCGCGCGAAACTCACGTTCAGCGGGGGCGAGACCGAGACCACCGCGCGCGGCGA
>JANMBN010000512.1:0-3731 GCA_031360485.1 Betaproteobacteria bacterium | reverse complement strand
ACCCGCCCGCACGCGGGGCCCGCGTCGCGGCCGGCGCCCGCCGCGCGGGCGCTGGACGAGCCCGCGCCGGGCCTGGCCGCGCGACCGCGCGTGGGTCCCCGGCGCGACGACGCGAACTTCGGCGGACACGCCGATCATCGACTTCACGAGATGCGCGAGCTTGGCGCCGGCGGCGTCGCCTTGCGCCGAGCCGACGGCCGGCGAGCGCTCGACCACCACCGCGATCTCGTCGAGGCTCTTCGGCCGGGTGATTTCGAGCTGGTAGTGCGGCACCAGCTCGGGCTGCCCCAGGATCAGCTCCTCGATCTGCGTCGGAAACACATTGACGCCGCGGATGATCAGCATGTCGTCGGAGCGGCCGGTGATCTTCTCCATCCGGCGCATCGCCCGCGCCGTCGGCGGCAGGAGCCGGGTGAGATCCCGCGTGCGGTAGCGGATCATCGGCAGCGCTTCCTTGGTGAGCGACGTGAAGACGAGCTCGCCCTTTTCGCCCGGATGCGCGACCTGCCCCCTCTCCGCAATGACGATCTCCGGATAGAAGTGGTCCTCCCAGATCGTGAGACCGTCCTTGGTCTCGATGCACTCCTGCGCAACCCCCGGGCCGATGATCTCGGACAGCCCGTAGATGTCGATCGCGTCGATGTCGAGCTTCGCTTCGATCGCCGTGCGCATCGCCGGCGTCCAGGGTTCGGCGCCGAATATGCCGATCTTGAGCGAAGTGCGCCGCGGGTCGATGCCCTCCCGCTCCATTTCCTCGGCGATCGCCAGCATGTACGACGGCGTCACCATGATGATATCGGGCTTGAAGTCCTGGATGAGCTGCACCTGCCGTTCCGTCATGCCGCCCGACATCGGTATCACCGTGGCGCCCAGCCGCTCGGCGCCGTAGTGCGCACCCAGCCCGCCCGTGAAAAGGCCGTAGCCGTAGGCGACGTGAACGATGTCGCCGCGGCGCCCGCCCGCGGCGCGGATCGAGCGCGCCATCACCGTCGCCCACGTGTCGATGTCCTTGGCCGTGTAGCCGACGACCGTCGGCTTGCCGGTGGTCCCCGACGACGCGTGGATGCGGACGACCCGTTCGCGCGGCACGGCGAACATCCCGAACGGATAGTTGTCGCGCAAGTCCTGCTTGGTGGTGAACGGGAATTTCGCGAGGTCGGCGAGCGACCGGAGGTCGCCCGGGGCCACCCGCGCGGCGTCGAACTTGCGCCGGTAGTGCGGGACGTGCTCGTACGCATGCGCCAGCGACCACTTGAGGCGCTCGAGCTGCAACGCCATCAGTTCGTCGCGGCTCGCGGTTTCGATCGGCTCCAGGTCGCCGCGGCTCGGTCGCTTGACGGGCATGCGATTACCGCCTCCTTTTCGGTGTACGCCCCGCGCCGTTCGCGCCCTTCGGGCCTGCGTTTCGTCCGGCTCGCACGGGTGTCACCCTATCCCGCGGCCGGCTCCTCGATCAGATGACCCTTGATCCGGTAGCTCTTGCCGCGAAACAGCGCAACGGTCTCGCCGCGCTGGTTGGCTACCTCGACGTCGTAGACGCCCGTGCGACCCGATAGCTGGCGCTCGTGCGCGCGCGCCGTCAGCACGTCGCCCAAGCGCGCGGGCGACGTGAAGTCGATCGCGCCGCCCGAGGCAACGGTGTTGAGATTATAGCTGTTGCATGCGTACGCGAACGCGCTGTCAGCGAGCGTGAAGATGAAACCGCCGTGGCAGATGTCGTGTCCGTTCAGCATGTCGGCGCGAACCGCCATCGTCAGCTCGGCGAAACCGGGGCCGACGTCGACCACGCGGATGCCGAGTGCCTGCGATGCGGTGTCGCGCGCGTACATCGATGCCGCGACGCGCCCGGCGCGGGCACGCGCGTCGGCCGCACTCAGCGCCGGATGATGTTCACCCAACGAGCTTCTCCCCGGTGGCCGCGCGGCGCGCGACGAGCGGCGACGTGCGGTAGCGGTCCTCGCCATAGTGCGCGGCGAGGTTGGCGAGCACGTCGCGGACCGAGGCGACGCCGATCGCATCCGCCCACGCCAGCGGTCCCCGCGGATAATTGACGCCCTTCTCCATCGCGAGATCGATCGCGTCCGGCAGCGCGACGCCCTGGACCACGGCGTCCGCCGCCTCGTTCGCGAGCATCGCGACGATCCGCTGCACCGCGAGTCCCGCCACGTCGTCGAGAGGGGAAACCGCGATGCCCGCGGCCTGCAGCGCGCCGACCGCCGACTCATAGGCGGCGGCGCTGCACGTGTCGGCGCGCGCGACGGCGAGGCGCGGCGCGGAGGCGTAGTCGAGCGCGAGATCGAACAGCACGAGGTCGCGCACGCCGGTATCGACGACGCGCGCCGTCGCGGTGCGCCCATCCGTGACGGCGAGCCACGCGCCTCCCGCTCCCCCCGCGACGTGGATCGCCCCGCCAGGGAAGCGCGAATCGCCACGGGCGTGCTCGACCGCGACCCCGCCGGCCGCGATCCGGTCCGCGAGGCGCGCCGCGTGGCCCAGGTCGCCGTGCGCGGTGACCCGCGCCGGCGCAGGCCGGGACGCCTCGGTCAGCGGCACGGGCTTGGCGGCGCCGGGGGCATAGTCGTAGAAACCGCGCCCGGACTTGCGCCCGAGGAAACCGGCCGTCACGCGCTCCCGCTGGAGGACCGATGGCGCGTAGCGCGGGTCATGGGCGTACGCCTCCCAGACACTCGTCGTCACCGCGAGATTCACGTCGAGGCCGATGAGGTCGATCAGCTCGAACGGCCCCATACGGAAGCCGCCGGCCTCGCGGATCACCGCGTCGAGCGTCGCCGCGTCTCCGGCACGCTCCGCGAGCAATCGCAGCCCCTCGGCGTAGAACGGCCGCGCGCAGCGGTTGACGATGAATCCGGGCGTCGACGCCGTGTGCACCGGCGTCTTGCCCCACGCCACCGCCGTCGCGTAGAGCGTCTCCGCGACCTCGGGCGATGTCGCGAGGCCGCTCACGATCTCGACCAATGGCATCACGGGCGCGGGAAGGAAGAAGTGCATGCCGGCGACCCGGCCCGGATGCTTGAGTCCCGCCGCGAGCGCGGTGATCGAGAACGACGACGTGTTCGACGCGAGGATGCATTCGGGGCTCGCCACGTTCTCGATCCGCGCGAAGAGCTCGCGCTTCGCGTCCGCGTCTTCAACGATTGCCTCGATCACGAGTTGCGCGACGCAGACGTCGGGCAGCGTGACGACGGTCGCGATCCTCTCCACCGCAGCGTCGGCCTCCGCCTGCGTGAGGCGCCCCTTCGCAACCTGCCGGGCGAGCGTGTCCGCGATCCTCTTCCTGGCGGCGTCGCCCGCGCCCAGCCGCGTGTCATGCAACTGGACGCGATGGCCGTTCACTGCCGCGATCTGCGCGATGCCCGCTCCCATCGCTCCCGCGCCGACGACGGCGACGGTGGAGCCGGGCGGCATCGTCACGGTCATCTCGCCCGATCCGTCAACGGCCCGAAAAATTGGGCGGCCGTTTCGCCGCAAACGCGGCAACGCCTTCGCGGTAGTCGTCGCCGTTGCCCAAGGCGCGCTGGAGGTCGCGCTCGACATCGAGCTGCGCCTCGAGCGAGTTGCCGGCGGCCGCATGGAGCGCCTGCTTGATCGCCGCCAGTCCCCGCGTTGGCGCCTGCGCGAGGCGCGCCAGCAGTTGTTGGACGACGCCGGGCAAATCGGCGTCGTCGACGCCTTTCCAGATCCGCCCCCAATGCGCCGCGGGCGAGGCGGTG
>JANMBN010000477.1:0-12309 GCA_031360485.1 Betaproteobacteria bacterium | reverse complement strand
GGTGCGCAACACGGAACTTGCGTGTCGCCGCCATTAACGCCCCCTCCGGCCGCATGGTTGACATAGTCCGTTACAAATCGCGCGTGGCGGATGGGCCCGGCAACTCGTTGAGCGGCAACGGCAAAAAGCGCACCTGCGCCGGTGTCGGCCAAGGGAATGACGTACTCCGACGTACTCCGGCGGGCGAGTCGGGAGCGCCGCGGAAGCGGCACGGGACTCAACGATCCAGCCCGATCTCTCGCTGCCACCAGTCCCGCAGCATGGGGATCGTTATCGGACGCTTGGTTGCGAGCGAATGCCGGTCGAGGGCCGCCAGCGTCGCTAGCAGTGCCGCCATGTCGCGGCGGCCATGCGCCAGCAGGTAGCCGATGACGTCATCGGTCAGTCGGAAGCCGCGCTGTCGGGCATAGGCGGCGAGCGCCGCCGGCTTGTCGGCGTCCGCAAGCGGCACGATCTCGTAGACGAGGCCCCACCCCAGCCGCGTTCGAAGGTCTTCGCGCACCGGCAAGCCCGCCAACGCCACCCGGCTCGCGGCGACCAGGCGCCCGCCGCGCTCCGTCAGGCCATTGAATAGCGTGAACAGGCGCGCCTGCGCATCCGGCGTGGCCCGGTCGATTCCATCGATCGCGACCAGTCTCCGGGCCGCCAGCGCTCCCGGGTCCTGCGCGAGGAGCGCACCAGGGTCGGCGATGTACGATGCCGAACCGCCGCGCGCCTCGACCGCTCCGACCGCGGCCCTCAGCAGATGCGTCTTGCCGGCACCGGGTGCGCCCCACAGCAGGACGCCGGTCTCCGTGGCGGCCTCCGACGCCGACGCCTACACGGCCGCGAGCGCCTCGGCGTTTCGGCCCGTCAGGAAGTTGCCGAATGACGGCGGCTCGGGCCCCGCAAGTTCGAAAACGAGCTGTTCGGTCACGTTGAGGGGCGCCGCGAACGGGCGGAATGCGCGGGCACGGCGGTCGGCGCCGTTCCGAATCCGGTAAAATTGCCGAAGCGTCGCACTTTACCGCGGCAATTGCGCTGGGCTCAATCCCGCGCGTCCGTTCCGAAGCCAACCCGGGGACGCGCCCCGCCGTTTCCGATGACCCCGCCCGCCTCGCCCCCGCCAACCCGGCTCTCGTACCGCGATTCCGGCGTCGATATCGACGCGGGCGATGCGCTCATCGAGCGGATCAAGCCCTATGCGAAGCGGACCATGCGCCCGGAAGTGCTGGCCGGGATCGGGGGTTTCGGCGCGCTGGTCGAACTCCCGAAGCGATTCCGGGAACCCGTGCTCGTGTCGGGCACCGACGGCGTCGGCACGAAGCTGAAGCTCGCGTTTGCGCTCAACCGGCACGATACGATCGGCATCGACCTCGTCGCGATGAGCGTCAACGACATCCTCGTCCAGGGCGCCGAGCCGCTGTTCTTTCTCGACTACTACGTCTGCGAACGGCTCGACGTCGCGGTCGCCGCCGACGTCATCAAGGGCATTGCGGCCGGCTGCGAGCAGGCGGGCTGCGCGCTCATCGGCGGCGAAACGGCCGAGCACCCCGGCGCCTTCGTCCCTGGAGAATACGACCTCGCCGGGTTCGCGGTGGGCGTCGTCGAGAAATCGAAGGCCATCGACGGCACGCGGATCCGCGAAGGCGACGTCCTGCTCGGACTCGGTTCCAGCGGACCGCACTCCAACGGTTTCTCGCTGATTCGCCGAATCGTCGACGTCGCGAAAGCCGATCTCGCGCAGCCCTTTGCCGGAGCGGGCGACGCACGCACGCTGGGCGAGTCGCTGCTCGAGCCGACGCGGATCTACGTGAAGCCGGTGCTGGCGCTGTTGCAAAGCGTCGACGTGAGAGGCATGGCGCACATCACGGGCGGCGGGTTGCTCGAGAACACGCACCGGATGTTTCCCGGGAATCTCGCGGCGCGCCTCGAACGCGATAGCTGGCCGCGGCACGCGATCTTCGATTGGCTGCAGAAAGCCGGCAACGTCGCCGTTCCCGAGATGCACCGCGTGTTCAACTGCGGCATCGGGATGATCGTCGTCGTTGCCCCGGCGGACGCGGAACGCGCGGCCGCGCTGCTTGGCGCTGCGGGCGAGAGCGTCTATCGAATCGGCGCCGTCGTGCCGCGGGCACCCGGCGCGCCGGCCACGGTTGTCGTCTAGGCGTCCGCCGCCGCCCCAATGGGAGCCGCCGTGGCGATCCCGCGCGTCACCGTCCTCTGCTCCGGTCGCGGCTCGAACCTCGCCGCGCTCCTCGCCGCCGAACGCGACGGCCGGCTCACCGGGACGATCACGGCCGTCGTCAGCGATCGCGGCGGGGCGCCCGCGCTCGCCGTTGCGGCGGCGCACGGCGTCTCCACGACGGTCGTCGAGCACCGCGCGTTCACCGAGCGTGATTCGTTCGACGCCGCGCTGGCCGACGCCATCGACAAGGGCGAGCCCGATCTCGTCGTGCTCGCGGGCTTCATGCGCGTCCTCGGGGCGCCGTTCGTCACCCGTTACGCGGGCCGCATGCTCAACATCCACCCGTCGCTGCTGCCATCGTATCCGGGTCTTCATACGCACCGGCGCGTGCTCGCCGACGGCGTGCGAATTCACGGTTGCACCGTGCATTTCGTGACGGCCGACGTCGACCACGGCCCGATCGTCATGCAGGGCGCCGTCGCCGTGCGCGGCGGCGATGACGAATCCGCGCTGGCCGCGCGGGTGCTCGCGGTCGAGCACCGACTGCTGCCGGCTGCCGTGCGCGCGTTCTGCGAAGACCGGCTCGTCATCGCGGGACGCAGCGTGCACGTTAAGGGTGAGCACGTGCCGGCCGGCGCACTCGAAGTGCCATCGCCGGGCGCGTGATCCCGCGCCGCCAGGACCCTCCCGACTCCATTGGACACGATCTGCATCGAAACGACGCGCAAGCCCGCCGGAGAGACGACGGCCGACCGCGTCGCCCCGCAACGGCCCCGGCGCGGCCTCGTCGTCGCGCTCGCCGCGTCGGTCGCGTTGCACCTCGCGTTCTCGTTCTGGCCCGCCGAACTCCCGACGACGCCGGATGCCCTCCCGCTGCAGGCGACGATCACCGAGATGCCGCCGCCGCCCAAGCCCGCGCCGCCGGCACCGGCGAAGCCCCGGCCAAGGCCGCAGCGCGCGACGGCGCCACCCGCGCCCGCATCGACGCCGGTACCGGAGCCCGCCACGGCCGCGGCGCCGGAAGCGCCGCCGACCGAGCCCACCGCCCAGGCGATGGCGGCGGGCCCGGAGCCGTCGACGGAGATCGTCGCCGCGGAATCTGCCGCCGCAGCGCCCGCGATACCCCCCAAGACGCTGCCGCGGCGCGTCGACCTCGTGTACAAGGCGTTCCTGGGCACGCACGGGTTCCTGATCGGCGAAGCCGTCTACCGCTTCGAGCACGCGGCCAACGAATACCGGATCACGACGGTCGGCGAGGCGAAGGGACTCGCCGCGCTCTTCATCCGCGGCCAGGGCAAAGTCGAAAGCCGCGGCTTGATCACGGCGACCGGACTGCAGCCTCACGAGCTCACCGTCGAGCGCGGCAGCAAGGAACGGCGCGAGACGGCCGTTTTCGACTGGGAAATCGGAATATTGACGCTCCACGACCAGAAGGCCGAAGTGCTCGACCTGCCGACCTACGATCCGCTGTCGCTGATGTGGCAGGCGTATTTCACGCCGCCCGTCGACGACACCCAGACGCTGAGCGTCGCGACGACGCGGCGCATCGGCCGGTACACGCTCACGCGCGAGGGCGAGGAAAAGATCGCCTGGACGCAGGGCGAGATCGCGACCGAGCGGTGGCATCGCAGGAGCGAGGATGGCAAGACCGACGCCTACTTCTGGCTTGCCCCCTCGCTTCGCTACGTTCCGGTGAAGATGCGCGTAACGGCCACCAACCGGGGCACGATAGAAGCGCTGCTCGATTCGATTCGCGTCGACGAAACGACCGAGTCGCAATGACGCTCCGCGCGAACCAGATCGCGGGCCTCGCGGCGGCGATTGCGCACGTGCGGCCGCTCGAGCGTCCCGCCGACCAGCTGATGCACCAGTTTTTTCGGCAGCACCCGGCGATGGGGCAGCAGGACCGCGCCTTCGTCGCGGACGGCGTGTTCGCGTTCCTCCGCCGGCGGCGCTCGCTCGAGGAGCTCGCGCAGACGACGCGTCCTTCGCATCTCGCGCTGGCCGTGACGGTCCGCGAGCTCGGAATCGGAATCCGCGATCTGGAGCCGGCGCTCAAGGCGGCCGACACCGCCTGGCTGCGCGCATTCAAGTCACGTCTCGCGACACCGCTTCCGGCTGCCGTCGCGGCCGACCTGCCCGATTGGCTCTGGACGCGGCTCGGCGCGGCGTTTGGCGACGCCGAACGGGAAGCCCTCGCGCATGCGTGGCTCTCGCCGGCGCCGCTCGACCTGCGCATCAATCCAATGAAAACCACGCGCGACGCCGCGCGCGCGGCGCTCGCGGCGTCGGGCATCGCCGCGGACGCGACGCCGTTGTCTCCGCTCGGGTTGCGCGTCGCGGGCCGGCCCGCGCTCGCACGTCTTCCGTTGTTCACGGACGGCGCGATCGAGGTCCAGGACGAAGGCAGCCAGCTCGTCGGATACCTCGTCGCGCCGAAGCGTTCCGACATGGTCGTGGATTTTTGCGCGGGGGCCGGCGGCAAGACGCTCCTGCTCGGGGCGCTGATGCGCTCGCAGGGCCGGCTCTACGCGTTCGACACGCACGATCGCCGGCTGCTCAACCTGAAGCCGCGCCTCGCACGCTCGGGGCTGTCCAATGTGCACCCGCAGTTGATCGCGCACGAGCGCGACACGAAGATCAAGCGTCTCGCCGGCAAGATCGATCGCGTGCTGGTCGACGCGCCGTGCACCGGATTCGGCACGCTGCGGCGCAATCCCGACCTCAAGTGGCGCCAGCCGGAGTCGGCGCTTGCCGAGCTCGCGGCGAAGCAGGGCGCGATTCTTGCCTCGGCGTCCACGCTGGTGAAACCCGGCGGCCGCCTTGTCTACGCGACGTGCAGCGTTCTGCCCGACGAGAACGAAGCGGTCGTCGACGCGTTCCTCGCCGCGCACCCGGCCTTCGCGCGCGGCGATGCGGCGGCCGAGTTCGCGCATGCGGGCATCCCGCTCGACACCGGCCCCGCACTGCGGCTCCTTCCGCACAAGCACGGCTGCGATGGCTTCTACGCCGCGGTGCTCGCGCGGACGCCGTAATTCAGCAGCAGGATCGCACGCGCCCATCCGGCGCAGATCTCGCGCCCCCCGCGTTACTTCGGCCGACCCTCGGCATGCAGACGCAGTCGCGATGCGCGTCCAAGTGGGTCCGGTGCGTTTTCCGGTAGACTTTCCGCATGCTCGCTCCGATCGATTTCAGCCGCATCGAGATCGCACTCGCCTCGCGCGCGGGCTGGCTCGAACTCGGCATCGTCGCGGTTTGCTTCGGGCTCGGCTGGTTGCTCGATCGCCGTGTGCGATTGAAGTCCGCCTCGGACGCGGGATTCGTCCGCGTCGGCCTGGGCAGCGTGAACCGGCTGCTGTTTCCGCTGATGACTCTCGTGCTGCTGGTCCTTGCCGCCGCCGCGTTTCGGCAGTGGCAGCCGCCGTTCTTCCTTCCGATTGCCATTCCGCTGACGGTGGCGCTGGCGCTGATCCGCCTGCTCGTCTACGCGATGCACGAGCTGTTCGGCGCGCCAGCGTGGCTGCCCGCGTCGGAGCGTTTCATCTCGTTCACGATCTGGGGAATCGTGCTCCTCCAATTCATCGGCGTCCTGCCCGGGCTGTGGGCCGAGCTCGACGCGATGGAAATACCGGTCGGCGGCAAGCACGTCTCCGTGTTCGAGCTGCTGAAGGGCGGGGTCGTCGTGATCCTGACGATCGCCGCGACGCTATGGCTTTCCGGCCTCGTCGAGCAGCGGATGCAACGGGCCGGCAATCTCGACAGCAGCGTTCGCGTCGTAGTGAGCAAGTTCCTGCGCGCGATCCTGCTCGTCGTCGGCATTCTGATCTCGCTGCAGGCCGTCGGCATCGACCTCACCGTGCTGACCGTCTTCGGCGGCGCGTTGGGGGTCGGGATCGGCCTCGGGCTGCAGAAGCTCGCGAGCAACTACATCGCCGGCTTTACCATTCTGCTCGACCGGTCGGTCCGGCTCGGCGACATGATCACGGTCGACAATCGCTTCGGCGTGGTCGCCAAGGTCACGTCGCGCTATGTCGTCGTCCGCAGCCTCGACGGAGTGGATGCCGTCGTGCCGAACGAGACCCTCGTCACGACGACGGTTCTGAACCACTCGTACTCGAGCCCCGAAATCCGCCTGGGTCTGCCCGTTCAGGTGAGCTATGACAGCGACGTCGAGCGGGCGATGATGCTGATGGAAGAGGCGGCGCGAGCCGAGCCGCGCGTGCTGAAGGCGCCGAACGAGCCGGCAGCCTTCCTTGTCCGGTTCGCCGACAACGGCATCGATCTCGAGCTCGGCGTGTGGATCAGGGATCCGGAAAACGGCCAGCTCAACCTCCGCAGCGCGCTCAACAAGGCCATCCTGAGGTCATTCCATGCGAACGACATTCGGATTCCGTTTCCCCAGCGCGAGGTGCGCCATCTCGGCTTGCCCGACGGGGTTCGGATGGCGCCGCCGGGAACCGCTCAGGCGGGCCCCGCCGGCTGACGGCCGCCGGCCCGGCGGAGTGAATCCGCTAACTTATTGTTATTCATGGCGAAAGCTGCGCGTGCCCGACGCGGGACCGGTCGGGGAACGCCAATCGGGTATAATCAAGGGATTACAACCGTGGGCGCACGGCTGCAGGCTCGCGCCGCAAAAGGAAACCCCCCATGCCATTTGATTTTCTCGCCTTCGCCGCGCACGGCCTGATGCCGCTTCCGTGGTGGGGCTATATTGTCGTCGCACTGGCCGTGACCCACGTCACGATCGCCTGCGTCACCATTTTCCTGCACCGTGCGCAGGCGCACCGGGCGCTCGACCTGCATCCGGCGGTGAGCCATTTCTTCCGGTTCTGGCTCTGGCTCACGACGGGCATGGTGACCAAGGAGTGGGTGGCGATCCACCGCAAGCACCACGCCAAGGTCGAAACCACCGACGATCCGCACAGCCCGCAGACGCGGGGAATCAAGACCGTGTTCTGGCGCGGTGCGGAGCTCTATCGCGACGAGGCGAAGAATGCGGAAACGATCGAAAAGTACGGCCGCGGCACGCCGGACGACTGGATGGAGCGCAATGTCTACACGCGCTTCTCGTGGGAGGGTGTCGGCCTGATGCTGATGGTCAATGTGATGCTGTTCGGTGGCGCCGGCCTCACGATATGGGCAATCCAGATGGCGTGGATTCCCGTGACCGCCGCCGGCATCATCAACGGCATAGGCCACTACTGGGGCTATCGTAATTTCGCTTCCGCCGACGCGTCGACCAACATCGTGCCCTGGGGCATCCTCATCGGCGGCGAGGAGCTCCACAACAATCACCACGCGTACGGGACCTCGGCGAAGCTCTCGTCGCGCTGGTACGAGTTCGATCTGGGCTGGACTTATATCCGGATCCTGGAAATCCTCGGCCTCGCCGATGTGCGCAAGGTCGCCCCGAAGCTGCGTGTCGCTCCGTCGGCCAAGCCCGTGCCGGACTCCGCGACGCTGCAGGCGGTGATCGCGAACCGCTATGCCGTTGCCGCAGCCTACGCGCGCACGCTCAGGGAAACCTGCGCCGTCGAACTCCACCGCCTGCGCGCGCGCGCAGGCCGCAGCGAATTTGCCGAGTTGCCGAGCATGCGACGGATCAAGCACTGGCTGTCCGGCGACACCATCAGATCGTTGCGCGACCGCGAGCTCGCGGCACTCGCGAAGGCGATGGAAAACAGCCGGGCCCTCGCAACCATCTACGCGATGCGGCAGGAGTTGAACGTCCTGTGGGAGCGCTCGACGGAATCAAGCGAGCAGTTGCTTGCCCGGCTGCAGGACTGGTGCCAGCGCGCCGAGGCGTCGGGCATCGCGCCGCTCGCCCAGTTCTCGCTCCAGCTCAAGCGTTACGCGTAGCGCCGGCTATTCGCGCAACGCAAAAAGCCCGCCGATCGGCGGGCTTTTTGCCGTGTGCATCCACATCTTTCGCAGCGGCATCATGGCTGTGTCACCCCCTACGTTCACCCAAGCACGACTGCGCCGGGGCATCGCAGTGCAGCTGGTGGCGCGCCAGGCTGCAGGTAGTGTCGGCGGGACTGAGATCCATTCTCATGGCAGGTTCCTGTCGACCGGAAATGATGTGATTAGCTCACTTAATAATATCATTTCAAGTAGATAATAATCTTCATGACGCGACTCCATAGGAATATACTGCATAATCATATCGTAATAAAATGTGTTTATGCCCATCCACGCCCGTTGGATTTGGAATGCCCAGACTTGGCCCAAGCTCGTCTACGACCAGCAAGTGCTGACGGGAGCCGTAAGTCGGGCACACTCCGAGGAGGGCAAACTGCTGGGCAAGGCGGAAGCGGTTGGCGTCGAGGAACTGTCGCGGGTGCAAAGTGAAATTTGGTCCGGAGAGGCCGTTGCTACCGCTGCAATCGAAGGCGAAAAGCTCGACCTGGCGAGTGTGCGTTCCTCGGTAGCGCGCAGACTTGGTATCGCGCCAACATTTGTTGCGGCCGTTCCGAGAAACGTCGAGGGACTTCTTGACGTGATGGAAGACGCCGCTGCAAATTGGAACAGCGAGTTGACAGAGGAACGGCTCTTTCGATGGCAGGCCGCACTATTTCCGAGTGGCCATTCATCCCTGCGCATCGTCGAGACGGGACGCTACCGTACGCATTCCGAGCCGATGCAGATTGTCGGCGGCCCCGAGGGCAAACAAGTGGTGCACTACGAGGCACCCCCTTCAAACGCAGTGCGTCCTGAGATGCGGAACTTCCTTGACTGGTTCAACGCCACGAAGGATTCCGGTACCGTCGACGGCATCCTGCGAGCCGGACTTGCCCATGTTTGGTTCGAATCTATCCACCCCTTCGAGGACGGCAATGGCCGGGTCGGTCGCGCCATCATTGACATGGCGCTCGCCCAAGACGCGCACATCCCATACCGGCTACACGGCATGTCGGTCGAGCTCCGGCAACGACAGGCCGGCTATTACGAGGCGCTCAATCAAGCGCAGAGGGGAACGGGCGACGTTACCGAGTGGTTAGCATGGTTCACCGAAACGTTCGCCGACTCTTGCCATGTCAGTGCCAAGCTCATCGACGACGCCTTGATTCGGGCGCGTTTCTGGGGCCAGCACAAAAATGTCGAACTCAACGAACGCCAACGCAAAGCGCTCAACAAATTGCTCGAGGCGGGCCCGGGAAAATTTGAAGGGGGCATGACCCCTCGCAAGTATGTAGCGTTGAGCCGAGTTACCTCACTCACGGCTTCGCGCGACCTCGCCGAGCTCGTCAACAAGGGACTTCTTGTCCGGGCCGGGGCTGGCCGTTCCACGCATTACAACCTTGCAATTCCTGGATGGGCGTGGTCCCCGAAGCCGCACACGGAAACCTAACACCGGAGTGGGAAACCTGAAACCTCGGGGTTGTGCCGGTGGCAAATCGCTCATGATGCCGCTCGCGCAACGCAAAAAGCCCGCCGATCGGCGGGCTTTTTCAATGGCCCGTCCTTCGTCGCGGTGCGACTCGGGACGAAGCCCTCCGGCGGCCTACTTGAGCTTCGTTTCCTTGTACGTGACGTGCTTGCGGGCGACGGGATCGAATTTCTTGATCTCCATCTTTTCCGGCATCAGCTTCTTGTTCTTCATCGTCGTGTAGAAGTGGCCGGTGCCGGCCGACGACTCGAGCTTGATCTTTTCGCGCATGGTCGGGTTCCTTCAGCGGGTCAGAGGCGTTCGCCGCGCGCGCGGAGCTCGGCGAGCACGACTTCGATGCCGTTCTTGTCGATCGTCCGCAACGCCGCATTGGTCAGCCGCAGCCTGATCCAGCGGTTTTCGCTTTCCAGCCAGAACTTGCGGCGCTGAAGATTGGGCAGGAAACGCCGCTTGGTCTTGTTGTTGGCGTGCGAGACGTTGTTGCCCACCATCGGGGCCTTGCCGGTAATCTGACAGACTCGAGCCATCGCTCGCTCCTTCGGGTTCGGGACTGCGCTAGCGCAAAGTCCGTGATTATAGCCGAGATTCGCGCCCTCATTCAAGCGCTTACACCTGAATTGCGCCTGGCAGTGCTCACGCCTGACTTACGCCCGACCATCGGAGGCGGCGGCGCCCTCAGAGCAGTCCGCGTTCGGCGAACGACGTCAACCGTCCGCCGGCGACCACGAAATGGTCGAGCGTGCGGATGTCGACCAGCGCGAGCGCCTGCTTCAACGCCTGGGTGAGGAGCTCGTCCGCCCGGCTGGGTTCGGCGACGCCGGACGGGTGGTTGTGCGCAAAGATAACGGCCGCCGCGTTTCGCGCGAGCGCCGCCTTGACCACCTCGCGCGGATAAACGCTGGTTTGCGCGAGCGTGCCGCGGAAGAGCTCCTCCGAGGCGAGCAGCCGGTTCTGGCTGTCGAGGAAAAGGCCGACGAACACTTCGTGCGGGCGCGCGGCGAGGAGCAGCCGAAGGTAGTCGCGGACCGCTTGCGGCGACGCCAGCGCGTCGCGCACGCCGGCCTCCTCGGACAGCGATCGGCGCGCCAACTCGACGACGGCCGCGATCTCGGCGCACTTGGCCCGCCCGACGCCGCGCACGGCGGCGACGTCCTGCACCGGCGCCGCCAGCAGGCCCGCGACTCCGCCGAAGCGCTCGATGAGATCGCGCGCGACCTCGAGCGCGCTGGCGCCGGCAACGCCGGTGCGCAACAGCAGCGCGACGAGCTCGGCATCGGAGAGCGCCGCGGCTCCGTGCGCGAGCAGCCGTTCGCGCGGCCGCTCGCCGTTTGGCAACACGCGTTCACGCATGGCATGGGCTCCGGGCGCACTCGCGATTCGCCGAGCGCGCGGCGCGCGCACGGCACATGAGTCCGGGGCAGTGTAAACTCCGCGCCGTCGCTGGTGCATTCGCCATTGGGATGATGGAAACCAAGCCGCTTTCGAGAATCGTGCTCGGCCTGACCGGCGGCATCGCCGCGTACAAGTCCGCCGAGCTGACGCGGCTGTTCGTGAAGGCGGGCGTCACGGTGGACGTGTGCATGACCGCCGCCGCCTGCCGGTTCATCGCGCCGCTGACATTGCAGGCGCTTTCGGGACGGCCCGTCGTCACCGACCTCTGGGCGACCGGCGCCGACAACGGGATGGGCCACATCGACCTGTCGCGCGGCGCGGATGCCATCGTCGTCGCGCCGGCCTCGGCGGACTTCCTGGCCAAGATCGCCAACGGGCACGCCGACGATCTCCTGACCACGCTGACGCTGGCGCGCGACTGTGCATTGTTCGTCGCGCCGGCGATGAACCGTCAGATGTGGGCGAACGCCGCGAACCAGCGCAACGTCGCGCGGCTCGTCGCCGACGGCGTCATCGTCCTCGGCCCCGGCAGCGGCGACCAGGCGTGCGGCGAGACGGGCGACGGCCGGATGCTGGAGCCGGAGGAAATCTTCGCGGCGATGTACGCGTGGGCGCAGCCGAAGCTGCTCGCCGGCAAGCGCGTGCTGCTGACCGCGGGCCCGACGTTCGAGCCGATCGATCCCGTGCGCGGCATCACCAACACGAGTTCCGGCAAGATGGGATTCGCGCTCGCGCAGGCCGCCGCCGAGGCCGGCGCGGCCGTGACGCTCGTCAGCGGACCCACGTCCCTTCCGACTCCGGCGGGCGTCACGCGGATCGATGTCACCACGGCGGCGGACATGGCGACGGCGGTCGACGCGAACCTCCACGGGATCGACGCGTTCATCGCGGTCGCGGCCGTCGCCGACTACACGCCGAGTACGCCCGCCGGGACGAAGATCAAGAAGAAGGGCGCGCCGCTGACGATCACGCTGCGGCCAACCGTCGACATCCTCGCAACCGTTGCCGCCCATCGAATCGCTGACTCCAGACTCCGACTTTTCGCCCTTCATGCAGCCGCAGGTCGGCGCGGCCCTGCGGCGGCAGGCGTTGAAGACCCTGTTCCAGGACCCGCGCTTCAACGTGATGGATGGGTTGGACGTCTATATCAGCGACTTTTCCAAGGCCGATCCGCTGCCCGAGGGGTGGCTGGAAAAGATGAACCAGGTCACGCGCCTGGGCGACGACCAGCCGCCTGCGGAAGAGCCTCGGGAGCCCGCCCCGAAGGTGGCCGAGCTCGCCGAAAAAGACTTGGGGAATGAGGCCCTTGCAACACCGCGGGAGCCCATTCCATCCGATACTCTGGAGGCGCCAGTGATGC
>JANMBN010000471.1:0-8622 GCA_031360485.1 Betaproteobacteria bacterium | reverse complement strand
GGGGCGCCGAACAGCGCATCGAAGCGCGCGTTGGTCATCGTCAGCCCGGTGCAGTAGTCGAAGTAGTCGAGATTCAGGCGGAAGCTGCCGTCGTCCTTGATATCGATGAGCTTCTGCTTGATCAGGTCCAGATACCGGGGCTCGCCGTAGGGGGCGAGCCCCATCACCTTGTATTCGCCCGAGTTGACCTTGAAGCCCGTGTAGTAGGTGAAGGCGGAGTAGAGCAGCCCGAGCGAGTGCGGGAAGTGGATCTCGCGGATGACCTTCAGCCGATGGCCTTCCCCCAGGGCCAGCGAGGTCGTCGTCCATTCGCCCACGCCGTCCATCGTCAGCACCGCCGCGCGCTCGAACGGCGACGGAAAGAAGGCGCTGGCCGCGTGGCTCAGGTGGTGCTCGGAGAACAGCAGCTTCTGTTGCCAATCGACGTCGCCGGCCACGGACTTCAATTCCTTGACCAGCAGGCTCTTCTGGAACAGCTTTTCTTTCAGCCAGAGGGGTACAGCCTGCCGGAACGAGGTGAAGCCCCGCGGCGCGAAGGCAAGGTAGGTTTCCAGCAGCCGCTCGAACTTCAGGAACGGCTTGTCGTAGAAGGCGACCAGATCGATATCGGCCGGCCGCACGCCCGTGGACTCGAGGCACGACCGGATCGCTTCCCGCGGAAAGCCGGGATCGTGCTTGACCCGCGTGAAGCGTTCCTCCTGGGCGGCGTACTCGACGCGGCCGTCGATGACCAGCGCGGCCGCCGCATCGTGGTAATAGGCGGATAGGCCGAGAATGCGCACCGGCTAGAACAGCGTGTAGATGAACGGCGCGATGGCGGAGCCCTGGGCCAGGACCAGCAGTCCGCCCAGGACCAGCATCATCAGGATGATCGGCAGCAGCCAGAACTTCTTGCGGGCGCGGAGGAACTGCCACAATTCGATCAGGAAGGACATCGTCCGGCTCGGTCAGAACTGGTTGGGAAGTCCGGCGGGATCGGGCCCGGGGGGTTCGCGCTCGACCCAGTAGGTGCGCGCCGCCGGCTCGAAACGGCGCTTCATCGCGTCGCGCCCGGCCAGCCGCATCACCCACGCCGTCGGGGCAAAAATGCCGTAGAAGATCACTCCCAGCACGATGGGACTGACGATACGGTTGAGCCCTTCGGCCAGCTTCATCCAGGCGCGATTCGCCGGCGCCAGCCAGTCGGGCCTGGCCAGCGTGACCGCCAGCGTGAGCAGCGACAACCCGAAAGCCCACGGATAGACCGCGCCGCCGCGCCACCACGAATAACCGCCCAGCAGCCCGAACACCACGACGAACAGCGTTCCGAACGAGCGATTGGAGGGTAGAGGCACGGTTTTCATGGGCAATGGCGGCAACGCGAATAGCGCGCAATTCTAACCGCACCGTGGAACCATCACCTGGAATCGTCGCGCACCACAGGAATGGGCGAGCGGATGGATGCGTCGGGCAGGAGCCGCGTCTCCAGGAGCCCCGCCTCGCAGGCCGCTAATTCTCGCTTTGAACCGTCTCAGGACGCGGCGCGGCAGCACCGACCGGACAATCGCAATACCGATGGCGCGGGCGGTCCTGAATGTTCGCCACCGCCAGGCAGCCCCTTCACGCCATTTCGTTCAATTCCTGATCTGCCCTCGAATTTCTCCGTTTGGATGAGCGGCGCTGTGGACGTTGACATAGAGGTTGCCGGCGCGATGGCTCGCGTATTGCGCCTCGGTAAGGCGGGATCCCGCCGGCACCGACCATACGTTTTCGGCTGTCCTGACCAGCGGAATGATCACGGGACCCGCTGCTCCCGCCGGCGCCTCATGAATGTGGGCGGCGGTCGGATTGATGCCGGTCGCTGTCACACTGCCGGAAATGGCTCGGTCCGGCGTGATGACGATAACGCCGCTGCCGGCCGCCGAGGTGTTCACCGGCGGAACCTCCTGGCTGCCCTGCAGAACGACGCGGTGCTCGGCGCTCGGATGTTGCATCGTCGAGGCGCACCCACCCAGCACGAGCAGCGCGACGAATGAGACAGGTAGCATCCACTGCGGCTTCATCAGGGCTCGAGTAGTGTTCATGCGTTCGTTCTCCAGTTCGTTAATAGTGGGCGAAGTCTGCACACGAATCCGTGACGCGAGGCTTTCGAAGTCGCCAATTCGCGCGATCCCGGCGACAGCGGACCCCGTCTCAGAATTCCTGTCCGGACTCGGTCCGGTCCAACGACTCGTCAAGGTCCGGGCCATAGTCGCGCTGGAATTCTTCCCGGTAAGCCGCCCTTCCCGTCGACACTGCTTCACGTTTCGGGGTGGCTGCGCCATCGTGCGTTTCTTGCAGCCGTCCCGTCGTGTGCTGCCTGCTGCTTCTCGGTTCCGTCATGATTTTCCCGCCGATACGCTGAACAAGACGAAGAAGTTATCCTGCGCCAGCTGTCCATGGCGGTCTGTACGCTGCCGTACAGTTGGGCACCGAGTTGCAGGTTGGGTTGGCGCCGACCGTCGTCCGGGCGGCCGGCCGAGCGCCCGAAACGGTCGAATTTCCGGCGAGTTTCGCTTGGAACCGGAATCCGCTGACCGCGAACGTCTCGTTACGGCTGACAACGGAGGATGGCGGCGCCGGCAACGGCGCGGGCGACTGCGAAATCAATCAGCTTGTTCGTTTCCCGCCAGTCACCGGGAAACAATTGCCGATTGTGTGCGTCAGCGAACGGAATCTCCGAGCCGATGCGAGCATCTTTTCTCGTGCGATCATGAATCGCTTCCGGTCAAACGATTTCACTCACATGAGGAGACGGCGATGGGCACCCTGACTCTGCAGCACGCTTCACAGGGCGATCGGCAGGAATGGAAAACCCAGGAGTACCACGGCAAGCATATCCATGTCTGCACAGTGCGGCGTGTCAATGAAAACGAAGATCTTCCCGGCCATGGACAGCAATGGGATTTCAAAGTCAGGATCACGGACAACGGCGCTGAACCGACGGCTCATGAATGCGCCAGCGCCGAGTCGGACCCGGAACGGTTTTATTCCACGCAAACGATCACCGAGGACCTCGGGTTCGTCAGGGGCCGCGAGCTGGTTGAAGGGATGTGACCCGGCGATCCCACAACATCGCGGAACTCAAAGTTGCGGTGACAGCAGCCCCGCCGCCCGCTCGATGAGCTTTTCGTGCCACGGCCGCGCTTCCCAGTCCGCAAGTGTCACGCGCCGGGACTTCGCGAGGTCTCGCTCGAACACCGCGGTCTGGCTGGAGGCGAACGCCGTGTCGTAGACGTTGAGGTTGGCTTCGTCGTTGAGCCTGAACGAGCGTGTGTCGAAATTCGTCGAGCCCACGGACACCAGGAGCCGATCGACGATCAGCACCTTGCAATGGAACATCGTCGGTTGGTATTCGTGGATTTCCGCGCCGGCGGCGAGCAACGGACCCCAAGCCGCGCGCGAAGCGCGGCGCACGACGTCGGTGTCGATGATCGGCCCGGGGACGATCAGGCGAAAGCGGACGCCTCGCCGCATCGCCTCGACCAGCGCGTTGCTCGTCAACTCGTCCGGGACGAAATACGCGCTGGCGAGGTCGATCGTCCGAGTCGCGGCGGTCGCCACGAGCAGGTACATGAGCTGCATGCTTTCCGCTCCCCCGTCGGGTGAGCTCGAGAACATTTGCGCCCGTACGTTCGCGGCTGGTTCGATCGCTGGCAGGTAGTCGGCGCCGTGCTGCACTTCGCCGCTCACCTTAGTCCAGTTATCGAGAAATCTCGCCTGCATCTGCGCCACCACCGGCCCTTCGACGCGGTAATGCGAGTCACGCCAATGCTCGGCGTCCTCGGCGTTGCCGGTCCACTTATCGGCGATGCCGACGCCCCCGGTGAAACCGATCCTGCCATCCACTACCAACAGCTTGCGATGCGTGCGATTGTTCATTCGTGCGAAGTGATACCAGGACAGCGGGCGATACAGTTGGACCTGCGCGCCGGCCGCGCGCATTGCCTCGATCAGCCGGGTCTCGATCTTCTGCGAGCCGACCCAGTCGAGCAGGACATGCACACGAACGCCCGCGCGCGCGCGCTCGGACAGCGCGTCAGCGAAAGCTTCGCCAATGTCGCCCGACCAGTAGATGTAGGTTTCAAACGTGATCGTGCGCTGCGCTCCGCGGATCGCCGCGAGCATCGAGGGAAAGATCTCGCGTCCGTTCTGCAGCGCCTCGACGCGGTTTCCCGACAGCACCGGCGGCCCGAGCAGCACGCCAATCGACCGGTAGTACTCCGGCGAGCCGGTATCGTAGCGACGCTCGATCTTGTGCTCGATCCGATCCTCGGCCGGCATCAGGTTCAGCACAACGAACGTGACCACGAGCGTCGCAATCACGGTTCCGGCGACCCAGGCGATTCGCTTGCGCGGCCAGGTCATCAGCAGAGCCCCGCGCGACGTTGCCGTGTGCGAACCATCGTCATCCGCTGCTCGGTGCGGCGCATCTTGTCCACACGGCGCCGGGGTGCTCCGCGGCGTGGATCTCGTCGAAGTTGATGCATGCGTTGCGCAGCTCCGGGCTCACGTGTTTGATGATGGCCGGCAAAATGTCGATACTCGCCGCGTCGATCTGCGAAGGCGGGCCGCCGTAGTCGTCGCGGTGAACCGCCAGCTCGTTGTCGGTCTTGGTCGAACAGATATTTCCATCACGCGCGTTTGAGTATTGGGGATTCGATCGTTCGGGTCAACCAAGCCAATCCAGACGCGCTATTTTCGGGCTGCCGCCTTCTTCGCCCGCCCGACCCTGCCCAGCATCTGCGCGAGTTCCGCGCCCTGGATTACGCGGATTCGCGTCTCGGCCGCAAACTTTCGTGCGCTGTCGGTCATCCCGCCCACCGCGATGTAGATGCCCTCCTGCGCGTCGCGGGCCTCCTTGACCGCGTGCAGCGCGCGAAGGGGCTCGACGCCGATGGTCGCCGCCTTCCAGCGCTTGCAGCTCACAAGCGACGTGCGTCCTGCCTTGATCATCTCGTAGTCCGCCTGAGATGTGCCGAGCGCGGTCACCGTGTAGCCGTCCCGACGGAAAGCATCCTCGATCGCCGTCGAAAAGGCGCCCCACGGCATGGAGCCGATCGTCTCCAGCGCGACGGCGACGCGCGCGGTACTTGGCGCCCTAAACTGCTTCCACGCGGCGATCGTGGCGATCACCGCGAACGGCAACCCGGTCAATGCGCCAACGACCGCGTATCGTTCGGGCAACACGATTCGCGCCACCACGGCGATCCCTGCGGCGATGCCGATGCTCACCCACCACGGCGAGCGCAGCAGGGTCGCGAACAGCGAGTTCTCCGCCATCTTGAATTTCACCAATCACTCCTTCCGGATGCGAGCCTTCGGCAGGCGGCGCCACGATGCGGCCGACCGGATCGTCGGCGCGCGACGCCGACCCGTTCACGAAGCAGCCTGGCGCGCATGGATGCGGAACCGCAGATTCACGTTGTCCTGGACCTGGATGGCGCCGCCGAGGATGGAGAAAGGCACGATGCCGAAATCGGATTGATCGAGCGCCACCTGCCCGGATACATCGATTCCGTCCGCCGCCTCCTCGAGCTTCGCCGGAATCCGGAACGCGCGCGTCACGCCATGGAGAGCGATCGAGACGCGCAAGCTCGAATCGCGGTCCTCGACCGCGCGCACCACGCTGATCAGCACGAACGGATACCGTGCGACCTCGAGCACCTTCTCCAGCATGTTTTGCCGCGTGCCCGCAACGGCGGCCGCGTCCGGTTGCGTGTCGAACCCTGCTTCGGCGCGCAATCGGGGTTCGTCCACGACCAGGCGATCGAGCGGGATGTACAGATCGGCCCGGCCATCGTCCGGCGCGACGTAGCCCCGCACGTCATGGCTGGCGACGACATGATCGTGTCCCAATCGCGCGAGCGACCCCCCGCGGCGCACTTCGACAACGACGAGCGAACGGGCGGGATCGACGCGGTAGACGAGCCTGCGCTGCTCGATGGCTTGCCGGTAGTATTGTTCGGGGAAACTCGCCGGGCTCGGCTCGTCGACTCGGATCGGCGGGGAAATCTGCGGGGCGCAAGCCGACAACAATCCGGCAACCAGCGCGGCGACAGCGCATGCGCGGCGCACGATCGAATTGCCGGCGTCGCGTACCAGCACCTCGTTTCGGTTGCCGCATTGATGCCTCAACGCAGCCGCGGTCAGGCGCAGGAGCTTGGCAGGGGTTGGCCATGATTGGATGGTATTGCGTAGCATGTTCCAATGCCGGTGTATCCGACCTTCGGGGAACGACCGCGGACCAACGACTGCCGAATGCTCCGGGAGTCATTCACGATTCCGGGTCGCTTTCCTTAATATCACATTATGACCAGTCGCCCGATCCCGGCGTTCGCGCTTGCGCTGGACGACGCCATGACAGAGGCGCGCTGTGCCTCGTCGACCGGGCTCCGCCGCCGTGACTGCGGGCATCCCGTTCCACTGTGGCACACTGGCTCGAACTTCCCGAGATCCGGACCGTTGGAGTACGCCCGATGCCGATCGCCGACGTATCCGCGCTCCACGGCTTCGTACGGATGTATCCGCGCCTGTTCGTGTTGACCGGGGCGGGGGTCAGCACCGAATCAGGCATTCCGGGCTACCGGGACGCGGATGGCCAATGGAAGCGGACGCCTCCGGTTCTGCTGCAGGACTTCCTGCGCTCCGAACCGGTGCGGCAACGGTATTGGGCGCGCAGCATGGCGGGCTGGCCCATGGTGGCCAATGCGCGCCCGAATGCGTCGCACACCGCGCTGGCCCGCCTCCAGGCGGCCGGGCAATTGCAACTCCTGGTGACGCAGAACGTGGACGGTCTCCACCAGCGGGCCGGAAGCACCGCTGTGCTGGAACTGCATGGGAACATCGGCCGGGTCGTGTGTCTCGATTGCGGTGCCGGTTATTCGCGGGAATCGGTTCAACGAACGCTCGAAGCGGAAAATCCCGGGATCCCGGGAGCCCGCGCGTCCGCCGGAGCCGACGGCGATGCCGACATCGATGGGCGCCATCTGCCTTCGATCCGCGTGCCTCCGTGTGCGCGCTGTGCCGGCGTCCTGAAACCTGACGTTGTGTTTTTCGGCGAAGGCGTTCCGAGCGATCGAGTCGCCGCCGCGATGAAGTCGCTGGACGAGGCGGACGCGATGCTCGTCGTCGGGTCCTCGCTGATGGTCTATTCGGGCTACCGCTTCTGCGAGCGGGCCGGACGCACGGGCAAACCGATCGCCGCGATCAATCTCGGGAGAACGCGCGCCGATCAGCTCTTTGCGCTGAAGGTCGAACGGCCTTGTTCCGCTGTGCTGGCATCTCTCGTCGAACGTCTGGGAATCGATCGCTAGCGGCTCCGGTCCGCCTGCAACGTCGAAGCTTCGTTGCACCTCCACGAGGCCTGGCGGCCCGCGTGGCCGAGTCCCTCTGCTTCCGGACGCGCCTTTGCGCGCCCAAATCATGCCGGATTACAATGGTGCGGCGCGCGGGTGCGGCTGAAGTCCGCCCGGATGCGCCTCGAGCCCAACCAAGGAGATCGGCGATGGCGGCGACGGAGCCCGCACTGCAATCGACATCGGAAGTGGCGAGGCTGATCTACGAGCTCGAGCAGGCCGAGATCTACGAGCTGAAGCTTCGGCAGCTGATCGTCGACGTCAAGGACCAGCTGGCCGCGGGCAACGTGGCAAGGGCGCAGTCGATGCTCAACGAAGCGTTGAATCAGATCGACAGCGCCACCGATGTCGTGGCGCCCACGAAATTTCCGTCAAACGATTGAAGCGGCCAACCTCGCCGTTCCGTTCGATCCGTTCAACGCCGCCGAAGGCTCGTAATCCTTGGTTCTGCTGATCTGTAGCGCCGTTGCGGCGAACCGTCCCGGATACGGGCCGCAGCGCCACCCCGAGTCCTCCGCCCCCGGGCCCAATTCCGTCCCGCCGAAAGCCCGCTGCGCTGGCGCCGAGCACCGCGTACGGTAGAACGCGGACACCGTACTCGACCCGGTCATTCCCGACGCCATGTCGCCAGTCATTCTCGCCGTCTTCGGCTTTGCGACCCTGCTGGTCCTGGTCAGCGTCCTGGTGCCCGTCGCCAAGCGGCTCGAGGTGCCGTTCACGGTCCTGCTGGTGCTCGTCGGAGCCGGATTGGGGTACGTCGCCGGTGCGGGAGACGCGCAAACCTGGATGGGCCGCTTTGTCGTGTCGCCGCTGAGCGAGATGGGAATTCCCGCCGAGGGCTTCTTGTACGTCTTCCTGCCGCCGCTCCTTTTCGCCGGCGGCTTGACGGTCGACGTCCGTCGGCTGGTCGACGACATCGCGCCGGTCATGCTGCTCGCAATCGGCGCCGTGCTGGTGTGCACGGCGACCGTCGGATTCGCGCTCAGCACCGTCACGGGGACGAGTCTCCTGGTCTGCCTGTTGCTGGGCTCGATTGTCGCCACGACGGATACCGCCGCCGTGCTCGGCATCTTTCGCGACATCGGGGCGCCCAGCCGCCTGTCGGTCATCGTTGAGGGTGAAAGCCTGTTCAACGACGCCGCGGCCATCGCGCTGTTCGTGGTGCTGCTGGAAGTTTTCACCGAAAAGGAGATGCCGAGCGTCGTTTCCGGTGTGGCTGCCTTCGCCAGGGAGTTCGTCGGCGGGA
>JANMBN010000392.1:0-5129 GCA_031360485.1 Betaproteobacteria bacterium | reverse complement strand
TTACATCAAATCCGCGCGCCGGTGGCGCAAGATGCTGGGCGGCGGCATGCGGCAGGCGGGCATTCTCGCGGCGGCCGGCCGCCACGCGATCGCGCAGCACATTCCGCGGCTCGCCGAGGACCACGAGAACGCGGCGCGGCTTGCCGCCGGCCTCGCGAAGCACGGCGAGCTGTCGGTGGCGCCGCCGCAGACGAATATGGTGTTCGTCGGCGTGCCGGAGAACATCGCTGCCGCGTTCGCCGCGCACCTCGACGCGGACGGGGTGCGCCCCTATGGAACGACGCGGCAGCGCTGGTGCACGCATCTCGATGTCGCACGTGCGGATGTCGACGCGGCGATCGCCTGCGTCGACCGCTTCTTCACCGGCCGCGGATCACGCCCGCGGTGATGCGGCGCGCCGGGCCGGCGATTGCCGCCCGCGCCTTGCAATTCGGGACAATCGGAGCCATCTTCACCTAATGGAAGCCCGCGCACTCGACCTCCAGCTCACCGGGATGACCTGCGCCGCGTGCGCGGCGCGGATCGAGAAGGTGCTGAATCGCGCCGACGGCGTCCGGGCGGCGGTCAATTTCGCCACCGAAACCGCGCATGTCGAATTCGACGCCGACAAGTCGACGCCGCTGGCGCTGATCGAGGCGGTGCGTAAGGCCGGATACGATGCCGCGCCGGCCGTCGACCCCTTCGCGCAGCCCGAGCAGGACGCGCAGAACGAGGCGTTGCGTTTTCGCCGCGAATTCTCGCGCTTTGCGGTCGCGGCGGTGCTCACGGCGCCGCTCGTCGTCCAGATGGCGGGCATGTTGACCGGCCGGCACGGGATCGAGCTGCCGATCTGGCTGCAGTTCGCGCTCGCCGCGCCGGTTCAGTTCTGGGCCGGGGCGAGGTTTTATGCCGGGTCGTGGAAGGCGCTGCGCGGCGGGGCCACGAACATGGACGTGCTGGTCGCGCTCGGCACGACGGCCGCGTTCGCGTTCAGCGTCGCCGTCTGGCTCGTCCCGTTGCGGGGCCAGCATGTGTACTTCGAGGCCGGCGCGGTCGTGATCACGCTCGTGCTGCTCGGCAAGCTGCTCGAAGGGCGTGCGAAGGCCAGGACGGCCAGCGCGATCCGCGACCTGCTCCAGCTGCGGCCGCCGACGGTGCTGCGCGTGCGCGATGGCGAGACCCGCGAGGTGCCGCTCGCGGAGGTGCGTACGGGCGACATCTTCCTCGTCCGGGCCGGCGATCGCGTCGCCGTGGATGGCCGCGTCGTTTCCGGCGAGTCGGCCGTGAACGAGGCGATGCTGACGGGCGAGAGCGAGCCTGTTCCGAAGGCGCCGGGCGACCGGGTGCTCGCGGGCACCGTCAACGACGCGGGCCCGCTCCGCTGCGAGGCCACGGCCGTCGGCCAGGCGACGCTGCTGGCGGCGATCGTCCGCCAGATCGCCGCCGCGCAGGGGTCGAAGGCGCCCGTGCAGCGGCTCGCCGATCAGGTTTCGGCGCGCTTCGTGCCGGCGGTGCTGGCGATCGCCGTCGTGACGCTCGCCGCGAACGGTTTCCTCTCGGGCGACTGGGCCGCGGCGCTGATGCGCGCGACCGCCGTGCTGGTGATCGCCTGCCCTTGCGCGCTGGGACTCGCGACGCCGACCGCGCTGATGGTGGGCGTGGGCCGTGGCGCCCGGGCGGGCATCCTGATCAAGAACGCGGCCGCCCTGGAACTGGCGGAGCGGATCGACGCGTTCGTCGTCGACAAGACAGGGACGCTCACCGAAGGCGCGCCGGTCGTCGTCGGGCTGCATCCGGCGGGCGGATACACGGAACGCGAGTTGCTGCTGCGGGCCACGAGCCTCGAATACGCTGCGACGCATCCGCTCGCCCGTGCGATCGTCGCACGCGCGGAGGCGTTCGGCTTGCAACCTCTGCCGGTCGCAAACGTCCACGTGCATGCGGGGCGCGGCGTCAGCGCCGAGAGCGGCGCGCAGACGGTTCTGCTGGGCTCGCCGGCGTTTCTGGCCGAATCGGGCGTCACGATCGATGACGAGCATCTCGCCCGGATTCGAGCCGCCGGGCAGACGACCGTCGGCATTGCGGAGGACGGCAGGATCGTCGGCTGGATCACGCTCGCCGACGCCTTGCGCGCGGACGCAGCTTCGGCGGTCGACGCCCTGAAGGATGCCGGCGTCGCCGTGACGATGCTGACCGGCGATCATCCGGCGCCCGCGGCGGCAGTGGCGAAGGCGCTCGGCATCGACGACTGGCACGCGAACCAGCTGCCGCAGGACAAGCGCGCGGCGATCGTCGAGATGCAGAAGCGGGGCCACATCGTCGGCATGCTGGGCGACGGCGTCAACGACGCTCCGGCGCTCGCGCAGGCCGACGTTTCGTTTGCGATGGGCGCTGGCTCGGGCAGCGCATTGTCCGCCGCCGACGTGACGTTGTTGCGCAACGACCTGATGGCGGTCGCCGCGGCGGTGGATCTTTCCCGCGCGACGCTCGCCAAGATTCGGCAGAACCTGTTCTTCGCGTTCTTCTACAACGTGCTGGGGATCCCGCTGGCGGCATTCGGGCTCCTGTCGCCGGTGATCGCCGGCGCCGCGATGGCGGCGAGCTCGGTATCGGTCGTCGGCAACGCGCTCCTGCTCAAGCGCTGGCGTCCCTCACGCGCCGGAACGCCTGCGCCGCGCGCATCCCCATCATCGACAATACATGCGGTTGCCAACAAGGAGACACCATGAGCACAACCATGAAACAGGAATTCAGCGTCGGCGGCATGAGCTGCGGAGGCTGCGTCAAGAGCGTCACGCGCGCCGTGTCGCAGCTGCCCGGCGTGCGGGCCGTCGACGTCTCGCTGGAAAAGAAGCTCGCGACGATCGAATACGACGGGACGGCCGTCGCGCCGGCTGCGATCGTCGCGGCGATCGAGGCGGCGGGATTCGAGGCTGCCGCACGTTGATGGCATAATCGGGTCCCTCGGGGTGTAGCGCAGCCCGGTAGCGCGCTTGCTTTGGGAGCAAGATGTCGGAGGTTCAAATCCTCTCACCCCGACCAGAATCCGGTGCGGCCGGCGCCCGTCGCCGCGATCAGGCCTTGTCTTCGCGAAGGTCGTACTCGCGTCCGCCCCAGCGGGTGGGCCGCCGCGAACGCAGGTCGCGCGCGGCCTCGTCGAGCAGGTTCGCCGTGAACCAGGCGCCGACGATGTGCAACGGGGCGGTCCATGCCGGAGCACGAGACAGCGCGGAGATCCGCGACAGCGCGCCGATCCAGACCAGCAGCGCCGCGAGCCAAAGCGCCAGCATCGCCCATCCCATCAAAGGCTCCTGCGCGACGATCAGCGCGGCGAAGAGCCCGGCAGTGAGCATCCACAGCGGCAGGAAGGTGCCGAGCCACCGGATCCGCCTTGCCGACACCGACAGGCGCTTCGGCTCGCGGTTGGCGGCCTCGGTGTAGATTCGCTTCCAGCCACGCTGGAACTGCGGCCAGTCGGCGTACATGCGGCAATGAAACAACCCTGCCGCGATGAACACTCCGGCGCGTCGCCCCTTGGCTTCGACGAGTCGCGCGAGCGCGAGGTCCTCGAGCAGCGCGTTCTTGACCGCTTCGTGCCCGCCTACGGCTTCGTACGCTTCCCGCCTGAACAGCATGAACTGCCCGTTGGCGAACGGGCGCCGATCCTTGGGCGCATTGGCGAGCGTCAACGGATACTGCCGCATGAGTTCGAACGCCGCCGCCGTCTGCACCACGCGTTCGAACCAGGTGTCGTGCGCCAGTGTGCTGAGGAGGCTGAGAAAATCGAGTTTCCGGTGACGCATCATCGCGAGGGCCGACGCGATGCAATCCGGCGAAAAGACCGTGTCCGCGTCGGCGAAGAGCAGATACTCCGCATCCGCCGCACCGCGCGAGCGCGTCGCTCCGGCGTGCACCGCGTGGACCTTGCCGGCCCAGTCGGCCGGGCACGCATCGATTTCGACGATCTCGAAGCGTGTGTCACCGGCGATCTCGGTCCTGGCAATGGCCGCGGTGTCGTCGGTGCAGCGATCCAGCGCCAGGACGATCCGCAACTGCGCGTAGGTCTCGGCACGCAGCGACCTGATCAGCCCGGCGATCACCCGTGATTCGTTGTACGCCGGCACCACTACGCACACATGGCCGGACGGCGGGTCGGCCCTGGCGAGCCTCTGTCCCAGCCGCAGTGTCGGAACGGACCACGACGACTGCTCGACGCGAAACCAGACCAGCCCCCAGACCACGATCGTCGCTGTCGGACCGAAGGCGAGCGTCCAGCCCACAATCGACAACAACCAATGCGGAATCGTCAAGGCTTCTGCCCCGATCGGCGCCCCGCGGGCACGGTGCCGGGCAGTTTACACGACGTCACTCGTCGCCCGGTCGTTGGAACCCGGCGTGAGTCGGCGTCGGGGTCCGGCTCTGCCGCACCGCGTGAATCTTCGCGGGTTTGCATGAGGCATTCGGCGGGATGTGGTATATTTTTAAGCTTGCCAGGTGAGCCGTTTGTCGGGATTTCAAATGGCTGCGCCACGACCAACCATTGCGGCACGGCAAGTACGCCGGACCGCCCGGTGCGTCATCCCGATCCGACAGGGCGCCCGTAGCTCATTTGGATAGAGCACCGGCCTTCTAAGCCGGTGGTAACAGGTTCGAATCCTGTCGGGCGTGCCAAAATTGAAACGCGCGACGCACGTGCGCAGTCCGGTTGGAGCATCAAGCGCACGATCGACGCGCGGCAGTTCTACGGTGGCTGTAGCTCAGCTGGTAGAGTCCCGGATTGTGATTCCGGTTGTCGTGGGTTCGAGCCCCATCAGCCACCCCATTCATCTGTAAGAGGATTTCGTCCTCTTCGTCATCCGCAATCCGGACGTCGTATGTCCGGCCTTGTGCCCGGTCGAACTCTGCCCGATCGGACGTCCCGAATCCGGACGCCCGGAAATTGAGCACCGAGGGTTTACGACATTGCGAAGGTCCGCGGCAGATCAGTTCGAGCTACGCTTGTTGAGCCAGAGCCCGGTCTCAACCCATCGGTCGCCAGGCTAGGCCGGATTGGCGTTCCATGCCGTACGCGACATCGACGGCCCGGATGCGTTGTTTCCCCAAGTTGCAGACCCGCGCTGTCACGCAACAGCCAACAATCCCATTGAACG
>JANMBN010000379.1:0-1587 GCA_031360485.1 Betaproteobacteria bacterium | reverse complement strand
AGTCGGGAAACTGCAGCGTTTCCGGCTCCGGCAAGCTTGAGCGCCGCGCGGAACTGGCATCCGGAATGCCGTCGCGCGATAATATCGGGCGAGCCGCTGAGGTGGTTGGCTCGTGGGTCCGGCTTCGGCCGCACATGGGTTCGGCTTCAGCCGGACAGGCCGCCTGAAGGCAACCCCACGAAACGGGCGGGCGGCGACCTTGGATCCCGTGGGTCCGGCTTCAGCCGGACTGGCCGCATGAAGACGACCTCGCGAAACTGGCGGGCGGCGACCGTGGGTCCGGCTTCAGCCGGACTGGCCGCATAAAGGCGACCCCACAAGGCTCGCTTCGGGTTTCGAGATTGATGAAACGGACAGCCCCACAGCACAACCGGAGTACCCCGTGAATGCCCCCGAGCGAATCGAAACCACGTCCAAGGCGAAATTCGTCTGGGAAGATCCACTGCTCCTCGACGATCAGTTGACCGAGGACGAGCGGATGGTCCGCGACGCCGCGCACGCCTACGCGCAGGAGAAGCTCCTGCCGCGCGTCACGGAGGCGTTTCGCAACGAAACATCCGATCCTGCGATATTTCGGGAAATGGGCGCGCTGGGCCTGCTGGGCGCGACGCTCCCGGCGGAGTATGGCGGGGCCGGTCTCAACTACGTGTGCTACGGCCTGATCGCGCGCGAAGTCGAGCGCGTCGATTCCGGCTACCGCTCGATGATGAGCGTGCAGAGCTCGCTCGTGATGTTTCCGATCTACACCTACGGCAACGAGGCGCAGCGAAAGAAATACCTGCCGAAGCTCGCCACCGGAGAATGGATCGGCTGCTTCGGTCTGACCGAGCCCAACCACGGGTCGGATCCGGGTTCGATGATCACGCGCGCCCATGCCGCCCCGGGCGGCTACCGGCTAGTCGGCAGCAAGATGTGGATCTCGAATTCGCCGATCGCCGACGTTTTCATCGTCTGGGCGAAGACCGATGACGGCGTGATCCGCGGCTTCATCCTCGAGAAGGGAATGAAGGGCCTGTCGGCGCCGAAGATCGAGGGCAAGTTCAGCCTCCGCACGTCGGTCACCGGCGAGATCGTGATGGACGACGTGCACGTGCCGAAGGACCATCTGCTGCCGCACGTCGAGGGCCTCAAGGGACCTTTCGGCTGCCTAAACAGCGCGCGCTACGGGATCGCGTGGGGCGCGCTCGGCGCCGCGGAAGCCTGCTGGCACGCCGCGCGGCAGTACACGCTGGACCGCAAGCAGTTCGGCCGGCCGCTCGCGGCCAACCAGCTGATCCAGAAGAAGCTCGCCGACATGCAGACCGAGATCACCCTCGGGTTGCAGGGCTGCCTGCGCCTGGGCCGGATGAAGGACGAGGGCAAGGCGGCGCCCGAGATTACGTCGATCAAGAAGCGCAATTCCTGCGGCAAGGCGCTCGAGATCGCGCGGATGGCGCGCGACATGCACGGCGGCAACGGGATCGTCGACGAGTTCCACGTGATCCGCCATCTGCTGAACCTCGAGACGGTCAATACGTACGAGGGCACGCACGACGTCCACGCGTTGATCCTGGGTCGCGCGCAGACCGGGATCCAGGCTTTCTTCTG
>JANMBN010000358.1:0-8802 GCA_031360485.1 Betaproteobacteria bacterium | reverse complement strand
CGCGCGCATCCTGCTGCGCAACAGGGGACTGCTGAACGTTTACGCAGAGACGGTCACCGGCCGTTTTCTCGGCGCGGAAATGCTCGCGCCCGGCGGCGAGCATCTGGCCCATCTGCTCGCGTGGGCATTGCAGAACAGGATGACCGTCGAGCAGATGCTGGAGATGCCCTACTATCATCCCGTGCTGGAAGAAGGGCTGCGCAGTGCCTTGCAGGACGTCAGCGCCAAGCTGCGCGCTGCCGAGCGTGCGGGCATCGATCTTGAATGAGAGAAGATTGCGGGAATACCCGCGCGCCGCAACCAACGGCAATCGATCGGGAACATCGGCTCGTTGCCTGCCACGGCATCGTCGCCGTGAGAAACGTTGCTTCTCGTGCGTCCTGCGAACTGCAGCTATTCCGTCGAGTCGCCCGGCATTTCGCGCCGGCGCATCGAACCCGGGGAAATATCCCAGAAGCTGCGCTCGATGGCATCGATCTGCGATTCGGCTTCGCTGCGGGTCGAGCTGTCGATGCCCTGGAACTGCCGGATCAGCTGCTCGCGATTCCAGACGGGCCATTCGCTCCGACCGTCGTCCGCCCCGGACGGCTGTTCATCGGATGTGTTGTCGAACCGAGGCATGTTGACTCGCTGGCGATGGTTGCTCATGTCGCTTGCTCCACGGGTGCGCATCCCAATTGATCGGCGGATCCACGTGCGTTCGGTTCGCCGGCCGGTCACCGCGTTCGCGGATCGGTGCGAGACCGCGAACTCCGATAGGCGAGTGTCGTATCTCTTGCCTGCCCGGATCGGAGATTTCAGCCTACGGGGGCATCGATTCCGGCGTCGGTGCGGTATCGCACATACGATTCCACCCGTGACGATCCCCCATGAAGGGCAATGGCAGGGCGAAGCGTGGGCAGTACGACGCGGTCAGTCGGGAAACGCGTGGGGTGCCGCTTCCGTGCGGGACGGCCCGCGCGGGTATCTCGACAGGTCGGCGCGAGAGTGCCGACCTGTCGAGGCTCGATGCGGCCGGCGGCAGTGGCCGCCGGCCACCGCCCGACGGCTACTTCTCCGGCAGCCCCGATGCAACCCGATCAGTTCTTCGGAGCGGGTGCAGGGACAACCACGATTGTGTCGCCACCCGTCCTGCCCTTTTCGCCCTTGGCGCCTTCTGCGCCCGTCATTCCGGTCGAGCCGGTTGCACCCGTCGCGCCGGTCGCGCCTTGTTCCGCGGGCGCGCCCGTTGCGCCTTGCGGTCCGGCAGGTCCGGGAACGGGTACCGCCACGACGGCCGCAGGGGCCGCAGGCACAACCACCGTCGGCCGTTCACACGCGCTCAATGCCAGCGCGGACAGCGCCGCTGCAACTACAATCGAATATCTCATGATGATTCTTCCTATGTGTCGAACAAGAACCGCGCGCGGTATTGCGCGCAGCCGTCCAAACGTCAGCGTTTCCCGGTACCCGGCGGCAGCGTGACGAATCACGCGGTCGTTGTTTCATGGCGCCTCTGCAAAATCCCAATGATCTTGCGGAACCTGCTCATGGCCACCGCACGGGCAAGGAACGATTGGCGCGATGATCCTACGCGGAGTCCGCGGTGCGGTCCGTGCGCTTCCGCTCATATGAGGAGATCGATGTGACCTCGACTGCTGCCGCTTTGGGCGCCGATGAACTCGGGCGGATGGACGCGTACTGGCGCGCCGCGAACTATCTCTCGGTCGGGCAGATCTATCTTTACGACAATCCGCTGTTGAAGGCGCCGCTCCAGCTCGCGCACGTCAAGCGGCGCCTTCTCGGGCACTGGGGCACCACACCCGGGCTCAACTTCATCTACCTGCACATGAATCGCGTCATCAAGCGATGCGATCTCGACATGATCTTTGTCGCGGGCCCGGGCCATGGCGGCCCGGCGGTGGTGGCGAACACCTACCTCGAAGGCTCCTACAGCGAGCTGTATCCCGGCATCACGCGGGACGAGGAGGGGATCCGGCGGCTGTTCCGGCAGTTTTCGTTCCCCGGCGGGATTCCCAGCCACGCGGCACCGGAAACTCCCGGATCGATCAACGAGGGCGGGGAGCTGGGCTATTGCCTGTTCCATGCGTTCGGCGCGGTCTTCGACAACCCCGAGCTGATCGCCTGCTGCGTGGTGGGAGATGGCGAAGCGGAGACCGGGCCGCTGGCCACGTCATGGCATTCCAACAAGTTTCTCGATCCGAAGCGCGACGGCGCCGTGCTGCCCATCCTGCATCTCAATGGCTACAAGATCGCCAGCCCGACATTGCTCGCACGCATCGGCCGCGAAGAGCTCGCGAGCCTGTTCGCGGGCTATGGTTACAAGCCTCATTTCGTCGAAGGCGACGACCCGGAAGCGATGCACCAGCTGATGGCCGGCACCCTCGATGCGGTCGTCGCCGACATACGCGAGATCCAGCGCAAGGCCCGCGAAGAGAACGCCGCGGGTCGCCCGCTGTGGCCGATGATCGTGCTGCGCTCGCCCAAGGGATGGACCGGTCCGAAGGAGGTCGACGGCAAGAAGACCGAGGGCTCCTGGCGCTCGCATCAGGTGCCGTTCGGTGACATGGAGAATCCGGAACACGTGCGTCTGCTGGAACGCTGGATGCGGTCGTATCGGCCGGAAGAGCTGTTCGACGCCGACGGCAGGCTCGCGCCGCAGCTGGCCGAACTTGCACCCCGGAAAGCGCGGCGCATGGGAGCCAATCCCCACGCCAACGGTGGCGCACTGCTGCGCGACCTGCGCCTGCCCGATTTCAGGGACTATGCCGTCGGCGTGGCCGCGCCGGGCAGCGTGGTGGCCGAGTCGACCCGAGTGATGGGAACGTTCCTGCGCGACGTGATGCGGAAGAACCCGGACAACTTTCGCGTGTTCGGCCCGGACGAGACCGCGTCCAATCGGCTGGGAGCGCTGTTCGAAGTGACCGATCGGACCTGGATGGCTGAACGCCATGACGACGACGACCATCTCGCGCCCGACGGCCGGGTGATGGAAATTCTTTCCGAACACGCCTGCCAGGGCTGGCTCGAAGGCTATCTCCTTACCGGCCGCCACGGGTTGTTCTCGTGTTACGAGGCCTTCATCCACATCGTCGACTCGATGTTCAACCAGCACGCCAAGTGGCTCAAGGTGTGCCGCGAGATTCCGTGGCGCCGCCCCATCGCGTCGCTCAACATCCTGCTCACCTCGCACGTATGGCGACAGGACCACAACGGCTTCTCGCATCAGGACCCGGGCTTCATCGATCACGTGGTGAACAAGAAGGCCGACGTCATTCGCGTCTACCTCCCGCCGGACGCCAACACTCTGCTGTATGTCACCGACCAGTGCCTGAAGAGCCGCAATCTGGTCAACGTGATCGTCGCCGGCAAGCAGCCCGAGCAGCAGTGGCTGGACATGGACGCCGCGATCAAGCACGCCGGCGCCGGAATCGGCGTGTGGAAGTGGGCGTGCAGCGATCACGACGGCGAGCCGGACGTCGTGCTCGCGGCCGCCGGCGACGTGCCGACGCTGGAGATGCTGGCGGCGAACGCCATCCTGCGGGAGCTCGCGCCGGATCTCAAAATCCGCTTCGTCAACGTCGTGGATCTCATGACGTTGCAACCGCGGGAGGAACACCCGCACGGCCTGTCCGACAGGGACTTCGACGGCCTGTTTACCGTCGACAAGCCCATCGTCTTTGCGTACCACGGGTACCCGTGGCTGATCCACCGGCTGACCTATCGCCGCGCCAACCACGGAAATCTGCATGTCCGTGGCTACAAGGAAGAGGGCACCACCACCACCCCGTTCGACATGACGGTGCTGAACACGCTCGACCGCTTCCACCTGGTGATGGACGTCATGGATCGCGTACCGCGGATGCACGAGCATGCGGCGCGCATCAAACAGCGCATGCGCGACAAGCTGATCGCGCACACGCAGTACATTCACCGTCACGGCGAGGACATGCCCGAAATTCTGGAATGGAAGTGGCCACATTGACGGGACATTGCGGCGGCGACGGTATGCCGACCCGCTTCGCTCCCGCCGCTGACGAATGGCTCCGCAGGGTGGCTGGAGCTGCCTTTGTCGAGCGTCAAACCGGCGGGCCGCTGCGAGAGCGCCGGGTGCCGGAACCCGTTGCGTACGACGGCGCACAGACTGGCGCCTGATATCCGGTTAGGCTGCCCGGGAGAACGGATCATGCGAATAACGCGAGTGAATTCGTCCAGTGTCCCCATCTGCCAAGGTTTTTCTTCTGGTCGCGCTGTTCGCCGCAGGATGGGGCACGGAGACCCATGCCGGCAAGCGCACGGTTTGCACCATCACCGTCAATTCGTCGGACGAAAAGGAGATGTTTCGGCAGCGCCTGCCGAAAGATGAATATCAGTTTGTCGAGATGGTGGAGCGTGGACGTCCTGATTGGCTGGCCTCGGCATGCCGACAGGGCGTTCGCTGCGATCTGCTCGTCATCTCCGGTCATTTTGACGGGAGCACCGAGTTCTATTCGGATCAGGTAACGGCCAGCGAGTTTCTGCCGGTCGCCGAGATGGAGCGCGCATCCTGCAGTGACTCCTGTCCGGGTCTGTTCTCGCATTTGAAGGAGGTCTATCTCTTCGGGTGCAATACGTTGAATGCGGACGCGGTCAAGTCCATGTCCGCCGAAGTCGGACGGAGCCTTGTCCGCGCCGGGCACTCGCAGTCCGATGCCCAGCGCCTGGCGCGCACGCTGGATCAGCGCCACGGCGAAAGCAGCCGTGATCGCATGCGCCGCATTTTCGCGAGCGTGCCAGTCATTTACGGGTTCTCTTCGGTCGCGCCGCTGGGACCCACCGCGGCGATCCTGCTCGGCCGTTACTTGCAATCGTCGTCGTTTGCAGAGGTCGGCAGCGGTCGTGCGAGCCGCAGGCTCCTCAATCACTTTGCCGCCGAGTCCATGATCGCCGTCAGTGGCCTTAGCGAATCGGAGCCGCACGCCGCCTATCGGCGCGAGGTTTGTCAGTTCATCGACGACCGGCCGTCGCCGACGGAGAAGCTCCGCTTCGTCCACGGCCTCCTGCGCCGCGACATGGCGGAAGTCCGCATGTTTCTCGAGCGCATCGAAGGCCTGTTTGCGTCGTTGGGTGAGAGCGAGCGGCAATCCCCGGTATTCTTGCAGGCGCTCGGCGAGATCACGCGCGACGACGTCGTGCGCGACCGGTACCTGCGCTTTGCGGAGGACGCCGATCAGCCGCAGGTCCGCGCCCGCATGATCCAGCTCGCGGGCACGCTGGGCTGGCTGTCGCCGGCAGATCAGCGCGCGGAGCTGGTTCGCATGATCGGCGACCTCCTCGCGCGAAAATCCATCGGGTCCGGCGAAGTCGACCTGATTTGCTCGTTGAACAGGGACCGCGAGCTGGATCAGGAGCGGTATCGCCTGTCGCTTTCGCCGACGCAGGCCGACAACGTGACGCACGCTGCGGCTCTGGCCTGCTTGGGGAGTCCTGACGGCCGCGCCCGCACTCTGCAGGCGCTGACCAGTCGCGACGACGCCGATGTGCAAATCGCAGAGGTCTATCTCGGGCACCGGCCGATCACCGATGTCGACGAACTCCGCGTCGTCGCAAACGGGATCACGCGCATGACGGGATCGGGTGCGCAGGTTCGCGCGCTCGACACTCTCGCCCGCCATCGCCTGAGCGATCGCCAGAGTCTGGACGAGCTGGCACGCCTGTTTCCCGCGGCCGAGTCCGTTGACGTGCAGCGCGCGATCGCCGCGGTCTTCATTCGCTCCGATTATCAGCTGCTGCCCAAACCGGAAATGGTCCGCGTGCTGAGCCAATCCCGTCTGAAGTCTTCCGGCGGCGACGACATCATCGACATCCTCATCCGCCGCCTGCAGCAGCCCTGACGGACCCGTGACGGGCGCCGTATCGGCCTGCCAGTCTCCTCCCCGCCGGGTGTGGGCAACGGCGTCGTCTGATCTATCGCTCGGCCGGTCGTCGGCCAAGCCACATGTGTTAGGCTTCACGCCTGCCGGAACATGAGCCGGAAGTGCCGGGGACTGCGCGCCGCAATTCTGCGATGCGCAGCCCGACATGAGAGCCTGCTCGCGCTTCGCCTCATGGATCAGTAACCGCCAGCTGCCGGGATCCCGGCCGGAGGTATCGTGGCGATACCAGTGCGTCGTCGATCCATGACCGTGTCTGCCAGTCTATTTCTGCTGGTCGCCTTGTTCGCCGCCGGCTGCGGCACCGAGGCGCACGCCGGCAAGCGCACCGTTTGCACCATCACCGTCAATTCGCCCGACGAAAAGGAGATCTTTCGGCAGCGCCTGCCGAAAGATGAATATCAGTTTGTCGAGTTGGTGGAGCGAGGTCGTCCCGATTGGCTTGCCTCGGCCTGTCGACAGGGTATTCGCTGTGATCTGCTCGTCATTTCCGGCCATTTCGACAGCGGGACCGAGTTCTACTCGGATCGGCTGGATGTGCGTGAATCTTTGCCGGTCGCCGAGATGGAACGCGCCTCCTGCAGCGACTCGTGCCCCGCACTATTCTCGCAATTGAAGGAGGTCTATCTATTTGGTTGCAATACGTTGAACGGGGAAGCGCTCACCAGTACGTCTCCCGAAGTCGAGCGAAGCCTGGTCCGTGCGGGGCGCTCGCAGGCCGAGGCGGAGCACCTGGCGCGTGCCCTTGATCAACGCCACGGCGAAAGTAACCGCGACGGCATGCGCCGCATCTTCATGAACGTGCCCGTCATCTATGGATTCTCCTCGCTTGCGCCGCTGGGCCCCACCGCGGCGATGCTGCTGAACCGCTACTTCGAATCCGCACCCGTCGCTGCGGTGGGCAGCGGTCGTGCGAATCCGAAGCTCCTCAGCCACTTTGCCGTCAACTCGATGACGGTCACGAGTGGCGTGAGCGATTCGGATCCGCAAGCCGCCTATCGGCGCGAAGTTTGCCAATTTGTCGATGACCGATTGACGCCGGCGGAGAAACTCGCCTTCATCCACGGCCTCCTGCGCCGCGACGTGGCGGAAGCCCGCATGTTTCTCGAGCGAATCGAGCGCCTGTTCGCATCGTTGAGTGAAAGCGAGCGGCAATCCCGGTCTTTCGCCGAGGCGCTCGGCGAGATTACGGGCGATCACGTCGCCCGCGACCGTTACTTGCGCTTTGCGGAGGACGCGGATCTGCCCAGGATTCGTGCCCGCATGATCGACCTCGCGGGCACGTTGGGATGGCTTTCGCCCGCGGATCAGCGTGCCGAGCAGGTGCGGATGATCGGTGACTTGATTGCGCGGGGAACTATCGGCTCGTCCGACGTCGAGTTGATTTGCTCGTTGAACCAAGGCCATGAGTTGGACCAGGAGAGTTATCGCCTGAAACCATCGCCTCTGCAGGCCGGCAAAGTGAACAATGCGGCGGCGCTGGCTTGTCTGGGGAGCGCCGAGGGCCGCGCCCGCGTTCTGCAGGCGCTGACCAGTCGCGACGACGCCGAAGTTCAAATCGCAGAGGTTTACCTGGGACACCGGCCGATCACCAATGTCGACGAGCTTCGCGTTATTGCGAACGGAATCACGCGCATGACGCAATCGGGCGCGCAGGTTCGTGCTCTCGCCACGCTCGCTCGGCATCGCCTGAGCGATCGCCAAAGCCTGGATGAGCTGGCACGCCTGTTCCCCGCGGCCGGCTCCGTCGATGTGCAGCGGGCCATCGCCGCGGTACTCATTCGCGCCGACGATCGCGCGATCGCCAAGCCCGAAGTCGCACTTGCCCTCAGTCAGCATCGCCTGAAATCTCCGGACGGCAACGACATCATCGACATCCTCATCCGCCGCCTTCGGATGCCCTAGATTCACCGGGGATAATTGGGCTTGGAACGCCTCGGGATCTGTAATTCGGTGCTGGATTCATGACGCCGAGCATCGCCAAACAGCGGTTCGTCGAGATCAGTGGCGAAATCCTCTGGTGACGCGATCGTCGACGCGGCGCGCCGGTGCGAGGGCGCCGGGTCCCGGTGCCAGTTGCCTGCAACGGTCCGAAAGAACGGCACCCGGAAATAGCAAGGGGCCGATGCGCGTGCACCGGCCCCTCCGCGCCCGTCCGGCGCGATACGCCGGATCGGGCTACCCCTTCTTCTTGCGTTCTTCTTCTTCGCGCAACTGTTCCTCGCGATCCTTCTTCTTGTCCTTCGGCTTGTCGGCGGCAGGCTGGGGCTCCTGACCTTGCGGCCCGGCCTTTGGTGCCGGTTGCGGTGACCCCGGCGGCGGTGGCGCCACGCTCGGCGGCGCCGGGCGTTGCGGCGGCGGCTGCATCGCCGGCACCGGGGGTGCAACTTGCGGGATGGCCTTGGGCTCGGGCGCACGTTGCGGCGGCGGCGGCGGCGGCGCTATGGGCTGTCCGTGCTGTTCCGCCTGCTTGCGCTGCTCCGCCTTGCCTTGGGGCTGGTCCTTGCCGCGTTGCTCCGGCGGTTGTGCGGCCGGCGCGGATGGCGCGGGTTGCGGCGGGGCGACCTGGGGTTGCGCGGCTCACTGCGGCGGCACGGGCAGCGGTGCTATGGGCTGGCCACGTTGCTCGGCCTGCCTGCGCTGCTCTGCCTTGCCCTGGGGTTGGTCCTTGGCGCGTTGCTCCGGTGGTTGCGCGGCCGGCGCGGCGTGCGGCGGGGCGACCTGGGGTTGAGCGGCTCCTGGCGGCACGGACGGCGGCGCTACGGGCTGGCCTCGCTGTTCGGCCTGTCTGCGCGGCTCTTCCTTGCGCTGGGTTTGGTCGTTGGCTCGTTTCTCCGGTGGTTTCGCGGCCGGTGCGGCTGGCGCCGCTTGCGGCGGTGCGACCTGGGGT
>JANMBN010000314.1:0-3947 GCA_031360485.1 Betaproteobacteria bacterium | reverse complement strand
TCCGAAAGCCCTTCACCTCGGCGACGAACGCGGCGACGAACGCGTCGTGGATCGATTCGTGCACGTAGATGCGCTCGACCGAGCAGCACGACTGCCCGGTGTTGTAGAACGCGCCGTCGGCGATGCTCGCGGCCGCATTCTCGACGTCGACGTCTTCGCAAACGTACACGGGATCCTTGCCGCCGAGCTCGAGCTGGACCTTGATCATCCGCCGGCCCGCGGCCGCGGCGATCTTCGCGCCCGTCGCGTACGAGCCCGTGAAGAAGACGCCGTCGACGGGCTGGCGCGTGAGGGCGGCGCCTGTTGCGCCGTCTCCGACGACCGGAACGAACGCGTCCCGCGGCACCCCCGCCTCGTGCAACATCTCGGCGATGTGGAGACCGGTCAAGGTCGCGTATTCCGACGGCTTGTACAACACGGCATTGCCCGCGATCAATGCCGGCACGAAGACGTTGCTGCCGACGAAGTACGGATAGTTCCACGCCGAAACGTTGGCAATCACGCCCAGCGGCTCGTGCGTGATCCGCTCGTCGAGTTTCTGCTTGGCGTCGGAGTAGATTTTCTCCTCGCGCAGAGCGCGGATGGACTCGGCCAGGAAGAAGTCGATCCGCCCCAGCAGTCCATTCAATTCGTTGCGCGACTGGCGGATCGGCTTGCCGACTTCCTGCGTCAGCGTCCGCGCCAGCGTCTCGTGCCTGTCGACGAGGCGCTGGCGGAAAGTGGCGATCGTCTCGAGACGCTTCCGGATCGGCACCCTGGCCCACGCGCTCTGGCCGGCGCGCGCGGCTTCGTACTTCCGGCGGACGGCCGCCGCGTTGTCGGCGGCTACATTGGCGATGACGGCGCCCGTCGCGGGATTGGTGATCTTCATCGGAGCTCCGGCTTCAGATCGTGTACGCCGCGGATTTGTGCCGCGCCGCGACCGCGAGAAATTCGTCGAGGATCGGCGTGTCGTCGATGAACGATGCGTCGTCGGGCGCGTGGAACTCCGGGTGCCATTGCACGGCGAAAACGTAGCCCGGCCCCTTGTAGCGAATGGCCTCGACGACGCGGTCGGGCTCCGACCACGCTTCGACCACCAGATCGCGCCCGAGGTCCTTTACCGCCTGATGGTGGATCGAGTTGGTCTTGGTGACCGCGATCCCGGGGTATAGCCTGGCGAGACCGCTGCCGGAAACGAACGACGTGGCGTGGCAGTTTTCCTCGTAGATCGCCCAGTTGCGGTGGTTGAGCGCGTGCGGGGCCTGGGTCGCGAGATCCTGGAAGAGCGTTCCGCCCTGCGCGACGTTGATCACCTGCGCCCCGCGGCAGACGCCGAGCACGGGCTTCTTCAGCGCCATGAAGGCGCGCAGCAGCCCGATCTCGTAAGCGTCGCGGATGCGATCGCCGTTCCATTCGGGCTTCAGCGCCTTCTCGCCGTAGGATTCGGGACAGACGTCCGAGCCGCCCATCAGCACGAGGCCGTCCAGTTCCTGCGCGTACGCGTCCACCGTCGCCTTGCTTCCGGCGCGCTTCGTCCGCCCTTCCGGGGAGGGCACCATGAACGCGAGCACGTCGCGCTGCATCAGCCAGTGCGCGACGTTTTGCTCGATGTACTGCAGCGTCATCCCCTTGAAGATCGGACGCTTGGGATCTTCGTGGAAGAAGCAGGCGGAGATGCCGACTTTCAACATGGCGTCAGCGCTCGTGGTGCCGCCTTCAGGCGGCCTAAGGCGTCCGGCTGAACCCGGACCCACGGTGGATGCGCTCGTGGGGCCGCGTTCAGGCGGCCTAAGGTGTCCGGCTGAAGCCGGACCCACGGTGGATGCGCCTCGCCCGGAATGCGGCGAATGTATAGAGCTTGCGCGCGGTTCATCCTTGGATCGCCGCGGCAAAGATTCGCTCGAAATCCTCGCGCGTGCATTTGCGCGGATTGGTCTGGTGGCATATATCGTCGATCGCGACCGCGACCAGCGCGGGGATGTCGGCCCTGGTCACCGGGCGTTTCGAGGTCAGCGCACCCAGTGTGGCGGGAATCCCGAGTTCGGCCTTCATCGCCGAGAGCCAGGCGATGAACGCCGTCGCCGCTGCTTCCTCCATCATGCCGTCCGCGCCGCGCACCCCCGCGACGCGCGCCAGTTCGGCCATTTTCGCGGTCGCCGCCGGCCGGTTGAAGCGCATCACATGGTCGATCATGATCCCGTTTGCGAGCCCGTGGTGCAGGTCGGCGACGGTCGACAGCGCGTGCGCGCAGGAGTGCACGGCGCCGAGGTCCTTCTGGAACGCGATCGCGCCCATCATCGAGCTCATCAGCATGTCGCTGCGCGCTTCGAGGTTCTTCCCGTCGCGGTAGGCGATCGGCAGCGCGCGTGCCGCGATGCGCACGCCTTCGAGCGCGATCCCGTCGCACAGCGGATGATACGCCGGCGACAGGTACGACTCGATGTTGTGCGTCAGCGCATCCATGCCGGTGGCCGCGGTGATCGCCGGTGGAAGGTCGAGCGTCAGCTCGGGGTCCGCGAACACGCATTTCGCCAGGAGCTTCGGCGAAAAGATGATCTTCTTGATGTACGTGGTGTCGTCGGAAACGACCGACGAGCGTCCCACTTCCGAGCCGGTGCCAGCGGTGGTCGGCAGCGCGATGAAGTAGGGGAGCGGCCGGCCGATCGGCCGCACATCCGGGTGGTCCCACGCATACTCGAGAATGTCGCCGGGGTGCGTGGCCATCAGCGCGATCGCCTTCGCCACGTCGAGCGCGGCGCCTCCACCCAGGCCGATCACCGCGTCGGCGCCGTGTGCCTTGTACGCCGCGGCGCCGCTCCTGACCTGGCTTCTGACCGGGTTGCCCCAGATTTCCGAGTACACCGCGACTTCGAGTCCCGGGAGCGAGGCCAGGAAGTCGCTCAGCAACGGCAGCGACGCGATTCCGCGGTCGGTGACGACCAGCGGACGCTTGATGCCCTCGGCCTTCAAATGGGCGGACACGAGCTTGCGTGCGCCGGGTCCGAAGTGGATCGCTGTCGGGAAGCTGAAATTCGAGATGGTCATGGTTGCGCCAGAAACAGGATCATGTGGTTTTTGTCGAAGTACGTGTCGCCGACACGGATGGCCCGGGGCTCGATGCCGAACGAACGGAATCCGGCTTTCTCGTAGAGCGTGCGTGCGGCAACATTGGTCTCGGTAACGGTCAACACCAGCTGCTCGAGTCCCGGCTCCCGCCGCGCCCGATCGATCGCGTACTGCAACAAGGCTGCGCCGATGCCGCGTCTGGCGCGCTCCGGCGCAACGTACATTCCGAACACGACGGCCTTGTGCCGGTTCTTCGCCCGCGGTTCGCGCGCAAGCCCGGCCACGCCCGCGAGCGTGCCGTCAGCGAAGGCGCCGAAGACGGAGTCGGCGCCGTCGGGAGCGAGCCGGCCTTCCGTCGCGGCGAGCGGCTTTTCGCGGTCTTCGTCATAGCTCGACGTGAATGCGTCGGGGCACTCCCTCAGTCCGCGAAGCCGCAGCTCGCGATAGTCCGCGGCATCGGCGGGCTCGAGGCGCCGGATCGCGATGTCAGATGATCTCAAAATAGCGCTTCATTTCCCAGTCGGTCACCGCATCCAGCCACTGCCGCCACTCCCATTCGCGCGTCGCGGCGTAGTGGTCGACGAAGTCGTCGCCGAACCAGTCGCGCGCGATGTCCGAGTCGCGGAAGATCCGCGTCGTCTCGATCAGCGTGCGCGGCGCGCGCGGGATGTTCTCGGCGCCCAGGTTCGTGCCGTGGATCGGCTTGGCGGTGAGTTTCAGGTTCTTTTCGATGCCGTCGAGCCCCGCGGCAAGCACCGCCGCGGCGGCAAGATACGGGTTCATGTCCGCGCCCGGACAGCGGGTTTCGAGTCGCGTGGCCTTGGGCGATCCCGCGATCACGCGATAGCTCGCCGTGCGATTGTCGATGCCCCACGTCGGTTTGACCGGCGCCCAGAAGC
>JANMBN010000289.1:0-2072 GCA_031360485.1 Betaproteobacteria bacterium | reverse complement strand
GGCCATATCCAATAGCTTGCGTTCAGCCGATGTCCGCGCACGGGTCTGGAAGATAAATCCGAGGTAGGCGGGGATCAGAACGATTACGCTGAATACACCCACGACGACAACAATAGTCAGCTCGCGCTTATTTTCATTTTGTTCCTGCGCATGGCGTAACACGAGCAGACGCTGCTCCTCCTGCTCCATCTCTCCGATCAGGTCATCAACCCTCTTATCCGCTTGTTGTACGACTCCGGATGCCGCAGGGCTGCGGACGATGTCGAGGCCCTCGGTCCGGCGCAGTCGCGCGTTTTCTTGCATGAGCGCAACGCGGGCTGCGATCAGTTCTTCAAGTTGAGGTATCCGGCGTTGCTGAATCGGGTTGTCCGACGTGAGCTTCTTGACACGCGTGACGGCGTCATCCACCTTTTTCAGCGCCTGGTCGCGATCGGACAAAAAAGCGTCGCCGCCGTACAACAGATAGCCGCGCTGGGCCGACGCCGCGCGGCTAAGCCCTTCGTTAACCTCACTTGTCATTTCCAGAACTTCATACGTGTGGGCGACCCAATTTGCTGATTCATTCGATGTGTTGGCGGCATCATAGAGCGCCCACCCCAGCACGGTGACCACCATGGCACCTAACCAGAAGCCCGCGTGGGGGAGGAGATTCGCTACGGACGCTTTCAAAGGCTGAGGGCGATCGCGAGCGCTACCAGCGACAAATGCTGAAGCGGCAACGATGCTTGTTCGCAAGGTTGTTGTTTTTTTTCGGGAAGATGCCGATGTCCTTCCACCGAAAAGCGCACTCAATTTGCGGACCCTTTCATAGACATTTATATTATGCGGTCCGGCATCCGCCACAAGGGCCGAGTGGCCCTAGTGGAGAGCGACACTTTGGCAGCCGATCGTGCAAATGCAGTATTCTTTCCGCGTCGTAACCCGCTTGCAAAAAACATGCCGAACAAGAAAAAGACGCGTCTGCAATCCAAAAAGCAACCGTCCGGGCGTCGCAGTGCGTCGCCCCGATTGCTACCCAAGGCCGCCACGGGCATTCGCGGCCTGGACGAGATCACCGGCGGCGGGTTGCCGCGGGCACGACCGACCCTGGTCTGCGGGGGCGCCGGATGCGGCAAAACTATGCTGGCCATGGAGTTCCTGGTGCGCGGCGCGCTGCAGTTCAAGGAACCGGGCGTATTCATGTCGTTCGAGGAGACCGGCGCCGATCTGATCCAGAACGTCGCGTCCATGGGATTCGATCTGCCAGCCATGGTGGCTCATCAGCAGCTCCTCATGGATCATGTGCGCGTCGATCCGAGCGAGATCGCGGAGGCCGGCGATTTCGACCTGCAAGGGCTGTTCATCCGGCTCGAACTGGCGATTGACGCCATCGGCGCGAAAAGGGTGGTGCTCGATACCCTGGAGGCGTTGTTCGGCGGCTTCTCCAATACCGCCGTCCTGCGCGCCGAGCTGCGCCGGCTGTTCGACTGGCTCAAACAGAAGCGTGTGACGGCGCTGATCACCGCCGAGCGCGGCGACGGCACGCTGACGCGGCAGGGACTGGAAGAATACGTGTCGGACTGCGTGATCCTGCTCGATCATCGGGTGGTGAACCAACATACCATCCGGCGCTTGCGCGTGGTCAAGTACCGCGGCAGCGTCCATGGCACGGACGAGTACCCGTTTCTGATCGGCGAGCAAGGCCTCTCGGTGCTGCCCATTACCTCGCTCGGCCTGAACCACCGGGCATCCAGGGAGACGTTATCGACCGGCATCCCCGCAGTGGACGAGATGCTGGCTAACGACGGCGTTTATCGGGCCAGTACGATTCTCGTATCCGGCCGGGCGGGCTCGGGAAAGAGCAATTTCGCCGGGTATTTCGTTGCGGCAGCGTGCCGTCGGACGGAGCGGTGCCTTTACGTCGCGCTGGAACAGTCGCAAAGCGAGATCGAGCGCAATTTGCGCTCCATCGGCGTCAATCTGACTCGCTGGGTCAGCAACGGCAGCTTGCGCTTTCACGCTTCGCGGCCGAGCGCACACGGGCTCGAACTGCACCTTACCAAGCTGCACAAGCTCGTCGCCGAGTACCGTCC
>JANMBN010000279.1:0-6250 GCA_031360485.1 Betaproteobacteria bacterium | reverse complement strand
AATCCGTTGCTAAAGCGGCCGCTGAAACTGGAACATGTGAAGCCACGACTGCTGGGCCATTGGGGCACCACGCCGGGCTTGAACTTCATCTATGTTCACCTCAACCGGGTCATCAACCAACATGACCTCAATGTGATTTATGTCACTGGCCCCGGACATGGCGGACCGGCCCTGGTGGCCAACACGTATTTGGAGGGCACCTACAGCGAGTTTTATCCGAATATCTCCCAGGACGAACGAGGTATGAAGAAGCTGTTTAGGCAGTTTTCCTTTCCCGGCGGCATACCAAGCCACGTTGCCCCAGAAACCCCCGGCTCAATCAACGAAGGTGGCGAACTCGGTTATTCGCTGGCGCACGCGTATGGCGCAGCGTTCGACAATCCCGACTTGCTGGTTGCCTGTGTCGTGGGCGATGGCGAAGCGGAAACCGGCCCGCTGGCGACCAGCTGGCACTCGAACAAATTCCTCAATCCCGTGCACGACGGCGCTGTACTTCCCATCCTCCACTTGAACGGTTACAAGATTGCCGGCCCCACGGTGCTCGCCCGCATTTCCCGCGACGAGCTTGAAGCGCGCTTCCGTGGCTACGGTTACACCCCGCATTTCGTCGAAGGTGATGACCCGAAAGAGATGCACCAGCTGATGGCGGCCACGCTCGACACTGTCGTGGCCAACATTCAACACATCCAGCGCAACGCTCGAACCAACGGATTCAAGCAGCGACCGCGCTGGCCGATGATCATCCTGCGTTCGCCGAAGGGCTGGACTGGGCCTCGCGTGGTCGATGGCAAACCCGTCGAGGGAACATTTCGCGCGCACCAAGTGCCGGTTGCCGAGTTGGCGACCAAGCCCGAACACCTGAAAATTCTCGAAGCGTGGATGAAGAGTTACCAGCCCCGGGAATTATTCGACAAGAATGGCAGGCTCCGTCCAGAGCTGGCTGAACTGGCACCGAAGGGCGAGCGGCGAATGGGAGCGAATCCTCATGCCAATGGCGGGCTACTGCTTCGGGATCTGAAAATGCCGGACTTCCGCGACTACGCGGTCAACGTGGCGAAGCCCGGCGTTGTGGAAGCCGAAGCGACGAGTGTGCAGGGTCAATTCATCCGCGACGTGTTCAAGTTCAACGCCGACGCACGCAACTTCCGCGTTTACAGCCCGGACGAAACCGTTTCGAACCGCTGGAGCGCCGTGCTTGAGGTGACGAACCGCTGCTCGACGGCGGAGATCATTTCCAGCGACGATCACGTCGCGTCCGATGGCCGGGTGATGGAGATGTTGAGCGAGCACCAGTGCGAAGGATGGCTCGAAGGTTACCTCCTGACCGGCCGACACGGCTTTTTCTCGAGTTACGAAGCATTCATCCACATCATAGATTCGATGTTCAACCAGCACGCCAAGTGGCTGGATGTCACCCGCCAGATTCCGTGGCGGCGGCCCATTGCTTCCCTGAACTACCTGCTGTCTTCACACGTTTGGCGTCAGGATCATAACGGCTTCACTCACCAGGACCCCGGTTTCATCGATTTGGTGGCGAACAAGAAGGCGGACATCATCCGCGTTTATCTGCCGCCTGATGCCAATACCCTGCTGTCGGTGACCGATCACTGCCTGCGCAGCCGGCACTACGTCAATGTCATCGTTGCCGGCAAACAACCGTCGCCGCAGTGGCTTGATATGGAGTCAGCAGTCAAACACTGCACCGCCGGGCTCGGCATCTGGCAATGGGCCAGCAACGACGAGGGCAGCGCGCCCGATGTGGTGATGGCCTGCGCCGGCGATGTGCCCACCATGGAGACGCTGGCCGCGGTGGAGATGCTGCGGCGGCATTTCCCGGAGCTCAAGATCCGCGTCATCAATGTGGTGGATTTGATGGCGCTCCAGCCACAGAGTGAGCATCCTCAGGGCTTGAGCGACAAGGATTTCGATGTCCTGTTCACCAAGGACAAACCCATCGTCTTCGCCTACCACGGATATCCATCGCTCATCCATCAGCTGACGTATCGGCGAACCAATCATCACAACCTGCACGTTCGGGGTTACAAGGAGGAGGGTACCACCACCACGCCCTTCGACATGGCGGTGCGCAATGACATCGACCGCTTTCATTTAGCCAAGGACGTCGTCGATCGGGTGTCGAGTCTGGGCCCGCGGGCTGCTTATCTCACCCAGATCATTCGAGACAAGCTGATCGACCACCAGCGCTACATCCGGCAACACGGTGAGGACATGCCGGAAATCCGAGATTGGAAATGGGGTGCCAGGGAAACGGGCAAGATGGGCCCCGGGCGCAAATGAGCGGCGCCCTTCCGAAGGTCTATCTAGTCCGCCACGGCGAGACCGCCTGGACGATCAGCAGACAGCACACCGGCCGAACGGACATTCCGCTTACCGAGCGGGGAGAACGCGAGGCACGCGAGGTCGGGGCGCGCCTCACCGCACTGCGCTTCGATCGCATCCTCTCGAGTCCGCTGCAGCGCGCCCGCCGCACTGCCGAACTTGCGATGCCGCGCTCTTGGGTCGAGGCGGACGACGACCTGATGGAATGGGATTACGGCGCCTACGAGGGTAGACGCACCGTCGATATCGAAGAGGCGCGCCCCGGCTGGAGTCTTTTCCGCGATGGCTGCCCCGGCGGCGAGACGCTCGATTCCGTGGGCGCGCGTGCGGACCGTGTCGTCGGCCGCATTCGCGCTGGCGGCGGCAATGTGCTCCTCTTTGCCCATCGCGAGATCCTGCGCATACTGGCCGTGCGGTGGATCGGGCTCGCACCAATAGAAGGGCGCTGCCTGCTACTCGCCACCGCGTCCTTGAGCGTCCTTGGGTACGATCACGACCTCACCGAGGCAGTCATTCATGCCTGGAACGGCCGCGGCACGACCACTACGCTTGCGTAATGCATGGAGGGCTCCCGTGAAGATGCTTCCGGCTGAAACAAATTCACCCGTCCAAACGGCCGGCGTGCTGGATATCCCCATCGAAGGCATGACCTGCGCCTCCTGCGTCGCGCGCGTCGAGAAGGCGCTGCTAGCCGTCCCCGGCGTCTCGCGCGCCTCGGTGAACCTCGCAACCGAGCGTGCTGCCGTCGAGTTTACAGGCGGCGTCGATGTCCGTGCTGTCGTACACGCGGTGGACGCCGTCGGCTATGCCGTGCGCGAGAGCACGACCGAGCTCGCGATCGAGGGCATGACCTGCGCTTCGTGCGTTGACCGGGTAGAAAAGGCGCTCGCGCAGGTCCCGGGCGTGCTGGGCGCTGCGGTCAATCTCGCGACCGAAAAGGCGCAGGTGCGCCACCTCGCGGGCGCCGTCAGCGCCGGCCAACTCGAAGCGGCGGTCCGCGCGGCCGGCTACGTCGCGCGGGTTGCTACCGGCGCGGCGGATGCGGCGGACGAGGAAACGCAGCGCCGCGAGCGCGAGATGCGAAGCCTTCGCCTCGCGCTCTTCGTGGCCGCAGCGCTCACGCTGCCCGTTGTCGCTCTCGAGATGGGTGCTCACCTGATTCCACTCTTGCACGATTGGATCGTGCAGACGATTGGCGAGCGCGAAAGCTGGTATCTGCAGTTCGCCCTCGCCACCGTGGTTTTGTTCGGCCCTGGGATGCGCTTTTTCCTCAAAGGCGTGCCGGCCCTGCTCCGCGGCGCGCCCGAGATGAATTCGCTCGTCGCGCTCGGTACCAGCGCCGCCTGGGGATATTCGGTGGTCGCGACCTTCGCCTCCGGCGTTCTCCCGCCAGGCACGCAGAATGTCTATTACGAGGCGGCCGCCGTCATCATCACCCTTATCCTGCTCGGCCGGTACCTAGAGGCGCGGGCAAAGGGCCGCACCTCGGAAGCCATCAAGCGGCTCGTCGGCCTGCAGGCGAAGACCGCGCGCGTGCAACGCGGCGGCGAAACGATCGAAGTCCCATTCCAGGACTTGCGCCGAGGCGACATCGTGATCGTCCGGCCCGGCGAGAAAGTACCGGTGGACGGTACGGTCGTGGAAGGCTCGTCCTATGTCGATGAGAGCATGATCACGGGCGAGCCGGTGCCGGTACCGAAGATCGCGGGCGCGGAGGTCGTCGGCGGGACCATCAACAAGACTGGGAGCTTTTCCTTTAGGGCGACCAACGTCGGGGCCGACACCGTGCTCGCCCGGATCATCCGCATGGTCGAGGTGGCGCAAGGCTCGAAACTGCCGATCCAGGCGCTGGTGGACAAGGTGACGGGCTGGTTCGTGCCGGCCGTCATGGCGGCCGCCGCGTTGACCTTCGCAATCTGGTTCTTCCTGGGCCCGGAGCCGGCGCTGACTTTCGCTCTGGTCAATGCGGTGGCCGTGCTCATCATTGCTTGTCCATGCGCGATGGGACTTGCCACACCGACGTCGATCATGGTGGGCACCGGCCGCGCCGCCGAGATCGGTGTCCTTTTCCGCAAGGGCGAGGCGCTGCAGTCACTGCGCGACGTCAGCATCGTCGCGCTCGACAAAACCGGCACGCTCACCCGCGGAAGGCCCGAGCTCACCGACTTGATCACAGCCTCGGACTTCACATCTGACGAGGTTTTGGGTCTCGTCGCCTCCGTCGAAATGCGCTCGGAACATCCGATCGCCGGCGCCATAGTCGCCGAAGCGAAGAGCCGTGGCCTCGAGCTCGTAGATGTCGAAGCCTTCGAGGCCACAGCCGGCTTCGGCGTTTCGGGCCGATCCTCCGGCCGCAAGGTCGAGGTCGGCGCCGACCGCTATATGGAGCGGCTCGACTACGACTTGTCTCCTCTCGTGGCAGCGGCGAGGAGGCTCGCCGTCGAGGGCAAGAGCCCGCTTTATGCCGCGATCGATGGCAGGATCGCGGCAGCCATCGCTGTTGCGGACCCGATCAAGCCAACGACGTCCGAAGCGATCCAGGCGCTGCACGCGCTCGGCCTCGAGGTGGCGATGATCACGGGCGACAACTCAGCGACTGCAGCGGCAATCGCGGAGCAGCTCGGCATCGACCACGTCGTGGCCGAGGTCCTACCCGAGGGCAAGGTCGAGAAAGTCAAGAGCCTGCGTGCGGGAGGACGCAAAGTCGCATTCGTCGGCGACGGCATCAACGACGCTCCTGCGCTCGCCGAGGCCGATGTCGGCGTCGCGATCGGAACGGGCACCGACATCGCGATCGAGAGCGCGGATGTGGTCTTGATGTCGGGTGACCTGCGAGGCGTGGTGAACGCGATCGCGCTGTCGAAGGCGACGATCCGTAACATCAAGCAGAACCTGTTCTGGGCCTTCGCGTACAACGTGGTGCTGATCCCGGTTGCCGCGGGCGCGCTCTATCCTGTGAACGGCACGCTCCTCTCCCCAATCTTCGCCGCTGCGGCGATGGCGCTTTCCAGCGTGTTCGTGCTCGGGAACGCGCTCAGGCTCAGAGCTTTCCGCCCAGCCATGTTCGCGGAGGCGCAGCCCCTGGGTGCGCCGGCTCACCGGACCGGCACCCGCATCGAGGCCGCGCTGGCAAAGTGACCGAGCTTGCGGAACACGTGTGGAGTTTGATCTTGCTCAACCGCACCCAGAAGCGATTCTCTAGAATGCGAGGGGTCGATTCATGTTGCACACGAGAGCCAGGAATCATGCAAGGACCAACGATGAAAAGACGCCAGTTCCTCGCCTGGCTTATGGCGGCACCGGTGGGAGCCACGCTCGGTCTGCCGTTGGCCGCCGCCGTCGGTCCGTTCGTCGAGGTATGGAAGGATCCGTCCTGCGGCTGCTGCAAGGAATGGATCGCACACCTGCGCAACGCCGGATTCGTCGTGACGGCGCACGACACTGGCAATGTCGCCGCGCGCACCAAGGCCGGCATTGCACCCCAATACGGGAGCTGCCATACGGCACTGGTCGACGGCTACGCGATCGAGGGTCACGTGCCGGTCCGGGAAATCCAGCGGCTGCTGAAGGAGCGCCCCGCCGCCATCGGCCTCGCCGTACCGGGCATGGTCGTCGGCTCACCGGGGATGGAGCAAGGAGGTCGCGTCGATCCCTACACGGTGCTGCTGCTTCAGCGTGATGGCGGCAGCTCCAGCTATGCCAAGTACCGTGGCTGACGAAAGGACCCGATGACGCGGATTATCTCCTTGGCCCTCTTCGCGGGACTGGCGGGTTTGTCGTCGCTCGCCCTCGCGTGCAACGATCACGCACCAGGGACGGAACCGGCGCATAAACCCGCCGCTCGGGCCGCATCGCTCGCCGCAGGCGAGGTGCGCGAGGTCGATCTCGAAGAGGGAACGATCACCCTCGG
>JANMBN010000273.1:0-1562 GCA_031360485.1 Betaproteobacteria bacterium | reverse complement strand
GCATCATATCGCGTGCCTGGCGGTGTACCTCCTCCGCGCGACCGAGCGCGGCCTGGTCGCGATCGTGCAGTGCTCCGATCCGCGACTCGAGGCGGTCGTCCCGCACGGCGGCCTCACCCCGATCATCACCCCCAATCCGATCGCCGCGGGCCTGCCGACCTCCGGCGACCCGATCCTGATCGACATCTCGAGCTCGATCACGAGCATGGGCTTTGCCATCCAGCAGAAGAACGCCGGACAAAAGCTGCCGGGTGCGTGGCTGATCGACAACCAGGGCAACGCGACCGACGATCCGGGCGCGCTGTTCACCGAGCCCAAAGGCGCGCTTCTGCCGCTGGGCGGCCTGGACGCCGGCTACAAGGGATTCGGTCTCGCGCTGCTGGTCGAAGCGCTGACGGCAGGGCTGTCGGGTCTGGGCCGCGCCGACCCGCGCGAAGGCTGGGGAGGCACCGTGTTCGTGCAGGTGCTCGACCCGGAGGCGTTCGGCGGGCTCGCGGCGTTCAAGCGGCAGATGGACCACATGGTCGTGAGCGCGCACGAATCGAAGCCCCGCCCGGGCGTGGAGCGCGTGCGGCTGCCGGGCGAGGCCGGCATGCGGCGATTGCGCGAGCAGCGCGCACACGGTGTCGCGCTGTATCCGGCGATCATGCCGGCGCTCCTGCCGTGGGCGGAGAAGCTGGGTGTCGTAGCGCCGCCCGCGCGGACCCCGGATGCGGCCCCGTAGGATTCGCGCAGGACCCGCATCCCGCGAACGCGCCGACGTCAGTTGGCCCTGCGCCCGGCGACGACGCGCGGAATGCCGGCGAGATCGCGCGCATCGACAAGGTCGATGAGGCCCGCGGCCGCGAACAGCGCGCGTACGCGCTCCGCCTGATCGTGCCCGTGCTCGACGGCGAGCGTGCCGCCCGGCACGAGGCGTTGCGGCGCGCCGGCGACGATGCGGCGGATCGCGTCGAGACCGTCACCGCCGGATGCGAGCGCCGCGGCCGGCTCGAAGCGGAGGTCGCCTTCGCGCAAATGCGGATCCTGCGCCGCCACGTAAGGCGGGTTGCTCGCGATCAGATCGAAGAGCGCCCCGTTCCATCCCGGCGGGACGTTGACGTACCAGTCCGACTGCGCGAAGCCGACATGCCCGAGATCGAGACGCCGCGCGTTCTCGCGCGCGACCGCGAGCGCGTCCGCCGAGACATCGGTCGCGAGGATCCTCGCCCGCGGCCGCTCGTGCGCGATGGCGAGGGCGATCGCGCCGGACCCCGTCCCGAGGTCGAGCACGCCGACGTCGCGGTCCCCGGGCAATCGCGAAAGCGCGAGCTCGACCAGCGTCTCCGTTTCGGGCCGCGGAATCAGCACGGCCGGCGAGACGACGAGCGGCAGCCCCCAGAATTCGCGGATGCCGGTGAGATACGCAACGGGCTCGCCGTCGCGGCGGCGGGCGGCGAGCGCGTGGAACGCATCCGACTGCTCGCGCGCGAGCGCGTCGTCGCCGTGGGCAATGAGCCACGCGCGGTCCTTGTGCAGCACGTGCGTGAGCAGCACCTGCGCGTCGAGCGGGACGAGGCCCG
>JANMBN010000266.1:0-11358 GCA_031360485.1 Betaproteobacteria bacterium | reverse complement strand
GCGATGGACCGCGAGCGCGCACACGGCGACTTCGACCGCGCCGGCGGCGGCGATCAGGTGACCCATCGTGCTCTTGGTCGAGCTCACGCTGACCCGTTGCACGCCGTCGCCGAAGACCGCGCGCGTGGCCGCGGTCTCGCTGCGGTCGTTCATGCCCGTCGACGTGCCGTGGGCATTGAGGTAATCGACGTCGGCGGGCACGGCGCCTGCGTCGGCGAGCGCCGCGCGCATCGCCTGGATCGGCCCGTCGCCGTCCGGCGGCGAATCCGTGATCCGGTAGGAGGACAGCGAATTGCCATCGCCGGCGAGTTCGGCGTAGATCCGCGCGCCGCGCCGGCGCGCCGCTGCCCATACCTCCAGCACGAGAAAGCCGGCGCCATCTCCCAGCAGGAAGCCGTTGCGCGTCGCGTCGAACGGCCGGCTCGCGCGCTGCGGCGTCGCATTGTCGGGCGACAGCGCCGAAAGCAGGCAGAACCCCGAAATGCCGATCGGGCTGATCATCGAGTCGAATCCGCCGGCGAGCGCGCAATCGACCGCGCCGCGGCGGATCAGCTTCATCGCAGTGCCGAGGGCCTGTCCGCCCGACGCGCACGCGGTATGCACCGACGTCGCGTAGCCGCGAATCCCGTATCGGCGGGTGAGAAGCGAAATGCCGGCGGTCGCCTGGCTCCGGCAGAACACCATCGGGTCGTTTGCCGCCGGGTCCGCGAGCAGGAGGCCGGCGTGGAGCTGGCCGTCCGCTGCGCTATGCGCGGAAATGACGGCGAGATCGGTGAACTCGGAGGTCATCATCCCGGCGCCGACCGCGCAGCCCCAGCGCGTCGCGGTTTCCTCGGTCGGGCGCACCCCGGCATCGCGGAACGCCTGTTCGGCCGCGGCGAGCGCGAAGCGTTGCGAGCGGCCCGCAAACTTGAGGATCTTCCGGTCGCCCGCGAATTCGTCGGCGCGAAAATCCTTGACCTCCGCGGCGATGTGGACGGGGAAGCCGCTCGCGTCGAACAGGCTGATCTCCGCGCCGCCGCTGCGGCCGGTGAGCAGCGCGTCCCACGTTGTCGCGACATCGTTGCCCACGGGCGTGACGAGTCCGAGGCCGGTGATCGCGACGCGCCGCGTGTGCTTCGTCATGCTGCTGGCCTGGCGGAAACCTCGAGTCGCGCGGTGGCCGCGGTCTTGCCGTCCATCCGCGCCGCGAGCCGGATCGTCGCGTTTTCGGAGCCCCGGGCCGTGAGATCCGCATCGATCTCGAGCACGGCGCCCGGCGGAATGAACGAGCGCATCTTCACGTGCGTCATCCGCGAGGGAGCGGGCTTCATGCCGGGAGGCCAGTGCGTCGCCGCATTGGCGACGCCCATCGCCTGACCGATTTGCGCGTCGAGCAGAAGCGTCGCCGGGAATACGGGTCGGCGGGGGAAATGGTCGCCGAAAAAAGGCGCCGATTCGGGGACGTGCAGCAGGGCGCGCGCCGAGACGCCCGGAACTCCGGACAAAGGCACGACACGGGGTGCGACCACGCCGCGAAAGACGCCGGCGGGCGCGCCCTCGCCGCGGATAAGGCGCAGTCTTGCCTCGAGTTCGGACGGCGAGTCGAACTCCTCGACCGGAAGCATCGGTCCCAGGCAATCGGCGAGTTCGATCACATCCGTTCCATCCACCCGCGCTCGCCCCGCATACGCGACCGCGTCGTCGTCGCAACTCTGGATGTCGACGGCAAGGAGCAGCGTGCTGCCGGGCACGACCTCGACGCGGAATCGCGTCTCGCCCGCAAGCGCTGCGACGGGCCGGCCGCGGAAACCGACGTGCGCCATCGCGGCCCACGCCGCGAGCTGCCCGACGGCCTCGGCGACGAGGCACGACGGAAACGCGGCGATGCCCGCGGGCACGACATAGCTCCCGCATGCGCGCCGCCCGGGCTTGAATTCGGTGATGCGATCGACGAAGGAGAACGCCGCAAAGTGATCAGCCATGCGCCATCGAGCGGTCGTAACGCGATTCGCACGGCATCAGTGCCCGCCCGGCCGCCCGAAGGGCACTGTGCGCCCCCTCGGGGGGCAGCGAACGCAGTGAGCGTGGGGGCCGTTCATCTCAGCCCGCCGCCTTCGCTTCGCGCTGCGCCGCGACGACGAGCTTGCAGAACGTCTGCGCGGTGAACAGCCGCGGAATGTCCTTGACCTTGGTCGGCGTCCGGAAGCGCGCGGGCGGAACCTCCGACAGGTAGGCGCGGAGCTGCGCGAATCCGACGTCGGTGACGATGCCGTTCTGCTCGAAATCCGCCTCGGACAGCGTTCCGCGCGCGTTCTCGACGATCTTGCCGCGCGGGATCTTGACCTTGAACTCCCGCTCGAGGCGGAAGACCATGTCGAGGAAGTCGATCGACTCCGCGTTGAGGTCCTCGATCAGCGACGCCTGGGGCGTGACCTCCTCGGCGTCGCAACCCAACGCGTCGGCGATCGTCGCCGCGACCTTCGGGAAGATTGCGTCGATTTCTTCTTGGGTGATTTCCGGTTGTGCCATTGTTCTTGCTCCAGTCATTCCATCTTGAATCCGCCGTCGACACCGAACACCTGGCCCGTGACGTAATCGGCATACGACGAGACGAGGAACCACACGGCGTACGCAACTTCTTCCGGCCGGCCATAGCGCCTGAGCAGGATGCGCGCCTTCACGTCGGCGCCCGTCATTTCGCGCACGTCCTGCGACATCTCGGTCTCGATCACGCCGGGCGCGACGCAGTTTACGTTGATCTTGCGCGGCGCGAGCTCGACGGCGAGCGCGCGGGTGAACGCATTGATCGCACCCTTGCTCGCCGCGTAGTTGGTCTGCCCCCGGCCGCCCTTTTCGCCGGCCACCGAGCTGATGTTGACGATCCGGCCCGCGCGCTGCGAAATCATGTAGGGAACGACCGCGCGAGTCACGTTGAATGCGCCGGCGACGTTGGTGTCGAGCACGGCGGCGACGTCTTCGTCGTCGAACCCCGCCAGCGGATTGTCGCGGACGATGCCGGCGTTGTTGACGAGGATGTCGATCCGCCCGCAGCGCTCGGCGACTCTCTCGGCCGCGGCGGCGCAGGCTTTCGAGTCGCGGATCTCGACCGGGAGCGCGGCGATCGCAGCACCGGCGGCGGCGCCGGCGGCCAGCACCTCGGCGGCGGCCGCCGCATTGCCGCGATAGAAGAACGTGACGTCGGCGCCCTCCGCGGCAAGGAGCAGGGCGATCGCGCGCCCGATGCCGCGGCTCCCCCCAGTGACGATGGCGGATTTGCCCGAAATGCCCGGGTCGACGCGCATGCGCAGGGTCACCCTGAGATGGCGAAGCCGCCGTCGACGACCAGCGTGTGCCCGTTGATCATCGCGGATTCCGGCAGGCAGAGCAGGTAGACGGCTCCCGCGACGTCGTCCGGCGTGAGAACGGGACCGGCGGGGCTTCGCTGCGCGAAATTCGCGAGCAGCTCGTCGCGGTTCGGAAAATAGGCGAGCGCGTCGGTATCGACGACGCCGGCGCTGACCGTGTTCACGCGGATGCCGCGCGGACCGAGCTCCTGCGCGAGCGCACGGACGAGCGACTCCAGCGCCGCCTTCGAGGCGCCGATGAAGCCGTAACCGGGCATCGCACGCTGCGCGCCCAGGCTCGACAGCGCGACGACGCGCGCGCCCGGCGCCATCCGCGACAAGCCGCGCTGGACGAGCAGGTTGAGCGCCAGCGCGTTGGTTTCCATGCACCAGCGCCAGTGCTTCAGCGTCATTTCGACGGTCGGCTTCAGCACGCCCGACGCCGCGTTGCTCACCAGAATGTCGAGGCGGTCGAATTCCTTGCCGAACGCCGTGAGTATCTCGTCGACCGAATCCGGAATTCCGACGCTGCCGGGAATCGCGATGGCGCGGCGCCCCAGCGCGCGAATCTCGGCGCAAAGGCTTTCGGCTTCGTCGGCGCTGTTGTAGTAATTGGCGGCCACGTCGCAGCCCTCGCGGGCGAGCTTCAGCGCGACCGCGCGGCCGATGCCCCGCGCCGCGCCGGTGACGAGCGCGACTTTCCCGGCCAACGCCGCTGACATCGTGTGTTCCCTGCTCCGTTTTCGGGGTTGGGGGTCCGGGCGCAGTCCAGGCGGCGCCGGGCAATCCGCCATTTTAACCCGTCCGTCACGGTTGGCCGAGCACGGCGCGCCGGGTGCGTATCAGCCGTTGAGCTTCCAGCGCCCAATGCTTCTTGACGCTGTGCCAGACGTCGGCCGCCCACAAGGCACCGTAGCCCATGGCTTCGGGCGGGGGCTCGGACGGTGTCCCGCCCGGAACATAGGCCTGAACCCAGTTGCGCGCGACGGTGTCGCGCGCGAGCGCATCGACGACCGGAACGGTGACGTGGTTGTAGGCAGCAGGGAGGATCACGTTGCGAACGGTCGCCGTGCCGTTATGGCGGAACTCGCTCGACTCCGAAACGCCCGCCAGCGTCCAGGCGACCAGGTCGAGCGCGAGCGAAAAGCCGGTGAAGTCGTCGACGGTGTCCGGAATGACGTGCAGTTTGCTGCCCATGCTCCATTGGTTGGGCAACAGCAGCGCCGCACCGCCCGCGCCGACGACGGAAACGTGGGACAGCGCAAGCCCGACCACGGGCCGCGTCAGCCCCGTCAGCGGGTCGACGATCGACGTCCGGTCCTCCGCGGCGTCCGTGAGGGGGTTCCAAACGGCGACCGCGGAGGCGAACCGCCCGGCCAGTTCGTACAGAACCTTGATCGCCTGGATCCCGCCCTGGCTGTGGCCGATCATCATCGGCCGCATGCCGTCGTGCTCGTAATACCACGCAACTAGACCGGCGATCTGCGCGCTGTCTTCGTAGGGGCTGTGCGACCATCGCCCGTCGCCGGGGTGGCGAATCCTGTTCTCGGGATAGCCCATGCCCGTCAGAAACCGGCCCGCGGAGACCATCACCAGGTGAACCGGGAAGATACCGCCGTGCAGCATGATGACGCGGGGCGCGGGCCCCTTCGCGAGCGTGTCGCGCACGTCGTCCTCGCCGATCCTTTCGGGGTCGAGCGCGAGGATCCGGTCCTCGAGGGCGCGATCGATCATGGCGGATCGGAGCACGCTTTGCGGCTCGGGAGCGGCCGCGACGGCCGATTCGGTGCCCTGCGGCGGCCGGGTTGCGCAGCCGGCCGCGAGGATGGCGACGGCCGTGAGCAGCACGATGTCACGGATGCGGTTTCGAATATTCATGCGACCAGGCCCTTGGCGGAGGCAACGATGCCTCCCGCTATTCTAGCGGCGTCCGCCGGCGTGAACGCGGCGGTCCGATACGAGATTCCGGCGTGCAGAACGCCGGCCGCGGCCGTGACCGCGACCACGACTGGCGCGACGGGCCCGGTCGAAACCGCGCGCAGATATTCGGGAGGCGGCATGCGCCCGCCGGCCTCGCCCCACACCGCGTCGACGTTGATCAGCGTGATCGCGCCCCACGCCGGATAGTTCTTGGTGTAGAAGCTTTCGCGCTGCTCGCGCGAAAGAAAGCGCCACGCCACCCCGCTCGCGGCGATTGCCAACAGACTCTGCAGATACAGTTTTTCGCGCTTGATGGTCGCGGTCTCCGCGTGGATGTCCTTGGCAAGTCGCTGCAGCGAAATGCCGGGCGGCATCGGATGCGAGACCCTGAAGGAACTCAGGAACTGCCCGAACGTCGTGTCGGGGTCGGAGCCGAAATCGCGCCGCAGGCTAACGATCGACCCGACCGCGAGCTCCCGGCGCCGCTCCGTGGGGGCGCGCACTCCGGCGAAGGGCTCGAGCACGTGCAGCAGGATCGCCATCAGCAGGTCGTTGAGGGTGACGCCCCAGGCCTTGGCGGTCGTGGCGAGCGCCGCGAACTCGGGTGGATCGACGCGGCAATAGGCAAACGCGTTATGGGGATCGCGCCCGCCGGGATAGCGGGGCCGCACGGAGCGGCGGCAGCTTGCCGCCATCTGCCGCATGCGCCGCAAGCCCCGCAGCAGGGGCCCGGGATGGCGCAGGATGAGGCGCCGGTAGGTCGCCGGGTACCGCTCCCGGGATCGCGCTTCATGGGGCCCGGCCTCGCTGCCGCAATAACCGGCGTAGATCTCCTTCATCAGCACCACGATCGAGTCGCCGGCGGCGATGAAGTGGTCGTAGGTCAGGCCCAGATGAAATCGCGGCCCGGAATCGATGACGAAGAACCGAAAGGGATCGACCGCCCCGTCGCGCTTGAACGGTTCGTTGAGCTCACGTTCGATCTCGCGCGCAAGGACGGACATGGGGTCGCCGCCGCCCGCGTGGATCGTGATCGCAGGCGTCGCCGCGCCCCCCTTGTACTCGTAGCGCGTCCGCGCGACGTCGAGCGACAATCCGGTGAGCCCGAAGGCCGCGAGCTCGCTGCCGATGACGGACGCGAGGCGCAACGGGTCGAGCCGATGGTCGATCCGGACGACGTGCACCGCGCTGTACGGATGGAGATCACGCCAGCGCAGCATCGTCGCCTGAAAGAGGTTGAGGCGCCCCTTCACCGAACGCCTTGCCTCGCGGTCACCAGCCGGCGGGCCTTCAGGCACCATTGCTTCTTCACGCTGTGCCAGATGTCGGCGGCATGGACGAGGTTGGTCGTATCGACCTCGCGCTCGTCAGGGGCGGCCACAGGGGTGCCCGGCACATACGCTTCGATCCACGCGCGCGTGACCGCGTTCGCGGCGAGGTGCCGGGTAATCGGAAGCCCGATGTGCGTGTACGCGGCCGGGAGCGTCACGTTGCGAACGGCCGCCCGGCCTGTTGCCGCATAGGGCTCGGCGCCGGGAAACTGCCCGGCAATGAGATCCCATTCGATGGAGAAACCGGTGAACTCGACGACGCTGTCCGGAATCCGGCGGAGTTTCGCGATCATCGTCCACTGCCCGAGCAGCAGCCGCGGCAGCTTGCCTGTCGCGATCGCGGCGGCGTAGGGCACCCGCAGGCCGACGACGGGTTGCAGTTCGCCCGTCACGGGATCCACGATGGCGGTCCGGTGCTCGGACGCGTTGGTGATCGGATTCCACACCGGAATGGCGTCCCCGAAAGCGCCGGCAAGGTCGTACAGCACGCGAACCGCCAGCATTCCCCCCTGGCTGTGCCCGATCACGAGCGGAAACATGCGTTCTTTCTCGTAATACCAGGCCAGCTCGCCCGCAAGCTGGCGGCTGTCCTCGAAGCTGCTCGACGAGTGGCTTCCGTCGCGGGGATTCCTGAGCCGGCTCTCGGGGTAGCCCATCGCCATCAGGTATTCGGCGAAGGGCTCCATGGTCACCGGGCCGAAGCTGCCTTGGAGCAGGATGATCCGCGGCGCGGGAAACCGCGCAAGCACGTCCGCCACATCGCTGGCGCTGATGTGCGCCGGGTCGAGAGCGAGCAGGCGCTCGACGATCGCCGGTTCCGGATCGCCGCGTTCCTGGAGCTCTCCGACCGCGCGCGCGCTCCCGGGCAGCGCCAGGGTCACGGCGAAGACGAGCGCGAAGAGCCGCACCGGCGCCGCGAGCCGAACGAGGGTTCGCGCGATGCGGGCGCGGCGCCGGAACATTCTCAACGCGCGCAGTCCAATGTCCGCGCTACCGTGCCGTCGGCGACGGTCGGGGGACGAAACGGCCGGTTCGCCGCAGGTATTGCGCATAGGCGTCGCCGTGGACGGCAAGCAGGTGGCGCTCCTCGTTGCGCGCCTTGATGTTCATGAGAACGACGTGCACCAGCGCGATCGCCAACATCGGCGCGGTCGGCACGATCGCGGCCGAGCACAGCATGAGCAGAATGCTGAAGGCGTAGATCGGGTGCCGGATCCGCGCGAAGAGCCCGTCGGTGATGAGGTCGGTCTTTCGCTCGAGGCCGACGTCCATCCGCCAATCGCTGCCCATCCGCGCCCAGCACTTGATCGTGGCGGCAAGGGAGATCACGCCGACGATCGCGGCCACCCAGCGCAGCGCGACGTACGCCGGCTCGCGCACGGCGAAATCGGGCAGCGCGGGGACCGCACCGGACCTGGCGAGCGTGGACCACGGCACGAAGATCCACGCAACGACGAGCGGAACCCATACGAGCCACATGAGCCGCTCGAGCCGCTGCTGCGGAACGATTCCGACGTCCTTGCGCGTCTTCCGGCGGACGCGGACGACCATCACGCCGACGCCGAGCCAGTACGCGCAGATCGTGGCGGTCAATACCGCGAGCGGCGGATCCTGCATGGCATTCGGGGATGGTTGGCGGCGCGCGATGATCGCGTGGACCGGGGCTTCGGGAACGGGGGAATGGGTCACCGCCGCTGATTCTGTTCGGTACGCGCCGTCATTATGCCAGCCCTCGGCCGGCTCCCGCCACGAATCCGCGGGGAGTAGCCGCCGGGACACGGGGTGGCCGGCGAGGCTTCGATATAATCGCGGCGTGGACGCTGTGCGTCACCCGGCTTCCTTTTCCGCGCCTTGCCATCCCCCCTTGATCCTCGACCGCAGCCTCACCGAACGCGCCGCCGGCAGCGGCGTGCCCGCGGCGGCGCACGCGGGACCGACCGGGAGAGCGCGCGCGGAGAACGTCGTCCGCTGGGCGGTGGTGCTGCTCGGCTGCTCGATTCCGGTGTCGGTCGCGGTGGACAATGTCCTGCTCGCGTTCATCCTCCTGAGCTGGCTTTTCGGGGGCGCGTACCGTGAAAAACTCGACGCGATCCGTGGCAACCCGGTGGCCCTTGCCGCCCTGGCGCTGTTCGGGCTGTATCTCGCCGGCACGCTGTACACCATCGGCAGCCCGCGGGAGGTGCTCAATTCATTGTCCAAGGCGGCCCGGTTGCTCCTCATTCCGGCGCTGATGCCGCTCATGCGCGAGCCGCAATGGCGCAAGCGCGGCATCCTGGCCTTCCAGGCATCGATGCTCGCCGCGCTGCTGTTGTCGTACCTGCTCTGGCTGCAGATCCTGCCGGTGACCCCGTGGCTCAAGGGAACCGCGCTCGACCCGGTCGGGTTCAAGGCGCATATCACGCACAACGTGTTCATGGCGTTCGCCGCATTCCTGTTCGCGCTCGGCGCGATGGATGCGAAAACGCGCTCCGGCCGGGTCGCGTTGTTCACGCTCTCCGCTGCCGCGGTCGCCAACGTGCTCGTGATGGTGCCGGGGCGCACCGGCCACATCGTTCTGCTCGTGCTCTTTACCTACTTTCTCTGCCGCCAGCTGCGGGCGAAGGGGCTGGTGCTTGCCGGCGTCGCGCTCGGCGTGCTCGCCATCGTCGTGGCGCTTTCGCCGAACACGATGCTGCACAAGCGGATCATGCTTGCGGACGACGAGTTGCAGCAGTGGCGCGCGGGCGTCCCTCCGGATCTCACGTCGTCGATCGGTCAAAGGCTCGAGTTCCTGCGCAACACGATCGAGGTGATCCGCGACAACCCCGTGCTCGGCGTTGGCACCGGCGGGTTCACCGCGGCCTACGCCGCGCTCGCGAACCGGACCGGGGATGCGCCCACCGCGAACCCGCATAACGAGTTCCTGATGATCATCGCCCAGTTCGGGCTCGCGGGTCTCGTCCTTCTCCTCTCTGTTTTCGGGACCCAATGGTGGCTTGCCGCGCGACTGCCTGACCGCTTCGGCCAGGCGGCGGCTCGAGGTTTCGTGCTCACCATCGTGGTGGCGAGCCTGCTCTCCTCGACGCTGGTCGATCACGCGGAGGGTCTCTTCTTCGCGTACATGGGCGGTCTTCTCTTCGCCGGCTACCGGGATGGCCGGACGCGCAGGCGGCCAAACGACCCGGAGCGCGTCGAGCGCGGCGTGCCGGCCGAGGGCGAGCCCGGCGCCTCGGCCGCGGAACGCGCGCAGTGATGCCGCCGCCGAGCTCGATCCTCGTCATTTCGCTGCGCTATTTCGGGGACGTGCTGCTCACGACGCCGCTCATCCGTTCGCTGCGGCGCGGATTTCCGGACGCGACGATCGACGTTCTGGTGATCGCGGGAGCCGAAGGAATCCTCGAAGGCAACCCGGACTTGCAGGGAGTCGTGACGATCGCCGAGCGGCCGAGCGGGAAAGCGCACCGCGCGCTGGTCCGGCGGCTGTGGCGGCGCAACGACCTCGCGGTGATCGCCGAGACCGGCGACCGTCCTCACCTCTACGGTTGGATCGCCGCAAGGCGGCGCGCGGGGCTGCTGCCCCCGTCGCCGGCGACGCGGTGGTGGAAAGAGCCGCTGCTGCGACATGGCGTTCTGTTCGCCCCGCATGAGTCCCGGGTAGAGTCCTACGGACGGCTGGCGCAGGCGATGGCACTGCCATTCACCGCGGAGGTCGTCCCGCCCACGGCCGGCACGCCGACCGCCGCATGGTGCGCGCGACTCGGGTTCGACGCTGCGCGCGAGCGCTACGCCGTGCTGCATCTGTCCCCGCGATTTCGGTACAAGCGCTGGAACGCGGAAGGCTGGCGCAGTCTCGTCCTCTGGCTGCACGCGCGCGGACTGCGCATCGTCGTCACCGGCGGCGGCGCACCGGACGAGCGCGACTACGTGCGCGACGTGCTGGCGAACAGCTCGGCGCCGGTGATCGATAGGGCGGGCGAGCTGCGCTTCGGGGAAACCGCCGATCTGCTGCGCGGCGCGGCGCTCTACGTCGGTCCCGATACCGCCACGTCGCATCTCGCCGCGGCCTGCGGGACGCCGTCCGTGATCCTGTTCGGACCGACCGATCCGCGGCTGTGGGGGCCGCTGCCGCGTGGCGGGCTCGATCGGCCGTACGAGAAGGTCGCGCCCTCGCAGCGCCGGGCCAACGTGATCCTGCTGCAGGAAGTCTCGCTGCCGTGCGTACCCTGCCAGCAGGAGGGATGCGAGCATCACCGGGACAGCTACAGCGCGTGCCTCGACCGCATGAGCGGAAACCGCGTCATCGAGGCCGCGCGAACGATATCCGGGATCTGACTCCGCGCGTCGCGCGGGGGCGGCGCCCCTCTCTCCGAGCGGCGCTGCGGCGGCCGCTACCTGCTTTGCCGCAGGAACGCGCCCCCGATTCGCTCCAGGCAACCGGCCCACGCCGATTCGGGTTCCGCCAGCACGAAGCCGTGTTCGCCGGGAGGTACCGGCCGCCCGCGTCGCAGGTAACGGCGATCGAACGCGGATTGTGCGATGCCCCACTTCAGCCGGAATTGCCGCCGCCCGTCGTTCTTGCGGATGCGCGCCGTGGAGACCCTGGAGAAGTGATAGAAGAGGCTGTCGCCGACACCGAGAAAGACGCGACAGCCGGCATGCCACAGCTTCATCGAGAAGTCATTGTCGCTGCTCATCCCCGGCGAGAACTCGACGCTGAAACCGCCGACCCGATGCCAGTCCTCGCGCGGCACCAGCGCCGGCGGCCACGTGGCGCCGAGCCAATCGCCGCGCGCGAGGCCCGG
>JANMBN010000190.1:0-1922 GCA_031360485.1 Betaproteobacteria bacterium | reverse complement strand
CGACGGCGCTGACAATCGAACGATCGGAGATTGCAGGAAACTCCGCCCAGTTCGGCGGCGGGCTCTGGATCGGTGCCCCCGGCGTGGGCTTCGTCCCACCGGGCGCGACGTATGGCTTCCGGTTGATCAATTCGACCGTGTCGGGCAATACACCGGGTGGCCTTGTCTTGCAGAACGGCGTGTCGGGTGAGCTCGACAATTCGACGGTCGCCGCCAACGCGAGTGGGGGAATCTACTATTGGAGGGCTTCTGCGACCGACGCTTCGCCCACGCTCAAGCTGATCTCGTCGATCGTCGGAGCCAACAGCGGGACCGCCGTGGGAACCAACCCCTCCTTTCCGCCGTCCCCAATCGATGCCACCAATTCGCTGGTGCAGAGCCTTTGCGCAAGCTGCACGATCGGCGGCAGCGGCAATCTCGTCGGCGATCCCCTGCTGGGCCCGTTTGCGAATAACGGCGGCCCGACCCGCACCCACGCGCTGCTCCCCGGCAGCCCGGCGATCAACACGGGCAGCAACCCGCTGGGTCTCGCGACGGATCAGCGCGGCACCGGTTTCCCGCGCGTTTCGGGCGCGGCTGTGGACATGGGCGCGTACGAGTCGCCCTAACAGGCCCGAAAGGGCTGGCGTAGCGATTGCGCTCGACGTCGCGGTGCCGGACGCCGCTCGCGTAATCCGCGAGACGCGTCTGGGGCACAAAGCATTGCAGAAAATTCAGCGGCTGTAACGCCGGTCAACGCATTCAACAGCGTCGAGGCGTACATCCCCGGCGACCGCCGCCGCGTGCTCGCCCGGGGCGTTCCGATACCTGATCGCGTTCGCGGCACGGCGGAGCTAACGGCCAATGGGAAAGGAGTTTTCCCCACCCGAATTGCCGAGTGCGCGTCGGTGATCACGCCAGGGTACTTCTGCGGAGGAGCGATCATCTGCCGGATCCGCGGCGATGATGGCGCATACTCATCGTTGCGAACGCTTCTCGAGCCCGCACTCAGTGCGCCGATGCTATTTCCAGTCGAGCGCGGCACACGTTCGACGGCGGGCCGAGTAGAGTGGCCAGCACGCATTCGGGTGAGGGTGGACCTGAATCTTGCGCAAACCGGTGGTCATCCGCAGAATGCGTTGCCCGGCATAACAGTCTATGGCCCCCCCTCTGCCTGCGAAACCTCGCGCGGACTCGCCGTTGCCCACGGGCACGGTTACCTTCCTGTTCACCGACATCGAAGGCAGCACATCGCTGTGGGAGCAATACCCCGACGCGATGCAGGTTGCGCTCGCGCGGCACGACGCCGCGCTGCGTCACGCGATCGATTCGTCCAACGGGCGCATCGTCAAGACCACCGGGGATGGCGTGCTGGCGGTCTTCGCTGCAGCTGCCGACGCGCTCGCGGCGTGCGTCGCCGCGCAGCGCGTCCTGCAAGCATCGGAGGCCGGTGCGTCGAGTCCTGAGACGGCGGCATCGGATACCCGGCTGCCGGTTGTCCTGAAAGTGCGGATGGGTTTGCACACCGGCGTCGCGGAACTTCGGGATGGCGATTATTTCGGCGCGTCGCTGAACCGCGCGGCGCGCATCATGTCTGCCGCGCATGGCGAGCAGGTTCTGCTTTCCGCCGCGACGGCGGAAACGCTGGGCGGACAATTGCCGAAAGGCGTCGCGCTGCGCGAGATGGGCGAGCATCGGTTGAAGGGCCTGCTCAATCCCGAACGCCTGCTGCAGCTCGTCGTGTCGGACTTGCGTGCCGATTTTGCGCCGTTGGCCTCCCTCACCGGCGGCCACAGCCTGCCGGCCGAGCGCGATGCCTTCGTCGGCCGTGGCGAGCCATTGGCCGAGCTCGCGCGACGCCTGCACGCCGGGGCGCGCCTCGTCTCGGTCCTGGGCATCGGTGGAACCGGCAAGACGCGCTTGGTCACCCGGTTCGGGTGGCG
>JANMBN010000189.1:0-5422 GCA_031360485.1 Betaproteobacteria bacterium | reverse complement strand
TCCAGCCGCAAACAGGCATCCCGCCTCGTCATTCCCATGGAAGCCTTTCTCGTCTCGACGGGCGTGGTCGCGCTCGGCGAAATCGGCGACAAGACGCAACTCCTGGCGCTCATGCTCGCCGCGCGTTTCCGCAAGCCGTGGCCGATCATCGCCGGCATCCTCGCGGCGACGCTCGCGAACCACACGCTCGCCGGGTTGCTCGGCAACTGGGTGCGGATGATCGTCGCACCGGAGACGCTCCGCTGGATCGTGGCGGCGTCGTTCTTTGCCGTCGCGATCTGGGCAATCATTCCCGACAAACTCGACGACGACGACCCGCGACCGGCGACCCGGTGGGGCGTGTTCGGCGTGACCGTCGTGGCCTTCTTCCTCGCGGAGATGGGCGACAAGACGCAGATTGCGACGGTCGTCCTCGCAGCGAAGTATTCCTCGCTCGTCGCGGTCGTCGCCGGAACGACGCTCGGCATGCTGGTGGCGGACGTGCCGGTGGTTCTGATCGGGAAGGCCGCTTCGACGACGATCCCGTTCAAGGTCGTGCGGTTCGTGGCCGCCTTGCTGTTCGCGGGATTGGGCGTATACGCGCTTCTCGCCCCGCCGATAGAATAGCCGGCTTCGAAATCGTCGGTGACGTTCGCGCGATGGCCGCATTTCCGAAACGAGCCTCTGGGTCGAGGGCCGGCGCCGCTGGGTATGGTTGAAGGGCTGCGTTCGCACGCGTTCCGAAGCCGGCGCGCTGGAACGGCTGGTGCGCAACGTCGACGACGTCGAGTCTGTGATCAACGAGCTCGCGGTCAAGCGGCGCTGAACCTCCCGACATCGCCCGCGGGTTCGCCCCGCAACTCGCGTGATGACGATGGACACGCCGGTATAATCGCCACTTTGCGCTTCCATGCCGGCGCCCGCCTGTTGGGCCCGGCGCGCCGCAAATGCCATGAAACCATTCAATCACGCCGAATTCGAAGCCGCGGCGCAAGCCGCGTGGGCCACCGCGGACGTGTACCGCGCGTATGAGAACGACCCGCGCTTCCCCAAGGGCAAGTACTACTGCGTGTCAATGCTGCCATATCCCTCCGGCAAGCTCCACATGGGGCACGTGCGCAACTACACGATCAACGACATGATGTACCGGTATCTGCGGATGAACGGCTACAACGTGCTGATGCCGATGGGCTGGGACGCGTTCGGGCTGCCCGCCGAGAACGCGGCGATGAAGGCCAACGTTGCGCCAGCGAAGTGGACGTACGAGAACATCGCCGACATGAAGCGGCAGTGCCAGGCGATGGGTTGGGCGATCGACTGGTCGCGCGAGCTCGCAACCTGCGATCCGGCGTACTACAAGTGGAACCAGTGGTTCTTCCTCAGGATGCTCGAGAAAGGCATCGCATACAAGAAGACCGGTGTGGTCAATTGGGATCCCGTCGACCAGACCGTGCTCGCCAACGAACAGGTGATCGACGGACGCGGATGGCGCTCGGGGGCGCCGGTCGAAAAGCGCGAGATACCGATGTACTACCTCCGGATCACCGACTACGCCGAAGAGCTTCTGGCGTATCTCGACCGGATGCCAGGCTGGCCGGAGCGCGTAAAGACGATGCAGGCCAACTGGATCGGCAAGAGTGCGGGCGTGCGCTTCGCGTTCACGCACGACATCCGCGGCGAAGACGGCAAGCCCATCGGCGACGGCCGGATGTACGTGTTCACGACGCGCGCCGACACGATCATGGGCGTCACGTTCTGCGCGGTCGCCGCCGAGCACCCGCTCGCGACGCACGCGGCGAAATCGAATCCAAAGCTCGAAGCGTTCATCGCCGAATGCCGGCGCGGCAGCGTGATGGAATCCGACCTTGCGACGATGGAAAAGAAGGGGATGTCGACCGGCCTGTTCGTCACGCATCCGATCAGCGGCGAGGCGATCGAGATCTGGGTCGCCAACTATGTGCTGATGAGCTACGGCGACGGCGCGGTGATGGGTGTGCCGGCACACGACGAGCGCGACCTCGAGTTCGCGCAGAAGCATGGGCTACCGATCAGGCAGGTTCTCGAAAACACGCTGGTTTACGACGAGCAACAGCGAGCGCTGCATCCCCGAAGCAAGGACCCGTACCTCTACTTCGACGCCACAGAACCGTGGAAGGCCTGGTACGCAGACAAATCCGGAGTTCTTACGATCAACTCGGGCAAGTACGACGGGAAGACGCACGAAGAGGCGGTCGAAGCCGTCGCCGCTGACCTTGCCGCGATGGGTCTCGGCGAGAAAAAAATTACGTTCCGCCTGCGCGACTGGGGCATTTCGCGCCAGCGTTACTGGGGCACGCCGATCCCGATCGTCCATTGCGCAGCCTGCGGCGACGTGCCGGTTCCGGAGAAGGATCTTCCCGTCGTGTTGCCCGAAGACTGCGTGCCGGACGGCAGCGGCAGCCCGCTCGTCAAGCGCGCGGATTTCGTCGACACCGCGTGCCCGAAATGCGGAGGGCCGGGAAAACGCGAGACGGACACGCTGGACACGTTCGTCGATTCGTCGTGGTACTTCATGCGTTACGCAAACCCCCATGCGCCCACGATGGTGGACCCACGCAACGACTACTGGAATCCGATAGACCAGTACACCGGCGGCATAACGCATGCGATCCTCCACCTGCTCTATGCGCGCTTCTGGACGAAGGTGATGCGCGACATGGGCCTCGTGCACATGGACGAGCCGTTTACGAAGTTGCTGACGCAGGGAATGGTGCTGAACCATATCTATTCCCGCCGCACCGACAAGGGCGGGATCGACTACTTCGCGCCCGCCGCCGTCGAAGTCGTGCACGACGAGGCGGGGCATGTCGTCGGCGCCCGCTCGAAAGTCGACGGCAAGCCGGTGGACTACGACGGCGTCGGGACCATGTCGAAGTCAAGGCTCAACGGCGTCGACCCGCAGGACATGGTCGATCGATTCGGCGCCGATGCGGCGCGTCTGTTCGTGATGTTCGCCGCGCCGCCCGAGGCTACGTTCATCTGGTCCGACGCCGGCGTCGAGGGCGCGCATCGCTTCCTGAGGCGCATGTGGACGTTCGCGCAAACGCATGCCGACACGGTGAAATCCGCCGCCGGTACCTTCGATTGGCGCGATGCCGCGGCATCGGTGAAGACCGCGCGGCGCGAGCTCCATCTTGCGTTGAAGCAGGCCAACTACGACTACGAGCGGATCCAGTACAACACCGTCGTCTCGGCCGGGATGAAGATGCTGAACGCGCTGGAGGACGTGCCGGCCGGCGCCGCGGGCAGCGCGGCGCTCGTGCGCGAGGGCCTGGCGATCCTGATCCGCGTGCTCTACCCGGTGGTTCCCCACATCGGCTGCGCGCTGTGGGCGGATCTCGGATTCACGGGCGAGCATGGACCGCTGCTCGACGCGCGCTGGCCGCAGGTCGACCCGCTCGCGCTGGCGCAGGACGAAATCGAGCTCGTGCTGCAGGTCAACGGCAAGCTGCGCGGCAAAGTCGTCGTCGCATCGAGCGCAGACAAGGCCGCGATCGAGGCCGCGGTGCGGGCGAGTCCGGACCTCGCCAGGCACACCGCCGGAACGCCGATCAAGCGGCTTGTCATCGTGCCCGGAAAGCTCGTCAATGTCGTGGTTTGAACACGACGGGCACGAGACGACGGGTCCACGCGAGGTTCGCGGACCCGGGGCGCCCGCTCGCGCGGACGCCGGACCCGTCCGGCGATCGGACATCGCCCGGATGCTGGTCGGACTCGTCCTCGCGGGCGCACTCGTCGGCTGCGGCTTCCACCTGCGCGGCAACGTCGACTACGCGTTCTCGACGCTGTACGTCAGTTCTCCGACGGCAGTTCCGATCGCCGTCGAGTTGAAGCGCGCACTCCAGGGCGGCGGCACGACCCTCGTGGACACGGCCGCTGCCGGAGAGGCGATCCTCGATCTTTCCGGCGTCGCCGACGACAAGCAGGTGCTCTCGCTCTCGGGCGGCGGGCGCGTCCGCGAGTACCAGCTGACGAAGCGGGTGACGTTCTCGCTGCACGACGCGAGCGGCCGCGATTGGCTGCCGGCAGCGGAGATCCTGATCCGCCGCTCGTACTCGTTCAACGAATCGGAAGTGCTGGCGCGCGAAGCGCAGGAGACGCGGCTGCTCAAGGAGATGCAGACCGACGCCGTGCAGCAGATCGTCCGGCGGCTGCAGGCCGCGAAAAAACCCGCGTAGCATTACCGGGTCCCCGGGCTCGCCGTGATGCCGGGAAACTGCCATGAACAACGCTTCCAACGGAGGTACGCCGATGAATGGAGTCACGCGGATTGCCAAGCGGTTGCTTTGCGTCGCGATGGGCGCGGCGACGATCGGGGTCGTCGGGCATTCGGGTGCCGCGCTGGCCGACGGAATCTCGGTTGCGTTGAGCGGCCAGAATGAGATTCCGCCCGTGACGACGCCGGCGACGGGGACCGGAACCCTGACCGTCGGGCCCGACAAGTCCGTCCGCGGCAGGGTGACGATCTCCGGGATGTCCGCCACGGTAGCCCACATTCACGAGGCCGCCGCGGGTTCGAACGGCGCCATCGTCATTCCGCTGGCCAAAACCTCCGACAACGTTTGGGTCGTGCCGGCGGACGTACGATTGACCGACGCGCAGCACGAATCGTACAAGGCCGGCAAACTCTACTTCAATATTCACAGCGAGGCCCACAAGAGCGGAGAAATCCGGGGCCAGATCAGACCGTAGGAGCGCCGCGCACTCGACCCGCCCTGCGGCGTCCGCACACCCGATCCAATGCCGTGCCGGCTGCCGGAGCTCGTCCGGGACGGCACAGGTCAATCGATCAACTTGTCCGCGCGCAACGAGAGTTCCTGAGGGATGGCGAGTCCGAGTGCGCTCGCCGTCCTTCGGTTGATCACCAATTCGAGCACGGTCGGCTGTTCGATCGGAAGATCGCCCGGCTTCGCGCCCTTCAGTATCTTGTCCACGTAGGTCGCTGCGCGCCGATAATGCTCGGTGAGATCCTGCCCGTAGCTCATCAGGCCACCGGCTTCAACATATTCCCCAGTCACATATATCGATGGCAGGCGATGTTTCGTCGCCAATTCTGCGATCTGGCGCACTTGTTGGGTGAAAACCGAGTCACCCACCATGATGATCGCCCCGGCTTTCTCCCGGGTCATCACGGAAAATGCATTTTCGATCTGAGGAGTTCGATTGCGTTTGTGTAGGCAAGATGCCGTGGACTCACGAAGAAGCATTTTTAAACGAGTTCATGAGCTCTGGTGACGGCAGCCAAGAGCTTGATGAAATTCTAGATCAGTGGGCCACTCAGACAATTGAGCCCGGGAAAAAATACGTTAAACAGACTAGCTCAATTGGCGGTCTTGTTGGTTACTGCTTGATCGAGTTAAAGTGGTCTCCGGTTGCGGAGAGACTGTGCACCATTGAAATCGAA
>JANMBN010000142.1:0-1855 GCA_031360485.1 Betaproteobacteria bacterium | reverse complement strand
GCGCGCGCTTGGGCGCGATCCGATGCGGCGGCGGCATCGTGATCTTGTCGATGACGCCGCCGAGGCACAGCGCTTCCAGGACCAGCAGGAAGCCCGCGACCACCGCGATCTGGTAGAGCGTGGCGCGCCTCATGGGGCAGTGGCCGTCCGCCCCATGGTCTTCATCGATTCCTGGCGCAGCGTCTTCCACAATCGGCTCGTCACCGCGCCGAAGTTTTCGTGCTCGACGATCCGGCTGTCGCGCTCACGCGGCCAGTGCGTCTCGACCACGTCGATCACGGTGCCCGGTCGCGCCGACATGACGGCGATCCGGTCGGCGAGCATCGCGGCTTCGTCGAGCGCGTGGGTGATCAGGAAGACCGTCGCATCGATCTCCCGCCACAACCGCAATACCTCGTCGCCCATCAGCAGGCGCGTCTGCTGATCGAGCGCGCCGAAAGGCTCGTCCAGCAGCAGCAGGCGCGGCTTCGTCACCAGCGTGCGCGCGATGCAGACGCGCTGGCGCATCCCCCCCGAGAGCTGCGCCGGGTAGCTGCGGGCGAACTCGCCCAACCCCATCATCGCGATGGCATCGTTGACGCGGCTGGCCTTTTCTTCCGCTTCGAGCTGGGCCTTTCGCAGCCCGAACGCGACGTTGTCGCGCACGCAGAGCCAGGGAAAGCAGGCGTCCTCCTGAAACACGACGCCGATGCCGTCGGGCACCTCCGCCTCGATCGGCCGCCCCTCGAATTCGATCCGGCCTTCGGTCGCGGGGAGCAGCCCGGCGATGAGCTCGAGCAATGTCGACTTGCCGCAGCCGGACGGCCCCACAACCGCGAAGAACTCGCCCTGGCGAATGCCGAGATCGATGGGCGCTAGAGCCTGGACGGCCTGCCCGCCGGCGCTGGCGGGGAAGCGCTTGCTCACCCCGTGCAGCGCAACGTGCACCGCAGGCCTGCCGGTCGCCGGCGTTACGGTCACTTCGGCGTCTTGATGTCGTCGGGCAGGAATCGCGTGTCGATCATCTTCGCCAGGTCGACCTCGCCCTCGAGGGCGCCGACGCTCCTCTGCACCTCGATGATCCGCTTCATGCCTTCGAGATGGATCTGGCCGCTGCCCCAGTACGGGATGCCCTGCGTCAAGCTCGTCGTCAGGTTGCGCACCGCGCTTCGCGCCACCTCGGGCGTGATGTTGAACGGCTTCGCGACGATGTCGCCGGCTTCGTCGGGATTGGCGATCATGAACTCCACGGCGCGGCGCCGGGCCCTGATGACGCCACGGATGAAATCGCCGCGCGTCCTGATCGCCTCGCCGGTCGCCATCCCGACGACGTTGTCGAGCGGCGGCAGCGCTTCGGATCCGGTGACGAGGACGCGGTACTTGTCCTTGACCTTGGACCAGAGCGGCTCCGTCACGGCGGCGACGTCGATCTGATCGAGGTCGAGCGCGGCGAGCATCGGGCCGAACCCGCCGGTCTTCACCAGCTCGGCATCCTCCGCCTTGTAGCCGGCCTTCTGCAGCAGAAGTATGGCCAGGGCCTGGCTGGTCGAGCGCGGATTGGTGTAGCCGATCTTCTTTCCCTTCAGGTCCTTCAGCGTCTTGATCGGGGAATCCTTTTTCACCATCCAGGCAAATTCGGCGATGGTGAGCACGTTGTCGCTGACGATCTTGATGTCGGCGCCCTGCTGGATGGCGACCGCGATCGCACCGGGATTGGCCTCGCCATAGGCCACTCCAGCCATCGCATTGCGCACCGACGTCCCCCCTCCCTGCGAGGCGATGATGCCGGTCACGTTCGCGCCCTCCTGCTGGAAGTAGCCCTTGGCACGCGCGACGGCGAACGGCATGCCGTTCGCGGAGGTGCCGTAATTGCCGA
>JANMBN010000096.1:0-2995 GCA_031360485.1 Betaproteobacteria bacterium | reverse complement strand
CGGGTTATCCCGAACGGCTGCGTATAGCGCCGTGCCGGCCAGCGTGGCTGGAGAGCTTGATGATGAGACTCTGCGAGATGCCATCGCTCACGTAAGATCGCTGTTGCCTGCGGAGCCGCTGCGGGCGAAATCGGCTCATCCGGGGCGAGAGCAGGCGCAGTACGCGCTCAACGAACGCGCTCGGGACTTCCCCCGCCCGTAGATGTGCCCACTGCACCTCGCGGAATTTGTCCGGCGGAGGAGCGGGAGGGGAAGATGGCCTGGGATATGACCAGCAATCAGATTTTGTCGTTCTCGAGTGGCGCCACATTGGGGGCGCTTCGCAAAAACCTCATCAGGTCGGCCGGCTTTGCTTTGGCTGCGCGCAGCTTGAGAAAACCGTCAGCGGTTTCAATCGCACCGACTTTTTCGGCCACGGCGACCGAGATGAACTGATTGAGCGACACACCGTCCGCTTTGGCAAGTCGCGCGGCGGCTGTCTTCACCGAGAGTGGCATTTTCAGGGGATAGGACGTTTTGCTCATTTGGAAATTTCCTTCAAAAATTGTTGCGGTGTAAGCACACGCAAGTCGAACCGCGACGACGCGATCGCAAAATCGCGGATATTGTGGGTGACCAGCCGGTCCGCCCGGCCATTGACCGCCGCTTCCAGCACAAACTCGTTGGACGGATCGGTCAACTGTGGCCGCCAACGGAAATGCACGTCAACCGGATCGCAGGCGCTGGCCAACGAGGCGAGTGCGCCCTCCACATCAACTTCGCTCATGCCGGTGACGATGCGATGTTCCGCGCGCAACAACACCGCCTCGTATTCCAGGAACAGCGCGGTGGTGACAAGCGGTCGAAAGTGTCCGCGTGCGACAAGCCGCAACAACTTGTTGCTGGCGCCCTTTACCTCACATTGGCCTTTGGCAAGCCAATGCGCCGCACGAGTTCAGCAGGCGCGGATTACCCCGCAATGAATCCAGCCTCGGTTCGGTCGAAGGATAGCCCTTTCAATCGCGCGGGCCTGAGTGCAGTGGAGCGGGTGGCACGGATCGATCGTCGATTTTCGGTGGCAAGGGGCTGCTCGGCACGATTATCGTGGCATTTGCGGGCGGGTGTTGCCGCCACCGTGGCCGTGCGCGGGCAGGCGGGCGGGGTGGCGTCGTCGGCGGCAGCGAGGGATCGCCAGGCGCCGGTCTCCTTGTCAACGGCCGCTTACCGGAAAATTCCACGGCCACACCGACCGCGGCTGTTGGCCGAATCCGTCAGGACAAGGGTGCCGCGGATCAGTCGCGCGTCGAGCGTTCGTAACGGACATCGGGCTCGCCTTCCTCGTTGCCTGTCCCGTCGCCGAAGGCGACCGCGACAAAGCCGTGTCGCTCGTAGAACCGGCGGGCGCCGGCGTTGCGCGCAAACGTGTAGAGCCTGAGGATCGGCGTTGACGCGGCGGCGTCCGCCAGCGTGGCCTCCAGCAACGTCGAACCGATGCCGCGTCCCGTCCAGCCGGGCTTCACGTACAGTTGCATCAGCCAGGCTCCATCACGAGCGGCGAACCCGACGATTTCGCCGTCGGCGTCGGCCAGGCGCACCGAAAACCGCGTGAAGGCGGTGTCCCGCATCCACGCGCGCGTCTCGGCCTCCGTGTGCGGGTCGCGCAGGCCGGGCAGCATCGCGCGACGTGATGCGAGATACAACGTCGCCGTCGCGTCCGCTTCGGCCGCGAAATCGGCGGCGCGCGGCCGGCGGATCCGCACGACCGGCTGCGCACTCATCCCAGCAGATCGCCCGACGCCTTCCGGCCGCGGCCCGCGCGGGACGCGGGAGGCGCGCCCGAATCACGTTCCGCGCTGCCGCCGCGCGCCCTGCGCCCGGCGTGCGCGTCGAGAACGGGCTTAAGATACCGCCCCGTGTAGGTCGCCGCGGACTCGGCAATGTCTTCCGGCGGGCCCTCGGCGAGAATCAGGCCGCCTCCGGCGCCGCCCTCCGGACCGAGATCGATGATCCAGTCGGCGGTCTTGATGACGTCGAGATTGTGCTCGATGACGACGACGGTGTTGCCGTGGTCGCGCAGCCGGTGCAGCACCGTCAGCAGCATCTCGATGTCGTGGAAATGGAGGCCCGTCGTCGGCTCGTCGAGGATGTACAGCGTGCGGCCCGTGTCGCGTTTCGAAAGCTCGAGGGCGAGCTTCACGCGCTGCGCTTCGCCACCGGAAAGCGTGGTCGCCGACTGGCCGAGCGTGATGTAGCCCAGGCCGACGTCGAGCAGCGTCGACAGCTTGCGCGCGACCGCCGGTACCGGCTCGAAGAACGGGAAGGCCTGCTCGACGGTCATCGCCAGCACCTCGTGGATGTTCTTCCCCTTGTACTGGATCTCGAGCGTCTCGCGGTTGTAGCGCTGCCCGTGGCAGACGTCGCACGGAACGTAGATGTCGGGCAGGAAATGCATCTCGACCTTGATGAGGCCATCGCCCTGGCAGGCCTCGCAGCGCCCGCCCTTCACGTTGAACGAGAAGCGGCCGGGGCCATAGCCGCGTTCGCGCGAGGCCTTCACCTGCGCGAACAGCTCGCGGATCGGCGTGAACAGCCCGGTGTACGTCGCCGGATTCGAGCGCGGCGTCCGGCCGATCGGGCTCTGGTCGACGCTGATCACCTTGTCGAAGAATTCGACGCCGTGAATCTCGTCGTACGGCGCCGGTTCCGTCGTGCTTCCGTAAAGCTGCCGCGCGACCGCATGGTAGAGCGTGTCGTTGATCAACGTCGACTTGCCCGAGCCCGAGACGCCCGTGACGCACACGAAGACGCCGACGGGCAGGCGCAGCGTGATGCGCTGCAGATTGTTGCCGCGCGCGCCCGCGATCGTCAGCATGCGGGCGGGATCGACGCGATGACGGCGCGCCGGCATCGGAATCTGGCGGTGGCCGGCGAGGTATTGGCCGGTCAGCGAATGCGGGGCGAGACGTATCTCCTCCGGCGTGCCCTGCGCGACGACCTGCCCGCCGTGCTCGCCCGC
>JANMBN010000089.1:0-34701 GCA_031360485.1 Betaproteobacteria bacterium | reverse complement strand
GCGGGCGAGCGCAAGGTCCTCGACGGGACGACGGCATTCACGCTCTACGACACGTTCGGGTTTCCCTTCGACCTCACGGCGGACGTCTGCCGTGAGCGGGGCGTTACCGTCGACGAGGCGGGCTTCGACGCGGCGATGGATGCCCAGCGCGAACGCGCGCGCGCCGCGAGCCAGTTCAAGTCGGGCGCGAAGCTCGAGTATTCGGGCGCGAAGACCGCGTTCGTCGGCTACGAAGCGCTCTCCGTCGAAGGGCGCGTCGCCGCGCTCTACAAGGAAGGGTCGCCCGTGCGAGCGCTAGCCGCCGGCGAGAGGGGCGTCGTCGTGCTCTCCGAGACACCGTTCTACGCCGAGTCCGGCGGGCAGGTCGGCGATCGCGGCGAGCTGACGAAGGGCGGCGTGTGCCTGACGCTTTTCACCGTCGAGGACACCCAGAAAATCCAGCCGGACGTCTTCGGCCACTTCGGCGTCGTCGCGACCGGCGAACTCAATGTCGGCGACATCGTCGCCGCGAACGTGGATCACGCCGCGCGCGCGCGGACGGTGCGCAACCACTCGGCAACGCACCTGATGCACAAGGCGCTGCGCGACGTGCTCGGCGCGCACGTCCAGCAGAAAGGCTCGCTGGTCGATCCCGAGAAGACCCGGTTCGATTTCGCGCACAACGCGCCGATGACCGACGCCGAGATCCGCCGGGTCGAGGCGATCGTCAACGACGAGATCCTGCGCAACGTGCCGACGCAGGCGCGCGTGATGCCGATCGACGACGCGCAAAAGTCCGGCGCGATGATGCTTTTCGGCGAGAAGTACGGCGATGAGGTGCGCGTGCTGGACATCGGCAGCTCGCGCGAGCTGTGCGGCGGCACCCACGTCGCGCGCACCGGCGACATCGGCTTTTTCAAGGTCGTCGCGGAAGGCGGCGTTGCCGCCGGCATCCGCCGCGTCGAGGCCGTCACCGGCGACAACGCGCTCGCCTGGGTCCAGGCCCAGGAAGCGACGATCGCCGCCGCCGCCGCGGCGTTGAAGGCGCCTGCGGCGGAAATCGCGGCGAAGATCGCGCAGCTGACGGAAAGCGCGAGGGCGGCGGAGAGGGAGCTCGCGAAGATCAAGGGAAAGCTTGCATCGAGCGCGGGCGACGACCTCGCCGGCGGCGCGGTCGACGTGAAGGGCGCCAAGGTGCTTGCGGCAACGCTCGACGGCGCCGACCTTAAAGCGCTGCGCGAAACCATGGATAAGCTGAAGGACAAGCTCGGCAGCGCCGCGATCGTGCTGTCGTCGGTCGCAGACGGCAAGGTCACGCTGATCGCCGGCGTCACCGCCGACCTCACGTCCAGGGTGAAGGCCGGCGAGCTCGTCAACCACGTCGCGCAGCAGGTCGGCGGCAAGGGCGGCGGGCGAGCCGACATGGCGCAGGCCGGCGGCACGGATCCGGCGGGGCTGCCGGCCGCGCTCGCATCCGTCAGGGCGTGGGTCGACCAGCGGCTGTAGCGATCGGCGCCAACGCCTTGTCTTCGATTGCCCGCTGGAGCCTTGATGTCATTGCGACCCGGAATCACCCTCGAACAGTTGAACCAGCGCGGACGGGGCCGGTTGCCCGACCTCTTCGGCTTCCGCGTGATGGCGCTGGAGCAGGGACTCCTCGTCGCCGAACTGGACATACGACCGGAGCTCCTCGCGCCGAACGAGTTCCTGCACGCCGCCACCGTGATTGCGCTCGCGGATACCGCGTGCGGCTTCGGCTGCATCGCCCACATGCCGAAGGGCGCAGAGAATTTCACGACCGTCGAGTTGAAGTGCAACTTCCTTGGCACCGCGCGCGAGGGCACGATCGCATGCGTCGCGAAGCCCGCGCATCTCGGCAAGACGACGCAGGTCTGGGACGCGACCGTCACGAAGCACGGCGACGGCAAGCCGATCGCGCTGTTCCGCTGCACGCACATGATCCTCTGGCCGAAGTCAGCCTGAATCGGCGACGGCCATCCCCGCGGGCGCAACCTCGGTCGGCCATGCGGCCAATGGTGCGGATGTCCCGCCGGCGCTAGATTGACTGCGTTCGCGCGCCGCGCCCTGACACTCGTTCCGCCTTGCTCGGGGCCCTCCGTTTGGGCACCTGACGGCCGTGGTGCGCGGGCACCGACATGCCCGCCCCGCCCATCGTCCGCTTACTGGCCCATTGCCGGGGCTTGTACCCGGCCCGTTGTCGTGCCGATTCGCCGGCTGACGGCCGAGTGCGTTTACCGGCGCTGCCACTGGGGCTCGCCGCGTTCGCTACGGGCACGATGCTGCTGCAATGGCAGCCCGAATTGCCTGCCGTTGCGCCGTGGCTTGGCGGCGCGGTGCTGGTCGCGACCCTGGCGGCAGCGCTGCGCGCGCCGGCTCGCCACCCGGCAATCGCGCACGTCGCGGCCGCGGTCCTCGCCGTGCTTGCGGCGGGCGCGCTGGGATTCGGGCACGCCGCCTGGCGGGCGGAGCTCCGCCTGTCCGACGCATTGCCGCCGGAGTGGGAAGGCGAGGACATCGCGCTCGTTGGCATCATCGACGATCTTCCACAGCCCTCCGCGCGGAGCACGCGCTTCGCGTTCGCCGTCGAGCACGTCGAAACTGATCGTGCGGTCGTGCCCGGGCGATTGTCGCTCGCGTGGTATACCCAAACGCGGAAGGGGGGCGAAATCGATCCGGCGCCCGCCATGCTGGCGGGCGAACGCTGGCGCCTCGTCGTACGCCTGAAGCGTCCGCACGGCACCGTCAATCCGCACGGCTTCGATGTCGAAGCGTGGATGCTCGAAAGCGGGTTCCGCGCAACGGGCTACGTGCGAACCAGTGACCGGAACGCGCGAGTCGACGCCTTCGCCGGGCGCGCGCAAGACTACATCCAGCGGGTACGCGAAAACATCCGGGCGCGAATCCTCGCTGCACTTCCGGAAGCGCCGTATGCGGGCGTGATCGTCGCGCTGACGATCGGCGAACAGCGCGCGGTGCCCGAGGCACAGTGGCGCGTGTTCAACCGGACCGGCATCGCGCACCTGATCAGCATTTCTGGCCTCCACGTGACGGTGTTCGCCGCGCTTGCCGGCGGCTTGGTGTATGCGCTTGCCCGGCGGAGCGTCGCGCTGACGACACGCCTGCCGGCACGCAAGGTCGCGGCGGGCGCCGGTGTCGTCTTTGCGACCGCGTACGTGCTGATCGCCGGCGCCCAGGTGCCCGCCGTGCGCACGCTGCTGATGCTAGCCGTCGCGGCGGTCGGGCTCGTCGTGGCGCGTCCGGGAAGCGCCGGCGTCGTCTGGCTCTGGGCGCTTGCGATCGTGCTTGCCTGGGACCCCTGGGCGGGACTCACACCCGGCTTCTGGCTGTCGTTCGGCGCGGTCGGCGTTCTGCTGTACGCGGGTGTCGGGCGGCTCGCATCGCCTCCGCCGGTCTCGCGCGTCGGGCGAGCGGTCCGCGTGCTGCGTGCCGCGGTACGCACCCAGGCGGTCGTCACCGTGGCGTTGGTGCCGGGGACGCTCGCGCTGTTCCAGCAGGTCTCACTCGTGTCGCCGATCGCGAACGCGCTGGCGATTCCCGTCGTGACGTTCGGCGTCGTCCCGTTGGCCCTGTCCGCCATCGTCATTCCGGTCGGCGGATTGTGGCAGGCGGCGCACGCGGCGTTTGCGGCACTGATGATTCCGCTGGATGCGCTCGCGGCCTCGCCGTCGGCCGCATGGCAGCAGCACGCGCCTCCGGACTGGGCGATCGCGGTCGCGCTCGCCGGCGTCGCGTGGCTCGCTGCGCCGCGCGGCGTGCCGGGACGCGTTCTCGGCTTGGTCGCGCTCCTTCCGCTCTTCGTCGTCCAGCCAGCGCCACCGGCGTTCGGCACATTTCGAATGACCGTGCTCGACGTCGGCCAGGGGCTTGCCGTGGTCGTCGAAACGCATCGGCATGCGCTTCTCTACGACACGGGGCCGCGCTACAACGACGAGACCGACGCCGGAGGACGCATTGTCGCGCCGTACCTTCGCGCGGCGGGCATCCGGCGTCTTTCCGGCATGATCGTCACGCACCAGGATTCCGACCACAGTGGCGGGGCGATGACGCTGCTGCAGACGGTGCCGGTCGACTGGCTCGCGTCGTCGCTGCCGGCGGACCATGCGATCCTCGCACGGCGCGCTGCCGACGGCGAAACCGTGGTGCGCTGCGAGGCGGGACAGCGCTGGGACTGGGACGGCGTGCACTTTGCCGTTCTGCAACCGACGGCGTCGCACTACGCGAACGCTCGGCTCAAGCCGAACGATCTGTCGTGCGTCGTGCGGATCGGGTCGGACCACGGGAGCGTGCTGCTGACGGGCGATCTCGAAGCCCGCGGCGAGCTGGAGCTCGTTCGAAGCGATCCGGCATCGTTGCGCGCTGATGTGCTGCTCGTGCCGCATCACGGCAGCCGGACGTCGTCGACGCCGGAATTCATCGCGGCCGTCGCGCCGCGGGTTGCCGTGTACACGCCCGGCTACCGCAACCGCTTCGGCCACCCGCGGCCGGACGTGGTCGCGCGGTACGACGACGCGGGAGTCGGCAGTTATCGCACCGATTACGATGGCGCGCTGATCTTCTTGTTCGAGCCGGACGGCGCGAGCGGGCCTCGCGCCGAACGCGAGCACGACCGGCGCTATTGGCGCGACGCGCCGGTCCGCAACGCGGCAGCGCCGCTCGATTGAAGCCGGCGCCGACCGCGGCGGCGGACGATCCGTTGCGGCTTGATCGCTCCGTTCGCCACGCCGCGGTGCGGACGTGCGGCGTTCCGTAGCGGCCTGCTAGTGTACTGAGTCAGAAGTTCCGAAGATAAAGGAACGGATGAAATCGGCCGTCAGGCAAGGCGCGAGGCCGAAAGCGTACCTCGTGGTACGGTGAGGCCGAGTAACGCGGCATGACGGCCGATTTCGCCGTGAACTATCGAGCGAACTTCTGACTCAGTACGCTAGACTGCCGACGCAATGATCGACAGGCACGGACGCGGTCCGTTTCGAACATGCGCGCTGCTGCTCGCGGTGCTGGCCTCTGTCGCCCCGGCATCATGGGCGGCGGAGACAAAGGGCAAACCCGCGGAGTGGAAGCTCTCGACCGCCGTCGGGCCGGCGTTCGCGCTGGGCAGCGCGGGCGAGCGCTGGGCGCGACTGATCGTCGAACGAAGCGGCGGCAAGCTGGCGGTGAAGCTCTATCCCGGTGCCACGCTGGCAGAGCGCGATCCGGCGCGGGAGTTTCTCGCGCTGCGCGACGGTGCAGCCGATCTCGCCGTCGGTTCGACGCTCTTCTGGTCGGCGCAGGTCGCCGAACTCAACGTGATCGGATTGCCGTGGCTCGTTCCCGGTCCGAAGGGGCTAGAGGCGCTCGTCGCCGGCACGATGACGGAGCGGCTCGCCGCCGCGATCGAACGCGCCGGCGCCGTGCCGCTGGCCTTCGCCGCGCTGCAGTTCCGCGAGATCGCGACGACCACGACCGATCCCCGTGCACCAGCGGATTTCGCCGGTCTCGCGATTCGCGGCGCACCGGTGCCGTCGCTCGCCGATCTTTTCGTGGCGCTCGGAGCGCGGCCGCGGTCGATGGCGTTCGCCGACGCGCAGGCCGCGTTCATGGCGGGGACGCTCGGCGCGCAGGAGGGCCCGCCGGTGTCGCTCTCAGCCGCGCGGCTCGATGCCCTCGGCATCCGCCACGTCCTGCTGTGGGGTGCGGTCGCCGAGGTCGCGGTGTTCGCGATGAACCGGACGACATGGAACGCCTTGACGCCCGAGCAGCAGGGACTCGTGCGCGGCGCGGCGCAGCAGGTGGCGCGCGAAGTTCCGGCACTCGCGCGCGCCGAGAACGACGCGGCGATCGTGGACTTGCGCCGGCGCGGCGTGACGGTCACGCGCCTTACCGCGAGCGGGCGCGCCGCCTTCGCGTCGGCGGCGCGGGGCGCCTACGACAAGTGGGCGGCGGTCGCCGGACCGGATCTCGTGGATGCGGCGGAAACGGCGGTCAAAGCGACCACGCCGTGAGCCGGCGCGTCCTGCGTCGGGGGCCTCGTCCCGTCTCAGCGGACGAACCGTCCCAGCCGCACCGCCGTCTCGCCCTTCTTCGGCCGCCGCGTCGGCATGATCAGAACGCAGTCGTCGTAGGGCGTGAAGATTTCCGCTTCGCCGTCGCGCGCGAGCAGCGTGCCGGCCTTGGGCACCACCGTGAGTCCGCTGGCGGGAACGGCGAAGCCGAAATCGTCGGTGCCGATGGTGACCACCGCCGTGACTTCGATCACCTTCTGCGCCGGCATCGGCATCGGCTCGAGGTAGGCATCGAGGAACGCGGTGTCGACCATCCCGAAGTGGCGCAGGAAACGCAGCGTGACTTCCTTCGCCACGTCGGGCGCCGCGGCCTCCCAGTGCTGGCCGCATTCGATCAGCAGCGCGTTGCGAGGGTCGTCGGAATCGTCGAAGAAGGCGTAGTCGCGCAAACGCTTGCCGGCCGCGTGTCCGCCGTCGACGATGATGTGCTCAGGCGAGCCCAGCGCCTGCGCGAGCATGACTCCCTTGCGCTGCTGGCCGGCCATCGCGAGCGGCGGGCAGCGATCGGTCATCGAGTGCAGGTCCAGCAGGTAGTCGACGCGTTCGTACAACGGCCGAAGCTCGCGCGCCCGCGCGAGGTCGGCGGTCTGCCGCGGGCCGTCCAGAACGCTTGCGCTCCACAGCCGGTTGAAATCCTCGTCGACGCAGCGCGACGCGAACGGATCGGCGGCGTCGAATGCCTGGTAAGCCGCGACGTTGGCGAAGCAGACCGACAGCGTCCCCCGCGTTGGCCGGAAGTCCTTGGCGAGCAGCCAGTCGAGGGCGATCGCGCCGCAGACTTCGTTGCCATGCGTCAGCGCCTGCAGCAGGACATGCGGTCCGGCGCGCTTGGCGGCGAATGTCCATACGTAGGGGATCCCCGCGTTGCCGGCGGCCCAGCGTGAAAGATCGGGAAACGCAACCTCGATCGGCGGCGAGGGCGGCTTCACGACGCGCAGACGCGATCGGCGAGGTTGCGCATGAATGCCTCGCAGCGCACGAGCTGGTCGACGGCGACCCATTCGTTTGGCTGGTGCGCCTGCGCGATGTGGCCCGGTCCGCAGATGATCGCGGGGATCGCGGCGTCGTGGAACAGGCTCGCCTCGGTGCCGAACGAAACCTTGCCGTGATCCCGCGTTCCGTTGCAGGCTTCGCCTAGCGTCGCGATGCCGGATTCGCCGTGCGTGTCGAATCCCGGCAGCGAAGACAGCTGATCGAATTCGATGTAGGCGCCGGGCGCGACCTTGCGCATTTCCGGCAGGAAGCGCTGCGCGTAGCTTTGCACCTCGGCAAACAGTTCCTCGGGATCGTCGAACGGAAGGTGGCGGATCTCGAAGTCGAAATGACAATCCCGCGGGACGATGTTGAGCGCGGTGCCCCCGTGGATCACGCCCGTGTGGACGGTGGTGTACGGGACGTCGTACGCGTCGTCGTAGCCGCCCTGGTCGCGGAAGGCGCGCGCGACATTCGTGAGGTAGGTGACGATTTCGCAGGCGATCTGCACCGCGTTCACGCCGAGCGGGGTCAGCGACGAGTGCGCCTCGTGGCCGCGGACCCGGCAGCGCCAGCTCTTCTTGCCCTTGTGCGCAACGACGAGTTCCATGCCGGTCGGCTCGCCGACGATGCAGCCCAGCGGTTTGACGCCGCGCCCGACGACGTCGGCGATCAGGCGCCGCACGCCTATGCATCCGATTTCCTCGTCGTACGACAAGGCGAAGTGAACGGGCCGCGCCAGGCCGCGGCGAGCGAATTCGGGGACGAACGCGAGGCCGGTCGCCGAAAAGCTCTTCATGTCGGTAACGCCTCGGCCGAAGACCTTGTCGCCGATCAGCCTGGCCTCGAACGGATTCGTGTCCCACGGCTGGCCGTCCACCGGGACCACGTCGGTGTGGCCGGACAGCACGATGCCGCCGGTCGTCGCGTTGCCGTCGCGCGCGGGCAGGGTCGCGAACAGGTTGGCCTTGCGCCGGTCGTCGTCGAAGGTGAGCGCGCATTCGGCGCCATGCGACTCGAGATAGCGGCGCACCCAGTCGATCAGCGCGAGATTCGATTCGCGGCTCGTGGTATCGAAGCCGACCAGCGTGCGGATCAGGTCCCATGCCATGAGACCTGGCGCCACGACGGCGGCGGGATTCGGACGCATCGCGGTCGGCGCGGCGGGAGCATTCATGGCGAGGGTCCTGGATGCCCCTCGAGTCGGGGGCACGGTGGCCAAAGGATCAGGATAGGGAGCGGCACCATGGCTGTCAAATCGCTGCGCCGTCCGCCTTCGGGCGACCGCCGCGGCGACGTGCCGCCTGCGCTCGACGGTCCGCGCGTCGTTCGTTGCTTTGCGAGGATAATCGTGCCGGACAAGGAGGCCGCGCCACGCGCGGCGAACGCTGATGATGGCTCGATGACGGCTCGACAATGCGCGATGGCGGCGGGTCCGCGCCGCTTGCAAGAAACTTTGACGTTGGGACTGGCGCTGTTGTCGGGGTTGGTCTCTGCGACCGCGCCGGCGCAGACTGCGCTGCCGGTGGAGGCGATCAGGCTGCCGCCCGGATTCGCGATCGAGGTGGTCGGGCGCGTCCCGAACGCCAGGGCGATGACGTGGGGTGCCGCCGGCACGTTGTTCGTCGGCTCGACCGGCGCCGGCAAGGTCTACGCGCTGACCCTGCCGCCGCCGGGCGCGAAGGGCGAAGCCGTCATCCACTTGATCGCGTCGGGATTGCGCGAGCCGGCGGGCGTGGCGTTTAGCGACGGTGCGCTTTACGTGTCGGCGGTCTCGCGCATCCTCCGCTTCGACGACATCGAGCGCCGGCTCGCCGATCCGCCGGCGCCGGCCGTCGTCAGCGACCGCTTTCCGACGGACGGGCAGCACGGCCGCAAGTTCATCGCCTTCGGGCCGGACGGCAAGCTCTACGTGCCCGTCGGCGTGCCGTGCAACGTCTGCGAGCCCGACCCCGATCGCTACGGCGTCATCATGCGGATGAATCCCGACGGCACCGGGCTCGAGGTCTACGCGCGCGGGCTCCGCAACTCGGTGGGCTTCGACTGGGATCCGCGCACGAAGGAACTCTGGTTCACCGACAACGGCCGCGACTGGCTCGGCGACGATTCGCCGCCGGACACGCTGAACCACGCGCCGCGCGCGGGACTGCGCTTCGGCTTTCCGTATTGCCACGGCGGAACGATCCCCGATCCCGAGTACGGACGCCTGCACGCCTGCAGCGAATTCCGGCCACCGGCGCAACACCTGGGGCCGCACGTCGCGTCGCTCGGCATGCGCTTCTACGCCGGAACGCAATTTCCCGTCGGGTATCGAAACCGGGTCTTCGTTGCCGAACACGGCTCGTGGAACCGCACCAAGAAGAGCGGCTATCGCGTGACGATGGTCACGCTCGAAGGCAACAGGGCCGTGCGCTACGAGCCGTTCGCCGAGGGCTGGTTGCAGGGCGAGCAGGCGTGGGGGCGACCGGCGGACGTGCTCGTCGCGCCGGACGGCTCCCTGCTGATTTCGGACGACGTTGCCGGTGCGATCTACCGAATCCGGTACAAGGGCCCGTAACGCTCGGAGGGCGCCGCGATTCGCGTCGGCGCCGGGCGGGCACGCCGGCTGACGTCGCGGCAAGGGACCGGCCGGCGGAAGACTTGATCCGCGGCTGCCCGGTGTTCGTTGCATGGGCCGCGGGTTGCGTTATCCTTCGCAAGTCGCCGCCATGACGGCGCAACGAGGGGGGATCATGCCACTGTACCGATCGCGCGCCGCGCGGATCGTCGCCGTCGCGGCCGTTGCGGCGCTCGGCGCCTGCGCGCTCCCGGCTGCCGCCGCCGACCTGACCATCGGCCTCGGCACCGACGTCACGGCGATCGATCCGCACTATCACAACGTGACGCCGAACAACAATGTCGCCGCGCACATCTTCGGTTACCTCGTCCAGCGCAACGAGAAATCGCAGCTCGAGCCGGGGCTTGCGACCGAGTGGAAGACGGTCGATCCGCTGACCTGGGAGTTCAAGCTCAGGAAGGACGTCAAATTCCACGACGGCAGCGATTTCACGGCGGCCGACGTCGTTGCGTCGATCGAGCGCGTGCCCACGGTGCCGAACAGCCCGTCACCGTTCACCGCGTACACGAAACAGATCAGGGAGATGATCGTCGTCGATCCGCTGACGATCCGTTTCAGGACGGCCACCCCCTATCCGCTGATGCCCTCGGACATGACGCAGATCGTGATCATCTCGAAGGGCGCGGCGAAGGCGACCACCGACGATTTCAACGGCGGCAAGGCGGCGATCGGCACCGGGCCGTACAAGCTCGTCCGGTACGCGAAAGGCGACCGCATCGAACTCGCGCGCAACGACGCCTACTGGGGCGGCAAGACGCCGTGGGAGAAGGTGACGCTGCGCCTCCTCCCGCAGGACGCTTCGCGCGTCGCCGCGCTGCTCTCCGGCGACATCCAGGTGATCGAGAACGTGCCCACCTCCGACGCGGCGCAGCTCAAGCGCGACAAGCGCCTGCAGGTCTTCCGCACCGTCGCCGACCGGCTGATCTACCTGCACATGGACAGCGATCGCGACGTCTCGCCGTTCGCGACCGACAAGGCGGGAAAGCCGCTGGCGAAGAATCCGCTGAAGGACCCGCGGGTGCGGAAGGCGATCTCGAAGGCGATCAATCGTCCGGCGATCGTCGAAAAGGTGATGGAGGGCGAGGCGGTGCCCGCGGGCCAGCTCGTCCCCGATTTCCTGTTCGGGGCGACGAAGAACCTCAAGGTCGACGCCTACGATCCGGCGGGCGCGAAGAAGCTGCTCGCGGAGGCCGGCTATCCCGACGGCTTTGGCCTCACCATCCACGCGCCCAACAACCGCTACGTCAACGACGCGAAGATCGCGCAGGCGGTCGCGCAGATGCTCGCGCGCGTCGGCGTCGACACCAAGGTCGTCGCGATGCCGTCGGCGACTTATTTCACGCAGGCGACGGACCTGAAGTTCAGCTTCATGCTGCTCGGCTGGAGCACGGGCACCGGCGAAGCGTCGTCGTCGTTGAAGGCGCTCCTGATGACCTACAACCGCGACCGGGGCTACGGCACGGCGAATCGCGGCCGCTACTCGAACGGCAAGGTCGACGCGCTGACCGAGGATGCGCTCGCAACCGTCGACGACGCGAAGCGCGAGGCGCTGCTGCAGCGGGCGGCCGAGCTCGCGATCGGCGACACCGGCATCGTCCCGCTGCATTTCCAGGTGAATCTCTGGGCGACGCGCGACGGCATCACGTACGCGCCGCGAACCGACGAGAACACGCTGGCGTGGAAATTCCGGCCCGCGGGCGCGGCGAAGTAGCGGCAACGCTTTAGTCGACGGCGTCACGCCGAATCCCGATGCCTTCGATCACGACGCCGGCGCAACACTTCATCGGCAATCGCTGGGTGGCGCCCGCGGCCGGCGCCACGCTGCCGATGATCGATCCGTCGGACGGCGCGCCGTTCGCGGCGATCGCCGAGGGCACCGCCGAAGACGTCGATCGCGCCGTAGTCGCCGCGCAGCGCGCGCGCGACGGCGCGTGGGGCCGGCTCGCGCCGGCGGAGAAGGGGCGCGCGCTCGCGAAGCTCGGGCGCGCGATCCTCGATCACGCGGACGAGCTCGCGCTGATCGAGGCGCGCGATTGCGGCAAGCCGATGAAACAGGCGCGCGCCGACGTCGCGGCGTGCGCGCGTTATTTCGAGTTCTACGGCGGGGCGTCCGACAAGCTTCACGGCGAGACCATTCCGTACCCGGCCGGCTACACGGTGCTGACGTGGCGCGAGCCGCACGGCGTGACCGGTCACATCATTCCGTGGAACTATCCGCTGCAGATTTTCGGGCGCTCGGTCGGCGGCGCGCTCGCGGCCGGCAACGCCTGCGTGGTGAAGCCGGCGGAGGACGCGTGCCTGTCGCTGCTGCGCGTGGCGGAACTCGCCGCCGGCGCCGGTCTCCCCGACGGGGCGCTCAACATCGTCACGGGGCTCGGGCGCGAAGCCGGCGCGGCTCTTGCCGCGCATCGCGGCATCGAGCACCTTTCGTTCACCGGGTCACCCGCGACCGGCGCGTGGGTGGCCGGCGAGGCCGCGAAGCGGCACTGCCCGGTGACGCTGGAACTGGGCGGCAAGGGAGCGCAGGTCGTCTTCGCCGATGCCGATCTCGACGCGGCGCTGCCCGCGATCGTCAACGCCATCGTGCAGAACGCCGGGCAGACGTGTTCCGCCGGCAGCCGGCTCCTCGTCGAGCGCTCGCGCGCCGACGAGGTGCTGGACCGGCTCGGCGCGCGCTTCGCGGCGCTCAAGGTCGGACCGGCGCTCGCCGACCTCGACTGCGGGCCGCTGATTCGCGCCGGGCAACTCGAGCGCGTGCGCGATTTTCTGGCCGGTGCCGAGCGCGACGGCCTGACGATCGCGGGAAAGGGCGCCGTCGTCGCCGAGGCACCGGCCACGGGCTACTACATCGAGCCGCATCTCTTCCGCGATGTTCCGCCCTCGTCCCGGCTCGGTCGCGAGGAAGTGTTCGGGCCAGTGCTCGCCGCGATGACGTTCGCCGACGAAGGCGATGCGGCTCGCATGGCCAACGCCACCGATTTCGGCCTCGTCGCCGGCGTGTGGACCGCCGACGGCGGCCGTCAGCTGCGAATGGCCCGTGCGATCCGCAGCGGACAGGTTTTCGTCAACAACTACGGCGCGGGCGGCGGCGTCGAGCTGCCGTTCGGCGGCGTCAAGCATTCGGGCTACGGCCGCGAGAAGGGCTTCGAGGCGCTGTACGGCTTCACGGTGCTGAAGACGGTGGTGCTCCAGCATGGGTAATTATCGGATTCCGATCCCTCACGCGACCTGAAGGAACTCGCATGCGACTGCAAGGCAAGGTGGCTATCGTGACGGGCGCAGGATCGGGGTTCGGCGAAGGCATCGCCAAGCGCTTTGCGCGTGAGGGCGCAAGCGTCGTCATCAACGACATCGATGCCGGAAGCGGGAAACGCGTCGTGCGCGAGATCGGCGCGTCCGGCGGTCGCGCCGTCGTCTGTGCCGGAGACGTGTCGTCGGATGCGGACGTCGCCGCGCTCGTCCGCTGCGCGCTCGACCGGTTCGGCGACCTCGATATCGTGGTCAACAACGCCGGCACGACGCACCGCAATCGACCGATGCTTGAAGTGAGCGAGGACGAGTTCGACCGGATCTACCGCGTGAACGTGAAGAGCCTGTTCCTCACCGCCCGCCACGCGGTGCCGCATTTCCGCAAGAAAGGGAGCGGCGTCTTCATCACCATCGCGTCCACGGCGGGCGTACGGCCGCGGCCGGGACTCACCTGGTACAACGGAAGCAAAGGGGCGGCCATCGTCACGTCGCGCTCGATGGCGGCGGAACTGGCCCCGGACGGCATCCGCGTCAACGTCATCAATCCGGTCGCCGGCGAAACGGGAATGCTCGCGGAATTCATGGGCGGGGACACGCCGGCACTGCGCGCAAAGTTCGTGGCGACCATTCCGCTGGGCCGGCTGTCACAGCCGGCGGACATCGCGACCGCTGCCGTGTTCCTAGCGTCCGACGAGGCGGCATTCATCACCGGAGCCTGCCTGGAAGTGGATGGAGGTCGATGCGTTTGACGGGCCCGCGAACGTTCGTTCGCTCGTCGCGAACGGTTGCCGTCAAGGGCCGGTCGTCGCCAAGGGCTGGCCGAGGGCCGGAACGGCCTTCCTTGGGAACGCCACTCCCTTCCGGCCCCGCAAGAGCGTTGCATTGCAATTATAATTATAATATTATGTTGATAATGGCACGTTATTCCGTCACGCACAAGGCAAAGACGCGCGACCGGATCCTCGCCGCCGCGGACCGGATGATCAAGGCCCGCGGCATCAAAGGCTCGTCCGTCGAGGCGATCATGCGCGACGCCGGTCTCACGGTCGGCGGGTTCTACGCTCATTTCGCGTCCAAGGAGGAGCTGGTGTGCGAAACGCTGCTCTTCGGCCTCGAGCGAAGCATGGAGCGGCTACTCACTCCGCTCGCGCCGGTCGAGGACGACAAGGCGTGGCTCAAGGCGTTGATCCACGGCTATCTGCGGCAGGCGGACGACGCGTCACCGGCCGCCGCCTGCCCGTTGACGGTGCTGCTGCCCGAAGTGGCGCGCGGCGGCGCCGGCTTGCAGCGCTCATTTGGTGCAGAGACCGGCGCGGTCCTGGACCGGATCGAAGCGCGTTTTCCGGAGGTCGCCGGACTGTCGCGGCGCGAGGTCGCGGCATTCGTATTCTCGAGCTGCGCCGGGGCGGTGGCGCTGGCGCGGGCGATCGCCGCGCCGCGGGCGCGCGAACGCCTGCTCGATGCAACCGAGACAATGCTGGCCGGTGCGCTTTGCCTGGACGCTGACCGCACTCAGCGATAGGCGAGGTCGCGCAATCCGATCGATAGCACGGGCACGTAGGTGATCACCATCAGGCAAGCCAGCACGACCAGGATGAACGGAAAGAGCCGCGTGACTATCTGGTCGAGCGAAATCCTCGCCACCGTGCACGCCGCGAACAGGTTGACGCCGAACGGCGGCGTGATCATGCCCAGCGCCAGATTCACGACCATCACGATGCCGAAATGCACCGGATCGATGCCGAAATGCGCGGCGACCGGCGCCAGGATCGGCGCCAGCACGATGATCGACGCCGAGGTCTCGATGAACATGCCGATGACGAACAGCGCGGCGTTGACGCCCAGCAGGAAGAGCATCGGGGACTGCAGCCATGCCACCAGAAACGCGCCGATCCTCTCGGGCACGCCGGCGCGCGTGATGAGGTAGCTGAACAGCCCGGCGTTGGCGATGATGAACATGATCACCGCCGACGAAATCACGCTCTTGCGCAGCACGCGCGGCAAGTCGGCGATTTTCGTCTCGCGGTACGCGCCGACGCCGACGATCAGCGCGTAGAACACCGCGACCACCGACGCTTCGGTGGGCGTGAATATCCCGCCGTAGATGCCGCCGAGGATGATCACGGGCATCAGCAGCGCGAGCGCGGCGTGGCGCGCCGCGGCGAGGATCGGCATCTTCCCCTCGCGGTCGCCCTTCCCGTAGCCCTTGATCCGCGCATAGATCACGACGAAGACCATCAGCGCGACGCCGATCAGGAGGCCCGGTCCGAAGCCCGAGATGAAGAGCTCGCCGATCGACACTTCGGCCGATACCCCATAGAGGATCATCGGGATCGACGGCGGGATGATGACGCCGAGCTCCGCCGAGGTCGCCTGCAGCGCCGCGGCGAAGTTCGTCGGATAGCCGTGCTTGATCAGGGCCGGTATCAGGATCGCGCCGATCGCGAACGTCGTCGCCACGCTGGAACCCGACACGGCCGCGAAGATCATGCAAGTCAGCACGCAGGTCGCCGCCAGCCCGCCCTGGATGCCGCCGACGATCGATTTGGCGAATTCGACCAGCCGCTGCGAGATTCCGCCAGACTCCATCAGGTTGCCGGCCAGGATGAAGAACGGGATCGCGGCCAGCGGAAACTTGTTGATGGCGCCGAACATCTCCTTGACGATCGCGAGCAGGTTGAGGTCGGCCTGCCAGGCGCCGACGAGGCTCGCGAGACCGATCGACACGGCCACCGAGATGCTGAGCGCGAAGCACAGCACCATCGTCAGGAACATCGTCGACGGCATGGAAAACCCGGGGAACGGCCGGTAAGAGGACGAGGAGAGCGGCTACTGCGCGGTCTCGAGCTCGTGCCGGCGCGGGTCGACGAGGCAGCCGACGATGCCGAAGACGCAGAAGAGCCCGCCGATCGGCAGCGCGAGATAGGCCCACGTCATCGACAGCGATTCGAGACCGCTGATCGTCTGGAAGCGCGCGCGGTACGCGTAGTCGAATCCGTAGCGAACGATGACGGCGACCAGGATCAGCGCGGTGATCGCGATCAGCCAGTCGAGCGCGCGCTTCGTCGCCGGGCCGCCATTCCGATAGGCGAGGTCCACGCAGACCATCGCGCCCTGCCGGAACGCGGACGGGACGCCCATGAAGACCATCCAGATCAGCGTGAAGCGAATCAGCACCTCCGACCACTCGGCCGGCTGGTGGAAAACGAAGCGGGCGAAAATCTGGTACATCCCGAGACAGGAGGCGGCGACCAGCATCGCGCACGCGAATGCGAGAGAGAACGCGGTGGTCCAACGCTCGACGGCGAGAAAGGCATTCCGCAAGAGCTGCTCCGAATGCAAGCCCGGCGGGCCGGGCTTCGTCCTACTACTTGTAGTTGCGGATCTTTTCGATGTTGTCCTGGCCGAATTTCTTGCCGAACTCGGCGAACGTCGGGCCGAGCGCCGCCTGGAATCTGGCCTTGTCGACGCTGTCGACGACGGCCATGCCTTTCGAGCGCAGGTCGGCGACGGCCTTGCGTTCGTCGTCGTCGATCCGCGCACGATTGGCTTTGACCGCCTCCTTCGCGGCCGCGAGGAACGCCTCCTTGTCGGTTGCCGAGAGCTTGTCCCACTGCGCCTTGCTCATCAGGATCAGCGCGGGCGAGTAGACGTGGCCCGTCAATGTCAGGTTCTTCTGCACCTGGTCGAATTTCGCGGCGGTGATCACCGACAGCGGATTCTCCTGTCCGTCGACAGTGCCCTGCTGCAACGCGGTGAACACCTCGGTGAACGCCATCGGCGTCGGGATGATTCCGAACGCCTTGTACGCCTGAATGTGAACCGGATTCTCCATGGTCCTCATCTTGAGGCCCTTGAGATCCTCCGGCGAATTCACCGGCCGCTTGCTGTTGGTCATGTGGCGGAATCCGTTCTCGCCCCACGCCAGCGCCTGTAGGCCCTTTGCCGGGAACTTGCCGAGCAAGTCCTGGCCGATCGGCCCGTCGAGCACCGAACGCGCATGCGGGTAGTCGCGCATCAGGAACGGAATGTCGAGGATCGCGACCTCGGGCACGAAATTGGGCACGGGTCCGGTCGACGTCATCGTGAGGTCGAGCGTGCCGACCTGCAGGGCTTCGATCGATTCGCGCTCGGCGCCCAGCGCGCCGGAGTAGAAGTTCTGCACCTTGTAGCGGCCACCGGTCCGCGTCTCGACCTCGCGCGCGAAGGTGTCGACGGCGACGCCGTAGTGCGAGTTCTGGCTGATGGAAATGTTCATCTTCAACGTGGTCTGCGCCGCGGCAGGCGCCGCCGGCAGCGCCAGCATCGCGCCGGTCGCGATGATCAGCGCGCCGAAAAGGCGGGATGGATGCATGGGAATCTCCTGATTCGGTGAGGATGCGATGATGCCACGGTTGAACCGTTCGGAGCCGCGGATTCTAAGCAACCTGCGCCGGGCTGTATAGCCGCTTTGGGAACGGGGCCATCCGGCCGTCGTGCGGCTGCCGTGCCGAGGGGACGGCGATGTGGAATAATCGGTGGCGCCAAGCGTTCCGCGCGCCCTTCCGACCGGTTCCGATCCGAATTCGACGAATCCGATGCTCGACCCCGCCGTCCACGCCCAGCTCGCGGCCATCCTGCCGCCGTCGGCATTGCTGACGACGACCGAGGAAACGACGCCGTACGAATGCGACGGCCTGACGATGTACCGCAGGTTGCCGGCGGCGGTCGCGATTCCGGAAAACGAGGCGCAGGTCGTCGAGATCCTGAAGCGCTGCCACGCCGCGCGCGTGCCGGTCGTCGCTCGCGGCGCGGGGACCGGCCTTTCCGGCGGCGCGGTGCCCCACAGGCAGGGGGTGCTGCTTTCGCTGGCGAAATTTCGGCGGATCATCGCGGTCGACCCGCTGACGCGCACGGCCGTCGTGCAGCCGGGCGTGCGCAACCTCGCGATCTCCGAAGCCGCGGCGCCGTACGGCTTGTACTACGCGCCGGACCCCTCGTCGCAGATCGCCTGCACGATCGGCGGCAACGTCGCGGAGAACGCCGGCGGCGTGCACTGCCTCAAGTACGGGCTCACGGTGCATAACGTCCGCCGTGTGCGCGGGGTGCTGATCACCGGCGAGATCGTCGAATTCGGAGGCGAAGCGCTCGATAGCGCCGGCTACGACCTGCTCGCGCTCGTCACGGGCTCCGAAGGCCTGCTGGCGGTCATCACCGAGATCACGGTCAAGCTCACGCCAAAACCGCAGATCGCGCAGGTTGCGCTGGCGGCGTTCGCCGACGTCGGCACGGCGGGCGCCGCGGTCGCCGCGGTCATCGCCGCGGGCATCGTGCCGGCGGGACTGGAGATGATGGACCGGAAAGCCACGCGCGCGGTCGAGGAATTCGTCCACGCCGGCTACCCGCTCGACGCGGCTGCGGTCCTCCTGGTCGAGACCGACGGCACGCCCGAGGAAGTGGCCTCGGACATGGCGGACATCACGCGCGTGCTGCGCGAAGCGGGCGCGTCCGGCATTCGTGTCTCGAAGGACGAGCGGGAGCGCCTGCTGATGTGGTCGGGGCGCAAGGCGGCGTTTCCGGCGATCGGCCGGATCACGCCGGACTACTATTGCATGGACGGCACGATTCCGCGCCGGGCGCTGGCGCAGGTGCTGCTGCGCATCGAGGAGCTCTCGGTGCAATACAAGCTGCGCTGCGCCAACGTGTTCCACGCCGGCGACGGCAACCTGCACCCGCTCATCATGTTCGACGCCAATGTCCCGGACGAGAGCGGGCGCGCCGAGGCGTTCGGCGCCGCGATCCTCGAGCTGTGCATCGAGGTCGGCGGCACGATCACCGGCGAGCACGGCGTCGGCATCGAGAAGCTGCCGCAGATGTGCGTGCAGTTCCGGCCGGCCGAGCTCGAGCGCTTCCTCGGCGTCAAGGCCGCGTTCGATGCGCATTCGCTGCTCAATCCGGGAAAGGGCGTCCCGACGCTTTCCCGTTGCGCCGAATTCGGCAAGATGCACGTGCACCACGGCAAGTTGTCGCATCCCGAGTTGCCACGCTTCTAGATCGTGAGGCCCACCATGAATACGCACGCCGAACTCCGCTCCGCGCGGCCGGACGCCCGTGAAGTCGCCGATCTCGTGACCCGCCTTACGGCCGACTATGGCGAGCGTGCTCTCACGTCCCGTGCGATACGCGACCAGCACAGCCACGGAGAGGGCCTCGCCGATTCCGGCCTCCCGGATGTCGTCGTCTATCCGCACACGAACGAGGAGGTCGCGGCGATCGTGCGCCTCTGCCACGCGGCGCGTGTTCCGGTGATCGCCTTCGGAGTCGGGACCTCGCTCGAGGGCCACGTCGCCGCCCTCTACGGCGGCGTGTGCGTCGACCTGTCGCAGATGGACCGCGTGCTGGAAGTCAACGCGGAGGACCTCGACTGCCGCGTGCAGGCCGGCGTGCTGCGCGAACAGCTCAACGCGGAGCTCAAGGGCACCGGCCTCTTCTTTCCGATCGATCCTGGCGCCAACGCGACGATCGGCGGAATGGCCGCGACCCGCGCCTCCGGCACCAATGCGGTTCGCTACGGAACGATGCGCGAAAACGTCCTTGGCCTGACCGTCGTGACGCCGGACGGCCGCATCGTCAGGACCGGCGGCCGCGCGAGGAAGTCGAGCGCCGGCTACGATCTCACGCGGCTCTACGTGGGGGCGGAAGGAACGCTCGGAATCATCACCGAGATCCAGCTTCGGCTCTACGGCGTCCCCGAAGCGATCTCCGCCGGCGTCTGCCAATTCGCCACGCTCGAAGGCGCGGTGCGCACGGTGATCCTGGCGATGCAGCACGGCATTCCCGTCGCGCGGATCGAGCTGCTCGACGACGTGCAGATGGGCGCCTGCATCGAATACTCGAAGCTCGAAGGCTTCGCGGCGAAGCCGACGCTCTTCTTCGAGTTCCATGGCAGCGCCGCCGCGGTCGCGGAGCAGGCGGCGGAGATGCAGGCCATCACCGAGGAATTCGGCGGCAGCGCGTTCGAGTGGGCCACGAAGCCCGAGGATCGGACGCGGTTGTGGAAGGCGCGGCACGCCGCGTACTACGCCGCCAAGGCGATGTTCCCCGGCAAGCACGTCTTTGCGACGGATGCCTGCGTGCCGATATCGCGCCTCGCCGACTGCCTGCTCGAGACCAAGGCCGATGCCGACTCGACAGGCCTGGTCGCGCCCATCGTCGGCCACGTCGGCGACGGCAACTTCCATCTTTGCGTGCTGTTCGATCCCGACGATGCGGGCGACCGCGCGCGGGCCGAGGGTCTCGCCAAGCGAATCAGCCTGCGCGCAATCGCGATGGGCGGCACATGCACGGGCGAGCACGGAATCGGCGTGCACAAGCTCGAGGCGCTCGTCGCCGAGCACGGTGACGCGGTGGAACTGATGCAGACGATCAAGCGCGCGCTCGATCCGCACAACATCATGAATCCGGGCAAGACCGTGCCTCTCTAGGCGCGGGACGGCGCGCAACCCGAATCGGACACGACATTCCGCCTTCACGCGACCCGGCAGCGACCTGCGAAACGCGTCGCCCGACCCAAACGCCCCTGCGACCTGCCATGTACCTGCTCCATCTCGGCAACAAGAATTACTCGTCGTGGTCGCTGCGCGGCTGGCTCGCGATGAAGCTCTCCGGCGCGCCGTTCACCGAGAAGATGGTGCCGCTGTCCGGCGGGCCCGAGCCGATTCCGGCCAATCGCTCGTTTTCGCCGACCGCGCGTGTTCCGTGCCTGCACGACGGTTCGAGGATCGTCTGGGACTCGCTTGCAATTGCCGAATACCTCGCCGAGCGGCATCCGGGCATGTGGCCCGGCGATTCCGCCGCGCGCGCGTGGGCGCGGTCGGTGTGCGCCGAGATGCATTCGGGCTTTTCCCACCTGCGCGACGAAATGGCGATGTGCATCCGCGAGCGCGTCGACGTGCGGCCCTGGTCGCCGGAGCTGCGGCGCGACATCGCGCGGGTCACCGAAATCTGGAACGAAGGCCGGGAGCGCTTCGCGCAGCGGGGCGCTTACCTCTGCGGCGCGTTTTCGCTCGCCGATGCGTTCTACGCGCCGGTCGCGTTCCGCTTCCGCACGTATGCTGTCGCCCCCGGGGGCGCGGCCGGTACGTATCTCCCGGCGCTGCTCGCGCATCCGTTTCTCCGCGAGTGGGAAGCCGCCGCGTTGAAGGAGACGGCGATCATCGACGGCGATGAGCCCCGGATCATCTACCGGGACAAGCTTGCCGGAAAGGGCGGCGCATGATCGACGCCATCCTCGCAGGCCTCCAGGCGCGGATTCGCGCGGCGGCGGCCGCGAAATCGCCGCTCGTCGTGCGCGGCGGCGGAAGCAAGGATTTCTACGGGCAGGACACGGCGGGTGATGTGCTCGACACGGCACCTTACGCGGGGATCGTCGACTACGACCCGACCGAACTCGTGATCACTGCGCGCGCCGGCACGCGCCTCGCCGATATCGAACGGGAGATGCGGGCGCGCGGCCAGATGCTCGCCTGCGAGCCGCCACGCTTCGGCGGGAATGCGACGCTGGGCGGGCTGGTGGCGGCGGGGCTGTCGGGCCCGCGCCGACCGTATGCGGGCGCCGTCCGCGACATCGTGCTCGGGGTGCGCGTGCTCGACGGCAAAGGTGAGGATCTGGCGTTCGGCGGCCGCGTGATGAAGAACGTCGCCGGCTTCGATCTGCCGCGGCTCATGACCGGAGCGCTCGGCACGCTGGGTGTGCTCACCGAGGTTTCGCTCAAGTGCCTGCCCCTGCCCAAGGCGGAGGCGACCCGCGTGCTCGAATGCTCGGCCGACGATGCGATCCGGTTGATGAATCAATGGGGCGGCAAGCCGCTGCCGGTTTCCGCGACCTGCCATCATGCGGGCCGGCTCGCCGTGCGGCTCTCGGGGGCGCCGCCCGCGGTCGATGCCGCAGCAGCGAAGATCGGCGGGACCGCGATGGCGGACTGCGACGCGTTCTGGGAAAGCCTTCGTGACCAGACGCATCCGCACTTCACCGCGGTGCATTCCGGCGCGCCGCTATGGCGGCTTTCGGTCAAGGCGACGGCGCCGCACGCGGACTTGGGCGGCGATCAGTTGATCGAGTGGAGCGGCGCGTTGCGCTGGCTCGCTGCCGGCGAGCGAACCGATCCCGCGAGAGTTCGCGCGTGGGCGGCGGGCAGCGGCGGTCACGCGACGCTTTTCCGCGCCGCCGACAAGTCCGGCGGCGCATTCCATCCGTTGCCCGAGATGGTGCTTGCGTTGCATCGCAGGCTGAAGGCCGCGTTCGATCCCGCGGGCATTCTCAACCGCGGCCGGCTCTACCCTGATTTCTGAGCCGACGTGGAGACCGCGCTTGCCGATTTCGTCCGCGATACGCCCGAGGGCCGCGAGGCCGACTCGATCCTGCGCTCGTGCGTCCATTGCGGTTTCTGTACGGCAACGTGCCCGACGTACCAGCTTCTGGGCGATGAACTCGATGGTCCGCGCGGCCGCATCTACCTGATCAAGAAAGCGCTCGAGGGTGGCGAGGTCACGGCGACGACGCGGCTGCACCTCGACCGCTGCCTCACTTGCCGCAGTTGCGAGACCACGTGTCCCTCCGGTGTCCGCTATGGCCGCCTCGTCGACATCGGCCGGCACGTCGTGGAAGCGCGCGCGCCGCGTCCGCTCGCGGCTCGCCTCAAGCGCTGGCTGATCCGCGAAGCCCTTCTCGCGCGACCGCTGTTCAACGCCGCGCTCGCGATCGGCCGTGCGTTCAAACCGCTGCTCCCGGCGAGCCTGCGAGCGAGAATTCCGGAATCGCGTCCGGCCGGCGTGTGGCCCGCCGCGAGACATCACCGGAAGATGCTTGTGCTGGATTCGTGCGTGCAGGGCGCGATCGCGCCCGTGATCGATGCCGCGATGGCACGCGTGCTCGACCGGATCGGCATCTCGCTGCTCCGTGTCCCCGCCGCGGGTTGTTGCGGGGCGCTGCCCTACCATCTGAGCGGCGAGGCGCGGGGGATCGCGCTCGCCAAGCGCAATATCGACGCGTGGTGGCCGCACGTCGACCGCAACGTCGAAGCGATCATCGTCACCGCCAGCGGCTGCGGCGTCATGGTCAAGGAGTACGGGCATCTGCTGCGTGACGATGGCGAATATGCCGCAAAGGCGGCGCGGATCTCGGAGGTTGCGCGCGACACCGTCGAAGTGATCGGCGCCGAGTGGCCGCGCATCGCCCCCATCGTCGCGATGGACGCGGGACCGCAGAAGGTCGCGTTCCAGTCGCCATGCTCGCTGCAGCATGGGATGCGGCTCGACGGCCGCGTCGAGGAAATCCTGCTGGCGCTCGGCTTGGAGCTCACGCCCGTCGCGGATTCGCACCTGTGCTGCGGATCGTCGGGGACGTTTTCGCTGCTGCAGCCGAAAATCGCCGGCGAGTTGAAGGCGGGCAAACTGGCCGCGCTCGAAGCCGGGCGGCCCGACGTCATCGCGACCGCCAATATCGGCTGCCTTGCGCATCTTGCCAACGGCGCGAAGCGGCCCGTGCGGCACTGGATCGAACTGCTCGACGCGCGGATGCTGGGCGGCGAGCGCCCCCCGACGTAGGCCCGTTCGCCGGATCTTCTCCCCGCTCCCCATGCCCGACATCCCGCCGCACGCGCGCGCCGGTCTGCGCGCCGGGTACTGCCACTTTCTCGCGATTCCCACGCGATGGATGGACAACGACAGCTACGGGCACGTCAACAATGTGACCTACTACTCGTATTTCGACACCGTGGTGAACGAGCACCTGATCCGCGTCGGGGGGCTCGACATCGCCAACGACCCGGTCGTCGGCTATGTCGTCGAAAGCACATGCCGGTTCCGGAAGCCGCTGACGTTCCCGGATACGATCGATGCGGGTCTGCGCATCGTCAAGCTCGGGATGTCGTCGGTGTCCTACGAAATCGGGCTCTTCCGGCACGGCGACGACGAGCCGGCCGCGACCGGCCACTTCGTTCACGTATGGGTGGACCGCGCCACGCAGCGGCCGGCTCCGATTCCGCCACGGATTCGCGCGACGCTGGAGCCGCTGGTCATGGAGAGGCGCGAGTGAACGATATCCGCGCGGCCACGGCGACGCCGGTCACCTGCGCTCCGATGACGGGCGGCACGCGCGACGAGGCATTCGCGCTTCTCGCCGAGTTCCTGCAGGGCGACAGCCACTATCTCGCGGCGAGCACCGCGTACGGCGACGGCGGCCGCGATGCGCTCGCCCGCGCGCTCGACCTGTTCATCGCACGCCCCGAGCTGGGCTTCGTCTGGCTCGCGTTCGCCAAGGAGAACGGTGCGCCGGCGGCCATCGGCGCCTGCGTCGTCTGCCACGCGATCTCGACGTCGCGCGGGACGCTCGTCGTGAAGCTCGACGATGTCACGATCGCCCGCGGGTGGCAGGGACGCGGCGTCGGAAGCGCGATGCTCGCCGCGCTGTGCGATCATCTTCGCGGACGCGGCATCACGCGCATCGACACGGCCTGCCATCAGGACAATTTCGGCGCGTGGCGATTCTACGAGCGCCTCGGTTTCCGTTCCCTCGACGAGGTGCGGATCGCGCTGCTGCTCGATCGGGAAGCGGCCGGATCCCGCCGGGCGGAATCGTCTTGAACTTCGCCGACTCTCCGGCAGCCCGGGAGCGTGAGCCGTGAACGTGCGCATCGGGAACGGCTTCGACGTCCACGCGTTGGTCGCGGGGCGCAGGCTCGTCCTCGGCGGCGTGGTCATTCCGTACGGGCTCGGCCTCGACGGGCATTCCGATGCCGACGTGCTGTTGCACGCCGTGTGCGATGCGATCCTCGGCGCGCTGGCGCTGGGGGACATCGGCGCGCACTTTCCCGACACCGACCCGCGCTGGAAAGGCGCCGACAGCCGCGTGCTGGTGCGCCATGTCGCATCGCTTGCGTCGGCGCTCGGCTGGCGTATCGGCAATCTCGATACCACGCTCATCGCCCAGGCGCCGAAGCTCGCGCCTCACGCTCCGGCGATGCGCGCGAATCTCGCCGCCGACCTCGGCTGCACGATTGCCGAGGTCAGCGTCAAGGCGACCACCACCGAAGGCCTCGGTTTTGCCGGCAGAGGCGAGGGCATCGCCGCGTTGGCGACGGTCCTGCTGATCCGCGGATGAACCGGTAGAAAAAAAGACTACGCCGACGCCGGCAGCGTGACGCGCGCCACCGTGCCGCCGCCGTCGCGCGGAAGGAGGTCGAATGTGCCGCCGTGCAGCCGCGCGATGCGGTCGACGATGGCGAGGCCGAGGCCCGCTCCCGCAATGCCGGCGGCGTTCGCGCGCGCGGCCGATGCGCGCGTGAACGGCTGCTTCAGCCGCTCGACCTGATCGGGTGGTATGCCCGGGCCGCGGTCGGCGACGTCGAGGACGATGCGGTCCGCCGCGGTGCGGGTCGTCACTTCCACCGGCGGCGCGCCGTACGCGATCGCGTTGTCGATCAGGTTCGCGACCAGCCGCGAAAACGCCGTGGGCCGCAGAGGCGCGGAAGGCACCGTGCCGGCGGTGAAGCGCACGTCGCTGCCGGCGCGCACGTAGCGCTCGACGCAGGCGCGGACGATCTCGTTCGGGTCGCGCGGCTCGCGGGCCGTGTCCTCGTTCGTCCGCGCGAATTCGAGGAACTGGCCGATGATCCGGTCCATCTCTTCGATGTCGTCGACCATGCCTGCGCGCGTCGCCTCGTCGCGTGCCTCCATCTCGATGCCGAGCCGCAGCCGCGCGAGCGGCGTGCGCAGGTCGTGCGACACCCCGGCCAGCAGCAGCGCGCGGTCGTGCTCCAACTGGCGCAGGCTTGCCGTCATCCGGTTGACTCCGCGGTTCAGCGTGACGATCTCCGAAGGGCCGTGCTCGGGCAGCGGCTCGGGTGTCTCGCCGCGCCCGATGCGCTCGACCGCGGCGCCGAGGACGCGCAGCGGCCTCGCGAGGTAGCGCGCGAACAGGAACGCCGCGACCAGCAGCGCGGCAAAGATGACGAGGCTCCAGAGCGCCGCGCGCGAGCCGCGGTCCTCGGCCAGCGGCCTCGGCGTCAAAGGGAATCCCACCCAGTAGCCGGTGCCCGCCGCCTCGACGCGCACGAGAAGGAGCCCGCGCCCGGGCGCCACGCGCAACTCGGTGCCCGGACCGAGCGCTTCGCGCAGGCGCGCCTCCAGCGGCTCGAGCACGGACCCGACCGGAGCGCCGCCCATGAATGGCCGCTCGCTTTCGGGCACGATGCGTACGCTGTACTCGCGGCCGATCCGCGCGAGCGATTCGCGGCGCTCGCTCGTGTCGGCGGCCTCCAATGCGGCGCGCACGGCCTGCAGCTGGACGATCTTCGTATCGCTGAACTGCTGCGCAAGCAGCGCGACGCGGTCCTGCCGAAAAAGCAGGATCGTCGCCGCCAGCGCGATCGCGACGACCACGAACAGCAGCAGCGCGAGCCGGCCGAACAGCGAGCGCGGGAGCAGCGTCACTGCGGCGGACCCTCCGGCGCCGTGTTGACGGCTTCGTCGTCGGGCACGAACACGTAACCGAAGCCCCAGACCGTCTGGATGTATCGAGGGTTCGCGGGATCGGGTTCGATCAGCTTCCGCAATCGGGAAACCTGCACGTCGATCGCCCGATCGAACACGTCGTGGTCGCGCCCCCGTGCGAGCAGCGTCAGTTTTTCGCGCGCCAGCGGTTGCCGGGCGTGCTGCACGAACACCTTCACGAGCGCGAATTCGCCGGTCGTCAGATGGATCGTCTCGCCGTTGCGGGCCAGTGACCGCGCGGCGAGGTCGAGCATGAAGGGTCCGAACGCGATCTTTCCCTCGGCGGTCGGCGCGCCGGGAGCGCGCCGGTCGGTATGGCGGCGCAATACGGCATGGATGCGCGCGACGAGTTCGCGCGGATTGAACGGCTTCGGCAGATAGTCGTCGGCGCCCATTTCGAGCCCCACGATGCGGTCGATGTCCTCGCCCTTCGCGGTGAGCATGATGATCGGGACGGTTTCGCCGGCGCCCCGCATCCTGCGGCAGACCGACAGTCCGTCCTCGCCCGGGAGCATGAGGTCGAGGACGACCAGATGCGGAGGGTCGCGCTGGAGTTTCTTGTCGAGGTCGCGCGCGTCGGCCAGCGTTGCGACCTGAAACCCTTGCTCGGTCAGATAGCGCGACAGCAGGTCGCGCAGACGGACGTCGTCGTCGACGACGAGAATCTTGGATGGTGCGGACCTGGGGGCCATGAGCGAGATTAGCGGCCACGCGCGCGGTGCGCGCGGCCACTTGTAACCGATTGTAACGCTGGGCCCGGCATGCAACGTCCCGTTTCAATCCGGGCGTCCGGGCGCCGAACGACGGCGCAGAATGCACTCCAAGCAACAGGAGCCGCAGAATCGCTGTGGCGCCACGATCACCGAAAGGATACGACATGAAGCTGAACCGCAATCTGCGCACGATCACCGTAGCCGGCGCCGTGGCATTGGCCATGACCTTGGGCGCGGGCAGCGCTCTCGCGCAGCCGATGGGCGGCCCGCACGGACCGGGTTCCCCCGACCAGATGATCGGACGGCTGATCGGCGACGCGAAGGCGCAGCTCAATCTCAATACGTCGCAGCAATTGCTGTTCGACGCGGCGGTCGCGCACAGCAAGGCAGCATTCGAATCGGGCCGTGCGCTTCGCCAGAAGGTCAAGGACGCGGCCCAGGCACAGCTCGCGAATCCGGCTCCCGATCTTGCGGCCATTGCGGCGGTCGCGGATGACGCGGAGCAACAGGGTCGCGCATTGCGCGCGTCGATCCGCAGCGAATGGCTTGCCCTATACGCGACATTTACGCCGGAGCAAAAGGCGGTCGTCCGCGACCTGCTGCAGAAGAAGATGGCGAATGCCGAATCTTTCCGCGCAAAGATGCGCGAACGGTTTCAGGGGCATTTTGGCGGAAAGAGCGGCTGACGCTTCGCGGCGCCCGAACCCTCGAGCGACTCGACCGGCCCCGGGTCGCGCCGGGGTCGATAGATCACGCCGGGAGCGCCGGATGCGGGAACCGGGCGGGCCGTGACCGCGACGATTCCGAGTGAATCCGAAGGGCCGCTTCGGCGGCGTCTCTCAGCGCGGTCGCGACGACGGGCTTCAGCAGCAGGTGTATCCCGGCGGAATGAACTTCGGCCCGTGCGGCACTGCTCGTGTCGCCCGAGACGATCAGGGCGGGCGTGCCGGGTCCCAGCGCATCGCGCAACCGCGCAACGGCGCCGATGCCCGACGCGCCGTCGGCCAACCGCAGATCGGCGATGATGAGGTCGACCCCGACCGGGTCGTTGCCGTTGCGCGAACGGACGGAGGCCAGTGCCGAATCCGGATCGGTGCCGCCGGTGGCGATCGCTTTCCAGGACGCGAACAGCGCTTGCATCGCGGCCACCACGGCGGGATCGTCGTCGACGACGACGATGCGCCGCCCCTCGAGCTCCGGCGAAGCTGCGATCGAGGGAACCGCGTGGCGGTCGCCTGGTGCGCGGCGGTGCGGCCGGACGATTGTCCGGGGCACCGTGATCGAGAAGCGCGAGCCGCGGCCCAGCCTGGAGTCGACGTCGATCCGGTGCCCCAGCAGGAGGGCTAAGCGCCGGACGATCGCGAGCCCGAGTCCCATTCCGCGACCGCCGGCGTGGTGGCGCTGTGCTGCCGCCAGCTGCACGAACTCGTCGAACACGAGCGCGCGGTCGCCTTCGGCGATTCCGACGCCCGTATCGATCACATCGATGCGTACCGCGTTGCCCCGCCGCCGGGCGCCGAGCACGATACCGCCGGTCCGTGTATAGCGCACCGCATTGGTCACGAGGTTGCGCAGAATGCGCTCAAGCAGGATCGGGTCGGTTTCGACGGCGAGCCGCGTCCGCATCGTCCGCAAGTCCAGTCCGTTCGCAGCGGCCTGCGGAGCGAAATCCGCGGCGAGCCGCGCGAACACCGGGTCGAGCGTAAAGGCTTCCGGCACCGGGCGCAGCGCTCCCGCCTCGAGTTGCGACAGGTCGAGGAGCTGCGCGAACAGCCCCTCCAGCGCCTCCACCGACGCGCGGATGCTGGCGACGAGCGGCTTCACCTGCGGGTCGCGCGCCTTCGCCGCGAGGGCTGCGGCGAACAAGCCCATCGCGTGCAACGGTTGGCGCAGGTCGTGGCTCGCCGCGGCGAGGAACTGGCTCTTCGCACGATTGGCGGTCTCCGCGGCGGTGCGCGCCGCCAGCGCGGCCCCGGTCTGCGCCTTGAGCTCGCCGATCAAGTCGAGATTCTCGTAGCGCATCGCCAGCGAATGCGTCAGCACATCGTTCAGCTGGCGTCCGAATACGAGCACGAACGCCAGCACGACGACGAGCACCAGCGCCGTGAACAGGTGCGCGCGATCGCCCTCGATCGCGACGCGCACGATCAGCGGCACGAGCGCCGCGAGGACGAAGCCGTAGAACGAGGGCTTGTAGACCGCGGTGAGATTGAGCCCGCCGAGAATGACGCTGAACTGGCACACGATGAACAGCGCCTGATACGAAGGCGAGGCGGGGAACATCCCCACCGCCGCCGCGCCCCAGAGCGCGCCAGCGACCGACGAGCCCATCGCCCAGTACGCACCCCAGCGCGGGGCGTCTCCGATATCCGGTCTCGCGCGGCGGTAGGCGCGCACCAGCGCGCCGCGCCACGCCTGGTTGACGAGAATCGCCGCGAGCCACGCCGCCATCGCCCAGGCGACCTCCTGGTCCCACAGGACGCCGCAGAGAATGATCGCGCCCAGCACCATCGAGGCGGTCGTCCGGTGCCACGACTGATAAAGCGTCGCGACCTGGTCGGCGCGCGCATGCGCGAGCACCGGCGGTGCGAACGCGCCGCGTGGCACCGGGTCCGGTCCGGCTCGTTGCGAGTAGGACGACGCACCTGACACGAAGGTCAGCGCAACGCCGGCTGTGAAGCGGTCCGCCGCGCCGACAGCGTATCGACGCTGATGCCGCGGCGCGCGAGCGCAGCGATGGCCTGCGTGCGCGAGTGGACGTGCAGCGCTTTCAGGATTGCGCTGACGTGGACCTTGACGGTTCCCTCCGACAGCTTGAGGTCGCGGCAGATGAGCTTGTTCGGTTTGCCCTGCACGAGCAGCTTCAGCACGTCGGTCTGCCTTGCCGTCAGTCCTAGCGCGTCGGGCCGGATGTGCACGCCATCCCCTTCGGGCATCGGCGTCGTGTCCGGCATCAGATAAACGCCGCCCTCCAGAACCCGCCGCGTGGCGTCGAGCAGCGTCTCGGCGTCGGCGGTCTTCGGGATGAACCCGTGCGCGCCGGCGCCGAGCGCGGCCATCACGGTCGCCTGATCGTGCGTGGCGGAAAGGACGACGACCGGCACGCCAGGGTAATCGAGCTTGAGGTCGCCGAGAAAATCCAGGCCGCGCACACCGGGAAGCGCGAGATCGAGCAGGACCAGCGCAACGTCCGGCTCGTTGTCGAGGACCGCGACCGCCTCCGCCGAATCGATCGCACCGCGCACTTCGACCGCCGGGCCGAGCTGCGGAAGAAGCTGTGCGAGCGCCTCGACGACCAGCGGGTGATCGTCGACGATCAGGATCTTCATGGCTTCCCCCCTTGTCCGCCCTGCGCTGGCCGCGACTCTTGGCGGTCGCGGCCCGAGCGGAGACATTACGTCCGACGCGACCGGTTCGCACCTGTAACAACCTACAGGTCAGACGCAATGATCGGGCGGGTCGCCCGGTACGCGCGGGCAGTCCGATGGTCACGCCGGGGAACGGCGCGGTGCCTCTTAGGGATCGACGCGGAGCGCGGGCACGGCGGCCGCCGGCCCGGCGGTCTCAGCCGTTCTTGGCCAACGCCTGCTGCTCCACGAGCTCGCGCCGCAGCGCGCGCAGCCGGGTCTCGACGACCGACGAGAGGTAGAAATCGCCGTCGCCGGCTCGCGTGGCCAGCTCGAACTGGCCGACCGCGCCTTTGAGATCGCCCTGCCACGCGTAGAACTCGCCCTGGTGCCGGTACTGCTGCAGCTTCTTGCCGAGCTCCGCGTACGTTCGCGCCGCGAGCCGGTGGAGCGGGCCGTTGCCGGGAAACCGGTCGAGCTGGCGCTCGAGAAACGCGGCCGCGTCGCGCGCACGACCGGCCTTCAGCAGCGTCTCGGGATAGTCGTAGATGAGCTGCATCTTGTTCGGGTAGCGCGCGAGCGCGCCTTCGAAGCGCGCGATGGCGAGGTTGAGGTTGCCGGATTCCATGAGCACGTGCCCGGCCATGGCCTCGATCATCGGGTGCGGGGGGGCGGCCTTTTCGAGGTCCGCGAGCTCCGCCTTCGCCCGCGTGAAATCCTCGGCGCGCAGGAGCGAAGCGACGAGACCGTACCGCGCGGCGATCTCGCTGTTGAACTTGCGATCGGCAATCGCGGCGGTGAAGAACGCCACGGCCTCCTTGGGCGTGCCCTGGTAGCTGCGCAGGAGCGCGCGCACGAGGTGGAAGTCGAGCGAGTCGGGCACCTGCCGATACGACTTGCCGAAGGCGCGGGCCTGCGCCTCGGCGATGCGCTCGTAGGTCACCGGGTGCGAGCGAAGATAAGACGGCGCGGTTCCGTCGGCGAATCGGCTCGACTTCTGCAGACGCTCCATGAACGTCGCCATGCCCGTCACGTCGAATCCGGCGGCGTCGAGCCGCTGGAAGCCGATGCGATCGGCCTCGTATTCGTGCTCGCGGGTGAAATTGATCTGCGATTGCATCGCGATCGCCTGGGCCGACGCGAGCGCCGCGGGAACGGCCTGGCCCGTCGACGACCCACTGGCGCGCGAGGCGGCGATCGCCACCGCGATCGCCGCCAGCGAGTAGAGCAGCGAGCGCTGCTGCCCCGCCAGGGAGCGCGCCATGTGGTGCTGGGTCACGTGGGTGATTTCGTGCGCGAGCACGGCCGCGAGCTCGGATTCGCTCTGCGCGAGAAGGATCAAACCCATGTGCACGCCGATGAATCCGCCCGGCAGTGCGAACGCGTTGATCGACGGATCGCCGATCGCGAAGAACTCGAAATCCTGCCGCCCTTCGGGTATCGCGGCGACGAGGCGATGGCCGAGTGCGTTCAGGTAGTCGTTGACTTCCGGGTCGTCGAGATAGGCGCCGGACGCGCGGATCTGCCGCACGACGATTTCACCCAGCCTGCGTTCCTGCCCCGTCGAGATGATCGACTGCGATTCCTCGCCCAGGTCCGGCAGCGCCTGCGCATACGCGGCGCCGGTCGAGAACGGGGCGGGCGCGAGCGGCTGCGCACCGACGGCCACGGCGGCCAGCGCGACGACGATCGTCCGGCGCAGGCCGCGGGGACGTGGCGTTTGCGGCACCGGTGCGGGTTTCGAGAGTGGGATCAAGGGGGCCGGAAGCCGTGTAGGGCAATGCTAAGATGCGCTGCGGTACCGGAAGTTCATGCGGAGGGCGCCGCTGTGGCACGCGCGGGAGGCAGAGCGAAAAAATCTTCGAACGTATCGGGCAACGCGGCGAGTCGCCGGCCGGTGTCCGCGCGAGCGTCGGAAAAGGGCCATTTTACCCATTTCGACGCGACCGGTCAGGCGCACATGGTCGACGTCGGGGGAAAGGATGTAACCAAACGTATCGCCCGGGCGGGCGGGCGCATCGTCATGCGGCCCGAAACGTTTGCGCTGGTCCACGCCGGTTCGACCCGGAAGGGCGACGTGCTGGGGATCGCCCGCATCGCGGCCATCCAGGCGGCGAAGCGCACGTCCGACCTGATTCCGCTCTGCCACCCGTTGCCGCTGACGCGCGTCGCCGTCGAATTCGCCGCCGACGCGGCAGCGAGCTCGATTGCGATCGAGGTCACGGCCGAAACGCTTGCCCGCACGGGTGTCGAAATGGAAGCGTTGACCGCGGCCGCCGTCGGCCTTCTCACGATCTACGACATGTGCAAGGCTTCCGATCGCGCGATGCGGATCGAGGGGGTGCGGCTGCTGGAAAAGTCGGGCGGGAAGTCGGGTCATTTCGAGACGATTGACTGAGCCCGGCAGACGGACGGGCCCGCCCCGGCAAAGATGATTACAATAGCCGGTCGGTCGAGAAGCGCTGCCTTCCGCCGTCAGAACCCGGGCGCCGGCGCTGGTCAGGTCGCCCGCCGTCACACTCGAGAGGAGATTTCGATGCACAGCCATAGTTCCGTTTTCAGCCAGACACGCGTCGGCACGATCAGGGGGGTGCTCGCCGGGCTGGGAGGCCTGCTGGTGCTCGCGGCCGGTGCGTCCGGGGCCGTCGCGCAGGGGCTGCCGATGCCGAAGAGCCCCGTGACGATCAACGTCGTCGATCCGGCCGGCAATCTGGCGTTGACGCAGGATGCCATCGAAGCGTACGGGAAGAAGAATCCGAACCTCGTCGCCAAATTCAACTTCATCAAGGCGCCGGCGCCGGAGATCCCGGGCAAGCTCAAGGCGATGCAGGGCGCGGGTCGAAGCGATTTCGATCTCATCCTGACCGGGACCGATTTTCTGGCTGCCGGCATCGAGCAGGGGCTGCTGCTCAAGATTCTTCCCGACAACGCGTCGAAATTCCCGAACCTCGTGAGCAACTACCAGCCCGCCGCCGCGAAGATGCAGGAGCTGGCACAGGACTACGGCATTGCGGTCACGTTCATGCCTGCCGGACCGCTGCTCGAGTACAACCCGGACAAGGTGAAGCAGGTGCCGACGACGCCGGCCGAGTTGCTGGCATGGTGCAAGGCGAACCCCAACAAGCTGATCTATGCACGACCGGCGAATTCGGGTCCCGGGCGCACGTTCATCATGGGGCTGCCGTACATTCTGGGCGACAAGAATCCGAAGGATCCGGTCAACGGCTGGGAGAAGACCTGGGCATATCTCAAGGACCTCAACTCGTGCATCGAGTACTACCCGACCGGCACGGGGGCCGTGATGAAGGAGCTGGGCGAAGGCTCGCGCGACATGACGGTGACGATGACGGGTTGGGACATCAATCCGCGGGTGCTCGGGATCGTGCCCAAGAACTACAAGGTCGCGCCGTTCAAGGGCATGACGTGGGTCAACGATGCGCACTACATGGTCATCCCCAAGGGCGTCGCGCCGGAAAAGGTCGCCGTGATCCTCGACCTGATGGCGTATCTGCTCACGCCGGAGGCGCAGGCTTTCACTTACGACAAGGGGTATTTCTATCCCGGCCCCGCCGTCAAGAACGTGACGCTGTCGATGGCGCCGAAGGAGAGCCAGGACGCGATCAAGGAATACGGCCGGCCCGAGTACGAAGGCTGGCTTGCGCAGTTCCCGCATACCCAATCGCTGCCGCCGGCAGCGCAGGTCGACGCATTCCGGATCTGGGACCAGCAGGTCGGCGCGCAGAAGACCAAGTGACGCCACGTTGACGTCGACCCGCGCCCGGCCCCGGGGGCTTCGCGCGCGGCCGACGACGCGCGTGACGGCGCGCCCCCCGTGTTTCGGCGGCGCCGCGGCCGGTGTCGCGCGCCGATCGAACGCAACGCCACCGAAAGTGTTCCGCGATGAAGCACGATTTCAGTGAATTGAGGCTCGACGCCGTGACGCGCCGCTTCGCCGGTGCGGGAGGCGCTGCGTTCAACGCATTGTCGGAGCTCACGATGACGATCAAGCGCGGGGAATTCATCGCGCTGCTCGGGCCGTCGGGCTGCGGCAAATCGACGGCGCTCAATTGCATCGCCGGACTGCTGCAGCTCTCCGACGGCGGCATCTGGCTCGACGAGTTGCGCATCGACACGCTGCCGCCCGAACAACGCGGCTTCGGCATGGTGTTCCAGAACTACGCGCTGTTTCCGCACATGACGGTCGAGAAGAACGT
>JANMBN010000060.1:0-5447 GCA_031360485.1 Betaproteobacteria bacterium | reverse complement strand
GCCGTGGCCGGCGCGCGAATGGACGATGCCCGCCAACGAGGGCGATCAACTGGCGCGCTTCAAGGATTGGCATCCAGCCATCGTGCAGATGATCACGGCGGTGCCGATCAGTCCACGTTGGGGGCTGTTCCACCGGCCGCCCCTGAGCCGCTGGAGCAAGGGCCGCGTGACGCTGATTGGCGATGCCGCCCACGCCCTCGTGCCACACCACGGGCAGGGCGCTAACCAGTCGATCGAGGACGTTGTGGTACTTGCGCGCTGCCTCGCCGAAACCAACGCCGCCGACTTTGCCCGGGCGCAAGACCGCTACGAGCGCCTGCGCCGTGGCCGCACGCGCAAGGTGCAGTACGCGTCGATCTCGACGGCCGACGTGTTGCACCTGCCGGACGGCCCGGCGGCCGACGCGCGCAACGCCCGCCTCTCGACCTACGAAGGCATCCAACACCATCTCGGCTGGATCCACGATTTCGACCCGGCGACTCAAGTGCCAACCGATCGACAAGGCGGAACGTGGTTATGACGCGAGCAGTGCGTTCCCCATCAGGCCTTGGGCCGCGCGGGCTTCGATCGGGCCATCCGGAGTCTTAGTGCGAACCACGTTGCATCTCGATTCCACGATCTCCGGACGGTATCCATTCGATTTGCCTGAGGGTGCGCAATGCGTGGCATCCGGCTCTCCTTAACGAGGGATGGCGATGAGCGAAGTAACCCTGGGCGGTAAGACTATCGAGGTGGGTGGGGAATTACCGGAAGTAGGCAGCAAGGCGCCCCCATTCCGCCTTGTCGATAAAGATCTCAAGGACGTGACTCTCGCTGACTTCGCAGGCCAGCGAAAGGTGCTGAACATCGTGCCGAGCCTCGACACGGGCGTGTGCGCCGAGTCGACGCGCAAGTTCAACAAGAGCGCGGGCGAGATCGCCAATACAGCCGTACTGATCATTTCGGCAGATCTGCCGTTCGCAAGCCGTCGATTCTGCACCGCCGAAGGGCTGAAGAACGTCATTCCTTTGTCGACGATGCGGGGACGCGAATTCATGCGTGACTACGGCGTCGAGATCATGTCGGGCCCGCTCGCCGGGTTGGCGGCTCGAGCGGTCATGGTGCTCGATGAAGCGGATGTCGTGCTCCACACGGAGTTGGTATCCGAGATCCAGCACGAGCCGGACTACGGCGACGCGTTGCGCGCGCTGTTCGACGCGTTGTAATGCCGGGCAGACGCGGTCAATGTTCACTGGCCGCGCGGCGACCCCTGACCATCTCGGCTTCCCGTTGATCGGGGCGAATCCGGCCGGTAGCGATGACCATCGTCGAGCCCCGCGGTCGCGGCGGCAAAGACCTGGCGCAGCGATTGCCGGTGCGACTCGTCAAGTTCGCCGGGAGCGCACAGGTCGGGGGAAGCGAGGCCTATCGTGGCCGATGGAACTGCGGCGAGTGCGGAAGCAGCGAAGAGGTCAGGCGCCGAGGTGGCTCGACAGGAATTGGCGCAGGCGTTCCGACCGGGGCGCGGCGAATAGCTCACCCGGCTTGCCTTCTTCCTCGATCATGCCCTGATTGAGAAAGATCACCCGGTTCGACACCTCGCGCGCGAAGCCCATCTCGTGCGTGACCACCAGCATCGTGCGGCCTTCGGCGGCGAGCGTGCGCATCACGCGGAGCACTTCGCCCACCAGCTCGGGATCGAGCGCGGAAGTCGGCTCGTCGAACAGCATCACGCGCGGATGCATGGCGAGCGCCCGCGCGATCGCCGCGCGCTGCTGCTGGCCGCCCGACAGATGCGCGGGATAGGCGTCGCGCTTGTCGGCGATGCCGACCTTTTCGAGCAGCGCCAGGCCCTCCCGGAGGGCGTCGGCACGCGGCCGCTTCTGCACATGGACCGGTGCCTCGATGACGTTCTCGATGACGGTCATGTGCGACCAGAGATTGAAGCTCTGGAACACCATCGCGACCTGCATGCGGATCCGGTCGACCTGCGCGCGATCTTCGGGCTCGCGCTTGCCGCCGCGGCCCGTCCGGAGCACGATCGCCTCGCCCGCGACGACTACGTCGCCGTCGTCGGGAATCTCGAGCAGGTTGATGCAGCGAAGCAGCGTCGACTTGCCCGAACCGCTGGCGCCGAGGATCGAGATGACGTCGCCCTCGTGCGCGTCGAGCGAAATGCCCCGGAGCACCTCGAGTGCGCCGAAGCGCTTGCGGAGGTTTCTCGCGCTGACGGCGATCGCGTTGTCCGGCGCGGACGTCATCGCGCGGGCTCCGGCACGCTGGGCAGGTCGGTGGATGCGCGCGACCGCGGCGACAGCCGCCGCTCGAGGAGAGCGATCCCGCGCGAGATCGCGAAATTCAGGATGAGGTAGATCGCGCCGGCGCAGACGAACACCTCGACGGCGCGGAAGGTCTCGCTGATGATCTTCGACGCGATGCCGGTCACCTCCATCAGCGTGATCACCGAGGCGAGCGCCGTCGAGCGCGTCATCAGAATGATCTCGTTGCCGTAGGCGGGCAGCGCGACGATGAGGCCCTGCGGCACGGTGATCCGGCGGAAGATGAGCCACCTCGACATGCCGCACGCGCGCGCAGCCTCGATCTGCCCGAAGGGCACCGACAGGATTCCGCCGCGAATGATCTCGCTCGAATAGGCGGCGGTGTTGAGCGTCAGCGCGAGCAGCGCGCACCAGTACGGCTGCCGCAGGATCGGCCAGAGGAAGCTCTGCCGGATCTCGGGGAACTGGCCGAGGCCGTAATAGATGAGGAAGATCTGCACGAGGAGCGGCGTGCCGCGGAAGACGAATACGTAGCCGCGCGCCGCGCGGTCGAGCAGCGGATGGCCGGAGAGGCGCATCAGCGCGAGCAGCACGGCCAGCGCGGCGCCCGCGGTGATCGAGAAGAACGCGAGATTGAGGAGCAGCGGCACTCCCGAGATGAGGAGCAAGAGCGTCTGCCCAAGGAAGTCGAGGTCCACGCTAGGCCCGCCGCACGCCGCGCATCGCGGCGGTCTCCGCGCGCTGGAAGCCCCAGCCCGATATCGTGGAGAGGATCAGGTAGAGCACTGCCGCGGTGATGAAGAAGGCGAACGGCTTGCGCGTGGATCCGGCGCCCACCGTCGCCTGGCGCAGGATCTCGGTCAGGCCCACGACCGAGATCAGCGCCGATTCCTTGAGCGCCAGCTGCCAGACGTTGCCGAGTCCGGGGATGGCGAAGCGGAGCGCCTGGGGCGCGATGATGCGGCGGAACAGCAGGAGGCGCGGCATTCCGACCGAGCGCGCGGCCTCGATCTCGCCGCGGGCGATCGCGTGATAGGCGCCGCGAAAGATCTCGCTCTGGTAGGCGCCCGAGATGGCGCCGACCGCGATGGCGCCGGCAGCGAACGAGTTCACGCCCAGGAATCCCTTGGCGCCGAGCACGTGCGCAATCGCCGTCAGTGCCTCGCTGCCGCCGAAGTAGAGCAGATAGATCACCAGCAGGTCCGGAATGCCGCGCAGCACGGTCGTGTAGGCATCGGCGCCGAATCGCAGCGGACCGTTGCCCTCGATCCTCGCCCATGCGATCAGCGCGCCGAGCACGCTGCCGAGCGCGAAGGCGGTCGCCGAAACGGCGACCGTCATCAGCGTCGCCTGCAGCATCAGCAGGCCCCAGCCGCGAGGGCCGAAGCCCATCAGCTCGGCGAAGTCGATCACGCGGCGGACCTCCGTCCGCGCGGCACCCGCGACCCCGCCGCGCCCGTCCTCAGTGCGCGCACGGCCGTCCGAAGCGCACTGCGCGCCCCCTCGGCAGGGAGCGAACGAAGTGAGCGTGGGGGCCGTTCATCTCACTTGGCAGGCGTGATGTCGAAGCCGAACCACTTCATCGACATCGTCTTGACCGTGCCGTCCGCGACCGCCGCGGCGACGGCCGCGTCGAACTTCGCCTGCAGCTCCGGGTCGCCCTTGCGCAGGCCGACGGCGACGCCGAAGCCGAGGGGGCCGCCGCCGTAGCGCGGGCCGGAGAGCATCATCTCCTTGTTCTCCGGCGCCTCGACCACGCCCTTGAGGTACGAGATCGACGCGAACACGCTGTCGACTCGGCCTGCGGCGAGGTCGAGGTCGTGCTGCTCCGTGGTCTTGTACTGGCGGATCTCGATCACGTCCTTGAAGTACTTCTCCAGGAAGTTCGCCTGCGCGGTCGACGTCTGCACGCCGATCACCTTGCCCTTGAGCATCGGCTTGATGTCGTTGATCGATTTCTCGGCTCCGGCGAGGCCGTCGGAATTGAGCGAATACACCTGGCCCTGTTCCGGCAGCTTGGCCAGCGGGCTCGACTTCAGCACGGCGAACGTCGACGGCGTGCGGCCGTACGGCTGCGTGAACGCGATGGCCTCCTTGCGCTTGTCGGTGATGTTCATGCCGGCCATGATCGCGTCGAACTTGCCCGCGTTGAGCGCCGGGATCACGCCGTCGAACGCCTGTGCGACGATCTCGCACTTGGCCTTCATCCGCTTGCACAGGTCTTCGGCGAGGTCGATCTCGAAGCCGATCAGCTTGCCGCTGGCATCGGTGAAGTTCCAGGGCTTGTAGGCCCCCTCGGTCGCGATCTTGATGCTGGACCAGTCCTTGGGCTGAGCCGACGCGCTGGTGACGACGAGAAACGACGCGGCGAGGGCGGCCGCGCAGAGGTTCATGAGCTTCATTGCGTTTCCTTCCGAGGTTGACGCACGGTGGCCGTTACGCCGGTTTGCGCTGCTCCCGGCGGCGGATCGCCACCAGGCACAGCATTTCAAAGAGCATCTGCGCGCCGATCTGCGCGGTGTTGGTCGTCGCGTCGTACTGCGGCGCGACTTCGACCACGTCGCCGCCGATGACGTCGAGGCCGGCGAGTCCGCGCAGGATCCCGAGCACCTCGCGCGGCGTGAGCCCGCCGACCTCCGGCGTGCCGGTGCCGGGCGCGAAACCGGGGTCCACGCCGTCGACGTCGAAGCTCACGTAGAGCGGTCCGGCGCCGACCACTTCGCGCGCCCGGGCGACGACGGCGGGGATGCCCATCGCCGTCACGTCTTCGTCGTGCAACACCGTCATCCCGCTGTCGTACGAGAATTCCCACAGGTATTCGGCGCCGCCGCGTATGCCGATCTGGACCGAGCGCTCGGGATCGAGCACGCCCGCGAGCACGGCTTGCCGGAACGGCCCGCCGTGATGGAACTTCGATCCCTCGTACACGCCCGCGGTGTCGCAATGCGCGTCGATATGCACCATGCCGACGGGGCGGTCACGACCGACCGCCTTAAGGATCGAATAAGTGATCGAGTGGTCACCGCCCACCGCCAGCGGGATCACATTGTGCGCGCAGACCTGCGTAAAAAAAGCCTCGATATCCACGTGGCATTGATCGAGGCTGAACCGGCTCTGCATCGGCACGTCGCCGATGTCGGCGTACGCGAGGTGCACGGACGGCGCGATGCGCAACGCATGCTCGTAAGG
>JANMBN010000067.1:0-4605 GCA_031360485.1 Betaproteobacteria bacterium | reverse complement strand
CCGGTCTATGCGTGGAGATTCACCTGAAGCGTCGGGTGCCGCGATATCGACCGCACGGGCAGACGCGGGCGGCGTGATCGCAACGCCATCGAAGGCACATAATGTGCGCTTCATTGTCGGGGACATCGATGGAATTCAAGGACTATTACGAGGTCATGGGCGTTGCCCGCGACGCAACTCAGGACGAGATCAAGCGTGCGTACCGCCAGAAGGCGCGCAAGTTCCTCCCGGACGTCAGCAAGGAGAAAAATGCCGAGGCCCGGTTCAAGGAAGTGGGCGAAGCGTACGAAGTTCTGAAGGATCCGGAAAAACGGGCTGCTTACGACAGGCTCGGAGCGAACTGGAAAGCCGGTCAGGATTTCAAGCCGCCGCCGGATTGGAACACCGGTTTCGAATTCACCGGCGGCGGCTTTACCGACGGCGACGCGGCGGGCTTCAGCGACTTCTTCGAATCGCTCTACGGGCGCGGTGCCGGGCCCCGGCGGGGCCGGCGCGAAACGTTCAACGTCAATGGCGAGGATCGTCATGCCAATGTGATGATCGACCTCGAGGACGCCTACGAAGGCGCCGCGCGCACGATCACGCTCCAGGTGCCCGGCGTTGGCGATGACGGGCGGATGTCGATGCGCGAGCACAAGCTCAACGTGAAGATTCCGCGCGGCATTCGCGCCGGGCAGCACATCCGCCTGGCGGGCCAGGGCGCGCCGGGCCATGGACAGGGCAAGACCGGCGACCTTTATCTCGAGGTCGAGTTTCGGCCGCATCGGCATTTTCGCGTCGAGCAGCGCGATGTCTATCTCGATCTGCCGGTTTCCCCGTGGGAGGCCGCGTTGGGCGCGGCGATCAAGGTGCCGATCCCGAGCGGAGCCATCGAACTCAAGATCCCGCCCGACTCCGCCACGGGACGAAAGCTGCGACTCAAGGGCCGCGGGATTCCGGGGGATACGCCGGGCGATTTCTACGTCGTGCTGCAAATCGCCGTTCCGCCGGCCGGCACCGATTCCGCCAGGACGTTCTACGGCAGCATGGCCGAGCAGTTCAAGACCTTCAACCCACGCCAAGAGCTCGGAGTGTGACCATGACACGCGGGAAAATCGTGGCGCAAGTGACGGGAATCATCCTGGAGGAGCAGGCGCAGCTGACATTGGCCGAAGTCTGTCGAGCCTGCGCCGTGGACGCGGAGCGCATCGCCGAGCTGGTCGAGGAGGGCGTGCTCGCGCCGGATGGGACCGAGCCGGATCGCTGGCGTTTCACCGGCGCGCACCTGCGGCGCGCGCGGGTCGCCGTGCGGCTTCAGCTCGATCTTGGCGTCAATCTGGCGGGTGCGGCACTGGCCGTGCAATTGCTGGACGAAATCGACGACCTGCGCGCGCGGTTGAGGGCGAGGGGCGGCGATTGACGCTACGCATCGGCGCCGATACTGCGCGCCCCGACGCCGGACCGATAGAGGCGCGCGTGTCGTTCCGCGCGATTTGCCCGCCGGGAAGCCCGCCTACTCGATGCGCAGGTTCGCCGCCTTGACGACCTTGCTCCAGCGATCCTGCTCCGCCTTGATGAGCGCCGCGAAGTCGGCGGGCGTGCCGCCGCCGGCCTTGGCATCGTCGTTCGCGAAGCGCGACGTGATGGCACTCGTCTTCAGCGCCTTGTTGATCTCGACGGAGAGCTTGGCGACGACGTCCTTCGGCATTCCTGCTGGCCCGATGATGCCGTACCACTGCGACGTTTCGAAGCCGGGATAGCCGAGTTCCGCGACCGTCGGCACGTCCGGCAGCGCGGGAATGCGCTCCGGCGTTCCCACGGCGATGGCGCGCAGCTTGCCGGACTTGATGTGCGCCATCAGCGCGGGCGTGCCCGCCGACGCCGCCTCGAGCCGCCCGCCGAGCAGATCCTGCAGCTGCGGCCCCGTGCCGCGGTAGGGGACGTGGACCACGTCGATGCCGGTCACGAACTTCAGGTATTCGAACGCTAGGTGGCCGGCGCTGCCGTTGCCCGCCGAGCCGTAGTTGAGCGTCCCCGGTTTCTGCTTGGCGAGCGCGACGAACTCCCTGAAGTCTTTCGCCGGCACGCTGGCGTTCACCACGAAGATGTTGGGGACTTTCGCGAGCAGCGCGATCGGGACGAAGTCCTTGTCCACGTCGTAAGGCTGGCGCGCCATCGCGTAGGGATTCACCGCCAGCGTGCCGACGTGGCCGAGGATGAGCGTGTACCCGTCGGGAGCCGCCTTCGCCACCTCGGACATCGCGATGGTCCCGGCGCCGCCCGCGCGATTGTCGACGATGACGCTGACGCCGAGGGAATTGGTCAATTCGTGCGCCACGGAACGCGCGACGATCTCGGACGTGCCGCCGGGGGCGAAGGGGACCACGAGGCGGATGGTCTGGCTGGGATAGGGCTGCGCGCCGGCAACGCCCGAAAGCGCGAGCAGGCATCCGCCGAAAACGAGGATTTTCTTCAGCATGCGGATTTCCTTGGGACGTTCTGGGCGAGCGATCGCCGGGTTGCTCGGCCGCCGGCCGGTTCCGAGCCGCATCGTGCCTGCCGGAGCGACATTGCACGTTCGCGACGATGATACCTGTCCCTGGCAGACAGTGGCTCGGTCGTGCGGACCGGCGCAGCAAGGCGGCCGATCGCACCGTGAGCTTTCGCGTGCGCTTCGCGCTCGGCAAACCGGATTCGGGTGTAATCTGACGACCGTTTGTCCATGGCCACGCGCACGATCGATCGGCCGTGACGCAAGGACCCGCAGCCGGTCCGATCTTCCGGAGGAAGCGCAGTGAGAGAACGTCTTACGCTCGAGCATTGCCTGCCCGCCGATCGCGCCCAGGCGACGCTCATCGGGCGCGTCTGGTCGCCGGCGGTCGACGGCCCGGTTCTCGCCGTCGTGCGCGGCGACGTCCTCGTCGACCTGTCGCGCCTCGCGCCGACGGCGCAGGGCCTGCTCGAGCTGGACGACCCGGTTCGCGCGGTTCGCGGGGCGCGCGATCTTCCGCGCATCGGCGATCTTTCCACGGTGCTGGCCAACTCGTCGGAGCGCGAGCGCGACGGGGCGGCGCCGTGGCTGCTGGCGCCCTGCGATCTCCAGGCGATCAAGGCGAGCGGCGTCACCTTCGTTTCCAGCATGCTCGAGCGCGTGATCGAGGAGCAGGCGCGGGGCGATCCCGCGAAGGCGGAAGCCGTGCGCCGTTCGATCGTCGCGGTGATCGGCGACAATCTGTCGTCGGTCAAGCCCGGTTCGCCGGAGGCCGCTCGCCTCAAGGACGTGCTGATCGAGCAGCGCGTGTGGTCTCAATATCTCGAGGTCGGCATCGGGCCGGATGCCGAGATATTCACCAAGTCGCAGCCGATGTCCGCCATCGGCGTCGGCGGCGACATCGGCCTCCATCCGAAGTCCGAATGGAACAACCCCGAACCGGAGATCGTTCTCGCCGTGAACAGCCGTGGTCGCACCGTGGGGGCGACGCTCGGCAACGACGTCAATCTGCGCGACTTCGAGGGGCGCAGCGCGCTGCTCTTAGGCAAGGCGAAGGACAACAACGCGTCCTGCGCGATCGGGCCGTTCATCCGCCTTTTCGACGAGCGCTTCGGCATCGACGACGTGCGCCAGTGCGAGCTGTCGATGCGCGTCGATGGACCGGACGGTTTCGTGCTCGACGGCGCAAGCTCGATGGCCAGGATCAGCCGCGACCCGCTCGACCTCGTCTCCCATGCGATCGGACCGAATCACCAGTATCCGGACGGCCTCGTGCTCTTCCTCGGCACGATGTTTTCGCCGACGAAGGATCGTCTCGCACCGGGCGAGGGATTCACGCACGTGGTCGGCGATATCGTCACCGTGACCACGCCTTCGCTGGGCGCGCTCGTCAATCGGGTCGACCACGCCGACAAGATCGCGCCGTGGACCTTCGGCACGGCGGCACTCATGCGCAATCTCGCGGCGCGCGGCGTTCTGTAGGCGCGCCGGCGCATCCATCCATCCCGAACCGAAAGCCTGTCATGACCACCAGCACGTTCCGCAACTACATCGCCGGCGAATGGGTCGCCGGCGCCACCGCGACCCTCAACCGGAATCCGTCCGACACCAGCGACGTCATCGGCGAGTACGCGCAGGCGGATGGCGCGCAGGCGCGCGCCGCGATCGCGGCCGCGAAGCAGGCGTTCCCGGCCTGGGCGTCGGGCTCCATCCAGGAGCGCGCGAACATCCTCGATCGCGCCGGCAACGAAATTCTCGCGCGCAAGGACGAGCTCGGCCGATTGCTGTCGCGGGAGGAGGGCAAGACGCTGCCGGAAGGCGTCGGCGAGGCGGCGCGCGCCGGCAACATCTTCAAGTACTTCGCGGCGGAGGCGCTGCGCCTGACCGGCGAAAAGCTGCCGTCGGTCCGGCCGGGTGTCGAGGTCGAGATCACGCGCGAACCGCTGGGCGTCGTGGGCCTGATCACGCCATGGAACTTTCCCATCGCCATTCCCGCGTGGAAGCTCGCGCCGGCGCTGGCCTACGGCAACACCGTCGTCATGAAGCCCGCCGATCTCGTGCCGGGTTGCGCGTGGGCGCTCGCCGAGATTCTGGCGAAGGCGGGGCTGCCGGCCGGCGTCCTCAACCTGGTGATG
>JANMBN010000515.1:0-9281 GCA_031360485.1 Betaproteobacteria bacterium | reverse complement strand
TACCGCGGTAATGCCGCCCGACAGCAAATGGGTCGATGCCCCATCCATCGGCCCCGGCGCGAAGACCGCAGTCATCGACGGCGATCCCAAGTCGCCGGGATCGTTTGTGATGCGCCTAAAGGTCCCGCCGAAGACCAAGATAAGAGTGCATACCCATCCGGCCGATGAAAACGTCACGGTCCTGTCCGGCACTCTGTACTTTGCCGAGGGCGATAAATTCAACGCCAAAACGGCCAAGCCGTTTGGTCCCGGCAGCTATTTCTCAATTGGAAAAGGAAAGCCGATGTTCGCCTACACGACGGACAAGGAGGTGGTGGCACAACTCCATGGGAACGGGCCTTGGGGTCTAACCTATCTCGACCCGGCCGACGCTCCGGCAAAGAAGAAATAGAGCGCAGGCCAGCCCGGTCTGCCACGGACGCGCAAACGTCCGCTTCAGACCGGGTCCCTTCGGCCATCGGATCGGCTTATGACGAGCCCGAAGGCAGCCTGTCCCCTGTAGCGCGTTCCAGTTAGGACAGGCGTGTCCTATGCGAGGTCCGATGCACATTTCCGGACATAGCGCAGACAAGGTATTCGCCGGCTCCATTCCCGAGCTCTACGATACCTATATGGTGCCATTGATCTTCGAGCCGTACGCGACAGATCTCGCGCGGCGGCTGGCGGCACGACGCCCCAGCCGTGTGCTCGAAATCGCTGCCGGCACCGGCGTTGTGACGCGCGCTTTGGCGACAGCGTTGCCGTCAAGCGTCGACATCGTCGCCACCGATCTCAACCAGCCGATGCTCGACCGCGCAGCGTCGGTCGGAGCATGCCGTCCGATCGAATGGCGCCAGGCGGACGCGATGGCGCTGCCCTTCGACGACGGAAGCTTCGATGCCGTCGTCTGCCAGTTCGGCGTCATGTTCTTACCCGACAAGCCGCGGGCGTATGCGCAAGCTCGGCGCATGCTCGCTCCCGGCGGCGTCCTGCTTTTCAATGTGTGGGATCGAATCGAGGAGAACGAGTTCGCGGCCACGGTCACGGACGCCCTCGCGAGCCTGTATCCGCAAGACCCGCCGCGATTCATGGCCCGGACACCCCACGGCTATTGCGAGACCGACGTGATCGCGCAAGATCTCGCAAAAGCCGGTTTCACGGGGCCACCCCTGATCGAGACGCTTGCGGCCCGCAGTCTAGCGGCCTCCTCGCGGATCCCGGCCGTCGCATACTGTCAGGGAACACCTTTGCGCAATGAGATCGAGTCTCGTGGCGCCACGCGACTTGCCTATGCGACGGCGGTTTGTGCGGATGCGCTAGCAAGGCGTTTCGGTGCCGGCGCGGTCGACGGCAAGATTCAAGCCCACATCGTCGCCATCGAGGCTTGATCTCCGCGGCGCGAATGATTGGCATCGGGCAATTTGGACGGCGACGCTGCCCGTCATCGGCCCGCAAGCCAAGCTCTCATTTCGCCGCAAAGCAATAGAACAGCCCCTCACCGCCCCTACTGCGCAACCCGCCCGGATTGCAGCCCTGCGTCGGGTGGGACGAATTCCAGGAAATGGCCTATGAAACTTCGATGGGGCCCGCGCGATCATGATGACCGGTCATCGCCGAGCCTTCGGCTCCGCTCTTGGTCCAGTTGCCGCACATCATGTCGGAAAACGGAGAGCCCGGAAAGGCCGTGCCGTCGGGCCTCGAGCCGGTCAGCATGTCGTGCTTGTTGGGCGTCTCCGTGCGGCCGTTCACGGGTTAACCTTTTTCGTCCAATGTCGTCGGTTTCGTCAGGTTATTGTTGGCCGAGTGCAACTCTTCGACGCTCCTGGCGACCACGACGCCCTTGGCGTTCTGCCAAGGGCCGGTGCCGATTCGGTCGCGCGCATTCACGAACTTCGGATCGTTCAATGCGGGCGCCTGCGTGCTCAATTAGGCGCGCCACGTGCGATCACCGGCACCCGCCGCCTTCGCAAGCGATTGGCAGTGCTGGTCCGCGCCCTCGAGGCCGCCCAGGTCGGCTCCCTTGCCCGGCCCAGTGCTGGTCACAAAATTGACATGTCCTTGGCGCTCGGCGATGGCATGCTCGCGCAACCGACCAATATCATCAAATTGGCCGCAGCCAGCAACGTTCTTCGCATCATGCTGCGCATCACCTTCTCCCGTTGATTTTAGTGCGATCCTTTGCGAGGCGCGGCTGCGCACCGTTCCGCTGGTCCGGCGATGTCAGATTCCCTGAACTTGCTCGGGCATCACCTGATCTATTCAATGCCGCATCCAGCGCGCCGCCCAGTCGAGTCTGGTCCTCAATCGTTCAAAACGAAGGTGACCTTGAGCGACAGTTTATAGCCGACGATCTTTCCTTTTTCCACGTCCACCGATTGATCGTGGATCCATACGCTTTTCACATTCTTGAGTGTCCTGTGGGCGCGTGCTACCCCTTGGATCAATGCGTCGTCGAAGCTTTCTTTGCTCATGGCTATTATTTCGGATACGCGGGCAACAGACATGTCGTGACTCCTTCGTGGGGGTTGTGCGAGTCCGCGTCGGTCCGCGGACGATGTTCGGCGCAAAGAAGCCGGCTTGGCGTGCGGAAGTAATTACCTGCGCATCCGATTGGCGACGCCGGCCAGAGCAATCGCCAGCGCGGCACTTCCGAGTGTTTTGACAAGCTGCGGGTGTTCGGCATAAAAGCCCCCGATCTTGTCGAGTACGTTGGGGTCATGTTGCTCCGCCCGCGTCGCAATCTCTTGCACTTGCGCCGGAGTCAACTGCGAGGCTTGCTGGGGCGTCAACTGGGGAACATCGGCGCTCGCTGGCGCCGACACCCGGCCGAGAATGCCGCCGCCAAGTGCTGATAACACGCCCGGACCAATCGAACGCAGCAACTGGTTAAGGACGCCCGCCTGTTGCTGCGGGTTTGATTGACCGAACATCTGGCCCACCATTTCTCCGAAAGGGGGCGTGCTATCGGCTTTAAACGCATCGGAGACGCCCTGCCCCAATGTCTCAGTCGGCGCGGTTCGCGCGACCTCGTCGAAATGCTCGTGTGCGAGGTCCGCACTGGGGACAGCCGTGCTATTCCTGTACTGCTGCAGAATATCCATCAGTCCCATTGGAATCTCCTCGTTAGCGGCGATAGGCGCTCGGTTAAATTGTTTGGCTCGCTAGGTGGTCGAGCTACGCCTGACGAGGTGATAGATCGCCAGAAGAATGATTGCACCGATCAACGAGCCGACAAATCCTGCCGGCTCGCCCGCGCGATACAATCCCAGCGCCTGTCCCCCGAATGTGGCAAGCAGCGAGCCCGCAATTCCGATGGCAGCGGTGATGAAGAAGCCTGCCGGGTCGCGTCCCGGCGTCAGCATTTTGGCCAGCAGGCCGACCACGAACCCAATCAGTATCGTCCAGATGATGCCCAATGTAATATCTCCTAAGTTTGGTTGCGCGGCGAGCAGGTGACGCTCTATTAAACCCGACGACCACGGAGGTAACCGACCCAGGCAATGGCTGCTGGCAACTTCATCCTGAATTTGCGACCTCACATAATGAAATGTGCCTCGCGCGTATCTGTATGTCTGTACGACAGCTAACAGACGGGACGACGATGCAATGAACGGCGCCACGCCTGCGGTCCTCCCCGTACGGCAGCCCCACGAAATTTGAGTTGCTGAACAATCTCAAGACCGCGAGGGCGTCCGCTGTGACGCAAATTGTGAGGAGGTAACGAAGCGACTGCTAGTGGCCGGTCAGCGACCGTCGTGCCTGAACGCGAGCGGCTCGACTGTCGTCGGTCGCAGTTCGACCCGAAGCCATCATAGGCGTCGTCCAGAAGCGGCCGACGCAGTCCTGGCAACGCGGTGCCGAACCATCCCATGGCCCGGTCAGTCAGCCGCGTAAGCACGTGATAATCTAACTGGCCGACCCTGGCTAGGGTTGAAGTGCCTGTTCATCCCCAATACCGGTCCGGCGACGCCCAACTTGACCCATGGCACCGACCCTGATGCAGCGCAAACTGACCGCGATACTTTGCGCGGACGTGGTCGGCTACAGCGGCCTCATGGAGGTTGACGAGACGGGTACGCTGGAGCGCCTCAAAGCCAATCGCAGCCGAATATTTGACCCCCACGTCGCGACCCATGGTGGGCGTGTATTCAAGCTCATGGGCGATGGGGCGCTGGTCGAGTTCTCGAGCGTGGTCGCTGCCGTGAATTGCGCGCTGGCGATACAGCAGGCGACGGCGCAGGCCGAACAGGAACTCTCCGAAGCCATGCGCATCCGTTACCGTATCGGCGTCAATCTTGGCGACGTCATCGTCGAAGGTGACGACATCTACGGCGACGGTGTGAACGTGGCGGCGCGGCTGCAGGCGCTCGCCGATCCCGGCGGCGTCGCGCTGTCACTAACCGTGCGCGATCAGGTCGCGGGGAAGGTCGCCGCCGAGTTCGACGATCTTGGTGAGCACACGGTCAAGAACATCGCGCGCCCCGTGCGCGTCTTTGCCTTGCGCGCGGCCGCAACCAAGGCGCCACCGGCGGCGACGCCACGCGAGCGGCAGCGGCTGTCGATCTGCGTGCTGCCGTTCGCCAATATGAGCGGCGATCCCGAGCAGGAGTATTTCAGCGACGGCATCACCGAGGACATCATCACCGATCTCTCCAAGGTATCCGCGCTAGGCGTCGTTTCGCGCAACACAGCCTTCACCTTCAAAGCCAAGCACATCGACGTCGCGCAGGTGGCACGCCAGCTGAAGGTAAGCCATGTGCTTGAGGGGAGCGTGCGCAAGTCGGGTAACCGCGTGCGAATCACCGCGCAGCTCGTCGACGGCGCGACCGACAGCCATCTCTGGGCCGAGCGTTTCGACCGGAATCTGGATGACATATTCGCGCTGCAGGACGAGATTGCCGAAGCCATCGTCAAGGCATTGAAGCTGCAATTGCTGCCTGCCGAAAGGCAGGCAATCGAGCAGCGCTCGACGACCAATCCGGAGGCGTACAAGCTCTACCTGATGGCGCGGCAGTACAACGCGACTGGCAATTCGCGGCACCGCGACATTACCGTCCGGTTGTGCCAACGCGCCGTCGATATCGATCCCGGGTATGCCCGCGCGTGGGCGCTGCTGGCAATCTCGCAGGCCAACCGGCGATTGGTGAACGCGGAGACAGGAGACGACGGGTGGCCGGCGGCGGAGCGTGCGCTTGCTCTGCAGCCCGATCTCGCCGAAGCGCACGCCGCGAAGGGGCGCATCCTCGGCGATGCGGGCCGCTACGACGAGGCGCTGGCGGAGCATGTGACCGCCGTGCGGCTCGACCCGGACGGCTACGAAGTCAACGCCGCGGCGGCACGCTGCTATATCGGAATGCGGCGAAATGAGGATGCCATCGGCTGCCTGGAAAGGGCGGCGGCCGCGATCGAGACGGATTTCTGGGCGCTCGGCATGGCCATTCAGTGCTACGAGGCGACGGGCGACATCGACGGCATGAACTCGGCGGCCCGGCGTTGTCTCGCGCGCGTGGAGAAGGCCGTCGTCGCCGAACCTGATCACGGCCTCGCGATCGGATGGGGCGTGAGTGCCCTCGTCGCGCTGAACGAGGTCGATCGCGCCAAGGAATGGACGGCGCGCGCCAGGCTGCTCGACCCCGACAACAGGAACCTGAACTACAACCTCGCCTGCAACATGGTGAAGCTGGGCGAGTTCGACATTGCGCTTGAGATCCTCGGGCCCCACATCGCGCACGCGCAACGGCAGAATCTGCTCTGGTACAAATCTGACACGAGCCTCGACCCGATCCGTGGCGACCCACGCTACCAGGCGCTGGTCGCGCAGGCGGAAGCTCGGCTGGCGTCAACGCAATAGGCGCGTAGCCCGCCTACACGCCTTGTCCGGGTATTGCGACCTCCCGCTTTCGATACCGGATCAACGCGCATCCCTGCTGCTTCACCCTATGGCCAGAGTACGGGGATGGCCGCTTTGGAGCGGGAACTCGACCGTCTCTTCTTGGCCGGGAACCGCCTGATCGCCCGGTCGTCGCTGAACGACCCACAACAGACGGTCGGTCTCCTCCAGAGCAGCCGTTCAACGTCGAAGTTCTGCGGCGGGCGCGCCGAGCAGCGCGCAAGTCGCGAACAACTGGAACGCTCGATTACTGGATCACGTCATCCGCGCGTAGCAGCACCGACTGCGGGATGGTGATGCCGAGCGCTTTGGCGGCCTTCAGATTGATCACCAGCTCGAACTTGGTAGGCTGCTGGATGGGGAGATCCGCCGGCTTGGCGCCCCGGAGGATCTTATCTACGTAGCCGGCCGCCCGGCGGAACAGATCAGGCAGACTCGGACCGTAGGCCATCAGACCGCCCGCATCGACGAAACCCCGAAGCGTGTACATCGCGGGCATCCGGTGTTTCGCAACAAGGTCCAGGATCTGCGCCCGGTGGCGCTGAATGAATGGCTGGGCCGTTACGATGATTGCTTGGGATTGCCCCGAGCGGGCGGCGTCGAAGGCGCCCGGAAAAGCGTCGGGCTCACGCACCGCCAAGCTCTCGACGGAAAGTCCCAGGGCGCGTGCCGCCACCTCCACCCGGCTGACCGCCAGCGTCATGCCCGAGTCGTTCGAGCTCCAGAGGATGGCAATCCGCTTGAGGCCCGGAACAGCTTCCTTTAGCAATTCGATCCGCTTGCCGTCCAGGGCCGCATCGAGCGAGCTCAGCCCGGTGATGTTGGCGCCCGGTCGCGCCAGGCTCGCTGCCACTCCGATCCCGACGGGGTCGCCGGCAAATGCCATGACGACGGGGATCGTGCCGGTCGCCGCCTTGGCCGCCTGGACTGCAGGCGTGGCCTGGGTGACGATCACAGCGACATTGAGGCGCACAAGGTCGTTGGCGAGCTCGGCGAAACGCTCGTCCCGCCCGTCGGACCACCGGTACTCGATGATGACGTTCTGTCCCTCGACGTACCCGAGATCGCGTAGCCCTCCGCGGAATGCGTCGAGCAAGGGACTGGGCTGCCCAGGCGACAGCGCGGTCCCGGGTAAGAGCATGCCAATCCGCGGCACCTTAGCCGCCTGCTGCGCACGAGCGGCAACCGGCCACACGAGCAGGCCACCGGCAACGCCGCCAACGAACCTGCGTCGATCCATCACTGGACTACCTCGTCGAAAATTTACAGTCCGGAAATACTACCCCTTCGAGAATGACCCCGTGTATGGTCGGTCCTGGCCCGCAGACAATGACGCCTATGGAGCGCAATGCGCTACGACCGCAGTTGGCGCCGATCTCGGTCGGTCGATGTCCTCTGCGATCTGACACTTCGTCGTCAGATCAAATCGCGGTTACTGTCCAGTAAATCACCCGGACATCAATAGACGATACCGTGGACCAGCATCACTGGGCAGGTCCGCGCGTGCCACCGAGCGCGGGAAACTCGTCCTGCTCTGAACCCGATTTAGCGCGTAGGATTGCAAGACGTCGCTTCATTCCTTCAATTTCGACGACTTGGCTCGCGATGATTTCCTCTGCGAGTTTTCGTGTGAGTGGATCCCGGCCGTGGATCAGCACCAGCCGCGCCATCTCCACCGCGCCTTCGTGGTGCGGAATCATCATCGCGAGAAAATCGACGTCCGGATTGCCGGTGTAACCCGGCGTGTGCATGTTGCGCATCATCTTGTCCATGCCGACATCCATCTCCGACGCAAAACGCGCGAATGTTGCGCCGTAGCGCGCGGACGAGTCGCCCCCGTCCATGTCATGGTATTGGTGCTGCGCGAACACCGTCCCGCACATGAGTCCCAGCGCGAACAGTATCCATCGCATGACCGCGCCTCCTATGCCGTCTGGCCCTTGTTCCCCGGCCTCACGTAGACCAGGTTGATACTCTTCTTGTTGCGCAGATCGCCCGAGGGCAGTTTCAGCGCGCCGAGCGAGATCTGCGCTATAAATTTCGGGTTGAAGGGATCGGACACGTCGAACGCCGCGCAGCAGGTTTGCCCGGCGTTGGGCGTACCCGGCAGTTCGTCCTGCTCATGCGCGATGTAAAGCAGGTCGTTCGCCGGATTGGTCCAGATGCCGTGTGCCTCGCGCGCGCGGGAGAAGAACGTCCCCACCACCTTGCGCGTCCCGGGCGCAGCGCCGCGATCGATGATGGCGAGCTGGCTTGCGGCGACACCGCCCGGGCCGTTGTCGTCCACCCGCGCGAGGCTCGCGTACACGACACTGCCCTTGCGGTTCTCGACGAACTCGACGTGGTTGGGTCGCGCCAGATTGCTGAGCGGCACTGCGTCGAGCAAGCCGAACGGGTCCGTGGTCGAGCGCGCTGACACCGCGTCTGCGAGCTTATGCGAGAACCAGACTTCCATGCCGTCCGGCGAGGTCTTGAGAAAGGGCGTGAATGCCGGCTTGTCCTGCGCGGTGATGTCGATCGTCGTTAGCCGTTCCGGCCGCGAATAGCCGTTCGCATCCGAATGGACGCGGAATACATCGACTTTCGATACCTTCTGGCTCGCGACGAACGCGAGCGCTCCCTTGGCGTCGAACCAAACCTGCGCAGGTCCATTGATGGTGTTGATGAAGCGGAGGATCGCGCCGGATTCGACACCCCCAGCCTGACGCATAGCCCGCTCCACATCGAGGATGACGATGCGATCCTCCCCGCGCAGCGTCACCCACAATTCCTTGCCGTTGCGCGTGAAGGTCGGCTCGTGCGGCTCGCGACCGACCAGAATGCCGCTTGAAAGCCGTTGGGCATTGGTGGTGGGGCCGGCAAGCGGATTGGGCGTGTTGCCCACCACCTTCTTGTTGACCGCGTCGATGAGGTAAACGTTGCTCGAGCCTCGACCGCTGGTGGCGAGGAACCTACCGTCGGGCGAAGGCACCGCCCCGTGCGCGTCGGTGCAGCCGTGATAGAGCGGCTTGTGGATCATCGCCGCGTGCGTCGGCATTACCCCGGCAGTCACCAGGCGGAATGGCGGACGCGCGTCCTCGTCGAAGCTGGTCAGGTTGATGGTGGTCTCGACCGTGTTGCTGCGTGGGTCGATCACTGCGATCGTGTTCGAGTCCTCATTGGTGATATACACCCGGTCGTCGGGCTCGATGCTGACGCTACCCTGCGCAATCGCCCGCCCTTGACCAAATGTGCCGGCCACAGTTGCGGCGGCGGCGAGCTTGAGAAAATCGCGTCTGGTTTCGTTCATGGATTTGCTCTGACAAATATTAGAGGTAGTCGCAAAATACATTCTAAGAACTTATCCGTAAATAATATTGGGTCTTCACGGAATTGAGTGGGTGATTTTGGGGGTTTTTAGAGCTTCGGGAGC
>JANMBN010000508.1:0-6732 GCA_031360485.1 Betaproteobacteria bacterium | reverse complement strand
ACCCCGGCAGAGCCGGGGGATCTCCCTTGTTGGTTTAGCCTGCATGCGCCATCGTGCCTAACCACGCAGTTGGGCGCAAGCTGGTGAATACAGCTAGTTGGGGCTCTTCAGGTGGTCGGTCGGCAGCAGCTGCGCTGCTCCTGGATCGGCGGGCACGCCACCGAGCCGTAAGAGCAGAAAACGCAGCAATCGCCGGTCTTTGGCCGCAGTAGGGTCCTGCAGTGCTTGCACTCGTAAAAGAACGTGCAGGCATCCGTCGGCATAATTTCCTGCTGCGTAAACCCGCAGTCAGGACAGGTCAGCACGGATTCGAGTACGCCCATGCTTTACTTATCTGTGCACGGTCGACGGGAAGCCTGCATTCGTCGTGGCGTTGACCAGGATCGCGGGCGCGGCCTTGTCGGGATCGAATTCCACGGTAGCGGTCTTTCGGCTGAGGTCGACCTTGGCCGAGGAGACTCCGGGCACCTGCTCAAGGGACTTCCTCACCGTGATCGGGCAAAGCGAGCACGTCATGTTTTGCACATCCAACACCACAGTCTGCGGTGCGCCGGCGAAGGCGGGTGAAATCACCAGGGTCGCGATGGTCGTGATCACAATATCCCAGCGCATGATTTGTTCTCCGTTTAGTAGAACAGTGGCACGACCATCGGCACAACCAGCAGACCGAGCGTCAGAACGCCCAGCACCCAGAACACGATGCGCTGGCGCCGCAGGGTTAACGGCTCGGCACACAGGGTTCCGGCGGGACGGACTTGGGGCACCAAATACAGCTTGCGGAACGCGAGCCCGAAAAACAGTAGCGTCAGGCCGATGAAGATCGGGCGATAAGGCTCCAGCGCGGTCAGATTGACGACCCATGCTCCACCGATGCCGAGCGCAAGCAATACCAGCGGTCCGACGCAGCACACCGATGCGCCGATGGCGGCAAGTATCGCCGCCAATAGTGAGCCTCTTGCATTCAGTGCCGCCATGTCCTTACCCTTCGAAATCGGCTCAGGAATAGCATAGACTCCGTACCATGGTACGGAATCAAGAGGTGGCCCGATGAACGAGGAACTCGCGATTGGGGGCTTGGCCAACGCAGCAGGCGTGAACATCGAGACGATCCGCTATTACCAGCGTCGCGGCCTCGTCGACGAGCCCTCCAAACCGCTGCGAGGCCACCGGCGCTACGCCGCAGCGGCGATCAAGCGGGTGCGCTTCATCAAGCGCGCGCAGCAACTCGGCTTCACGCTCGAAGAGGTCAAGGGCCTCCTACAGCTTGAGGACGGCCAGAATTGCCGCGAGACGCGTCTGCTCGCCGAGCAGAAGTTGGTGGTCGTCGAAACGCGGATCGGGGATCTCAACAAAATGCGACGGCTCCTAAAAGGCTTGATCGCCGAATGTGCAAATGGCAAGCGACCGCGTTCCTGTCCAATTATTGCTACCCTCTCGGCGGATACCTAGCGTAACAAGGAGGACCCCCAGCTCTGCCCGGGAGGCAGCAACAATTTGATATTTCAGGGAGCCTATCGACGAAGCGCTCAATTGCGAACCGCAAACAGGTAGTGCGAAGATATGATGAATGCTACGAACGCTCCCGCGAAACGGCCTCCTTTCGGCGACCGGCGGGCCGAATCATGTTGAGGAGAACGATATGGCGACTACTGCAACGGTGAATCGCACGGAACTCGAAACCAAGGTCCAGGACATGTACCAGCAGGTCGCGCTACACCCTGAAGGCGAATTCCATTTCGAGATGGGACGTGCGCTCGCCGAACGGCTGGGTTATTCGCCCGCGGATCTCGACCGCATTCCGCGCGAGGCGATCGACTCATTCGCAGGCGTCGGCTACTACTTCGATCTCGCGGAGCTGAAGGCGGGTGAGTCGGTGCTGGATCTGGGCAGCGGTTCGGGCATGGACACGTTCGTTGCCGCCCTGAAGGTCGGCCCGGGCGGACGGGTGACCGGCGTCGACATGACCGACGCGCAACGGCTGAAGGCCGAGCGCCTTCGTGACGCGAGCGGCGTTCACAACGTTACGTACTTGAAAGGGTATATCGAGTCGCTTTCGTTCGAGAACGCTTCGTTCGACGCGGTCATCAGCAACGGCGTGATCAATCTGTCGGCCGACAAGGCGAAAGTGTTCCAGGAGGTCACCCGCGTACTGAAGCCGGGCGGGCGCCTCGCGCTCGCTGATATCGTCACCGAAGCGCAGCTGCCGGACGGAATCGTCTGCGACTCGACGCTGTGGGCGGCGTGCATCGGCGGCGCGATGCAGCAGGACGACTACCGCTCGGCGATCGAGGGCGCGGGTCTGCGGATCCGCACGGTACGGGACAATCCAAGCTACCGATTCGTCTCCGATAACGCGCAGGCGGCGAGTCGTAAGTTCGGCGTCAAGAGTGCATCGCTCGTCGCCGACAAGTCGGCGCAGCGGTAGCCAACGTCCCGCGCTGATGTCGCCCGACGCGACCCCGAGGCGCTGCTTCACGAGGGATTACGAGCTCGGCCGCTCGGCCGTGGTACGCGAGCTCGAGCGCAGCGTCCTCGGCTGCGATTACGGCGCAACGAGCTGGACGACGCGCGACGAAGCCGGCGCGGTCGCGGACCTGCTCGGGCTTCGGCCGCGGGTGCGGCTACTCGATGTCGGGGCAGGCGCCGGCTGGCCGGGGCTCTATCTGTCGCAGATCAGCGGATGCGACGTCGTTCTGACCGACATCCCGCATATCGGTGTTCGACTTGCGCTGGAGCGCGCGGCGCGCGACGGCATCGGCGAACGATGCCGCGCGGTCGTCTCGGATGGCGCCGCACTCCCGTTTGCCGATAGCTCATTCGACGCCATCAGCCACTCCGACGTGCTCTGCTGCATGCCGGCCAAGCTCGAGCTGTTGCAGGAGTGTCGTCGGGTCGCCAGCGCAGGCGCGTCCATGGTGTTCTCGGTGATCGCGCCGGCACCCGCGCTGTCCGAGGCCGAGCGTCGGCTCGCGATTGAAAGCGGTCCGGAATTCGTCGATGTCGACGGCGACTATCCGACGCTGCTCAAGCAATCCGATTGGCGTGTGTTGCAGCAGATCGATGTGACCGACGTGTTTGCGCAATCGATCCGCACGTCGCTGCACCTGATGAGCACCCGAGAGGACCTGCTGGTCGAAACGCTTGGCGCTGAGGGCTATCAGGAGCGCGTAAACCGACGGCAAGCAACACTCGTCGGCCTCGATCGGCGCGTGCTGAAACGGCAGGTCTTTGTCGCGAGGGCGGCGACAATCCAATCCGCATGATGAGCGGGTGAGCCATCACGAGCCGCGAATCCCTCGCCTTCGACATCAAGGGCGCGCTATCCGGCTAGATCGCGGCGCCTGCGTTGATCTAGGCCGGATCGAAATCTGCCGCCGACTTTGCTCTCAACTTATTTCGTCCGGCGCTTTGCTTCCAGGTGCATCGCACGTACGTCTGCAGGTGCACCAAGGCGATACTTCCATCCTTGGAAGGCCAAGAATGCAGCCATGATGACCAGGGCGGTGGCGATTCCGAGCAACAATGCGAAAACGATCTGGTGGCGGGCGAGTAGGTTGCTCGCAAGCAAGGTGACGCCCGCGCCCGCGACGAAGCTGTTGATGAATGCGATCATGCTTGCGGCGGTGGTGAAGAGGGCGACTCGCGGTCCGAACCGGTGCCCTGGCGATGCGGGCGACTCTGGCCAGCGTCCGCTTTCGATGGAGAAGTACACGGCGGCTTCGGGCGTGAGTGTGCGATAGTAGCTGCGGATGCGGGCGATTCCCGCAAGGAATTGCTGGTCTTCGACGCCCGTATCTACCAAGCGGACAAATGTGAATATACCCAGCAGGAACACAGCGGGAAGGAGAGTTGCGGCGAAGGGCAGAAACACCTCCGATGACTGCAACGCGAATCCCATCGCGACAAGCGAACTCGAGAGCGAGAAAACGTAGAGGGACGCTCGCGCGGCGGCCTCGCTCACCGTGGCACTTGCGGCGGCCTGGAGCACGAAGTGCTCGGTGATCAACGCTGACATGAACGCTGCCTGCCGCTCTTTGTCATCCATGCCGACGGCCCTTGGCGATGGGCTGGGCGACGCCGGCGATCACGACCCGCCGCAATTGTCGCCCGGCCAGCGGGTCACGGTAGCGGAACGGGATCAGTTCAGGGCGCATGCTGCATTATCGCGCGCCCGGGCTGGGAAACGAAAACCGCCCCGAAGGGCGGCCATCGTGCGGCAGCGCGGTTCTATGGGCCCATCCGTGGACAATGCCGCCGCCGGCGCAAATTGGCTTGTCGAGCTTCAGCCTCGGCTTCGCGTTTGGGTGGCGAACTCCTAGTCAAGCGGCCATTGGCGTGTAAATTGGTGTATCAGAAGATTGCCGCATTCGGGCGGCCCCTACGAACCAGGGGGTCGTGGGTTCGATTCCTGCCGGGCGCGCCAATCATTCAAGGACTTGACAGCGAAAACCAAGTCCTCCTTCCTGCTGTGGGACCGTTGTGGGACCTCTTATCCACCGGTCCGCTCGGCCTGGATGGAATTCAAGGGCTTGACAGCGAAAACCAGGTCCTCCTTTCTTGCGGTGGAACCGTGTGGGACCACCGTGTCCGTAGGTCCGCGCTAGCGGTACCGACGCGAAACACCGTCCGTGTGCCGCTCCGCTCGAGAAGCAAATTCGCCTGCCTCAGTAGGCGGGCAACATCGGCACTCGCGTAATGACCGGCCATCGAATGATTGGCATGGCCGAGGAGTGCTTCGCGATCTTCGGCTGAAACGCCAGCCGCGCGCAATCGACACGCGAACGAGTGGCGAAGGTCATGGACGCGAACCAGCGGCAATCCCGCGTCGCGTCGGGTGCGCTGCCAACCGTTGTTGTTCATGGTGTTGATACGCTTGCCCCGAAACGGGAAGACCCAGATCGGATGAAGCGATCGCTGTGCTTCTACAATCGACCAGGCGACATCATTCAGAATCACAACATGCGGTCGTTTGGTCTTGAAGGCTTCCGGAGGAATCACGAACACGCTCCGTCCGAGCTCCGGTACGGCGACCTCCCACGTTCACTCTAAGCCGCACACGTTGCTGTCGCGTAGACCGGTATTCACAGCAAACAGCGCCATACGGCCGAGGCGGGCAGATAGCTTACGAAACAGCGTGTCTTGCTCCTTCCAAGTGATCGGATAGGGTGAGCGCGGGCTTTCGGGCAACATCGTTATGAGCGGCGGCACCGCTTCGAGCCACGGACGTCCGTCAGCATCTCGGTATGAACGAGCCGCGCGATTTAAGATCGTGCGCACGACTTCCAGACTGCGGTTGATCGTGGTCGCACTCGCGCTATCGGCAAGCCGCGCTTTCACGAAGGGTTCCAACGTCTGATCATGAATTTGCCGCGGTTCGAGATCTCCGATGTATGACTGGAGCAGTGTGACGTGCCACTTGATGACGTCGAAGCTGCGCTTGCCGCCAGACTGCGCGACATAACGCGCGGCGCAATCGGTAAAGGTCGGGCGCGCATGCGCCTTACGCGCGAGGTCGCACTGCACTCGAGCGATTTCGATCTGGAGTCGTTCCTCAGCCTGCTCCTGCGTTACCGCGCCGACACGCAGGCCGATCCGAACCCCGAGATATCTCTTATCGATGAATCGTCGGCCGTCCGTGAGGACAGTGATGCCTGGTGTGCGAGTTGTGGCCATGAGCTCCTCCTGTAGGACGGAGGAGCATTTTCGAAGGAGGCTGTAAGACCAGGCAAGTTGTCGTCCAATGGACCATCCGGCATGATTTGCTCTATACATATCCTCTCCAGGGGGATATGATAACTTCATTATGAAAAAAGCGGTTTTGCACGGCTCGCATCCTGACATCATCAAACGCCTCAGACGCGCTAATGGGCATCTCCAAACGATCATAGAAATGATGGAAGCAGATCGCGGTTGTCTTGAACTTGCGCAGCAACTGCACGCGGTTGAAAAGGCGGTCAACGCCGCCAAGAAGGTCCTTATCCACGACCACATCGACAACTGTCTTGAGACCGCGGTAGGGCCGACGACCCGTGAGCAGCGCGTACCGGTCGACGAATTCAAGGCAATAACGAAGTATCTCTGACGTACCAATGTTGCATTCAATTCTCGTCTGGCTAGGATTTGTCCAGCCGAAAGACGAAACGACGCATGACCACGGCAAGAGCCATGGTCATACGCACGGCGTCATCGATTCCACGCTTGCGACGACCACGCAGGGTATCTGGGCCATCAAGTGGAGCTTCGCGATTCTGGGCATAACATCGCTGCTTCAGCTTGCGGTCGTCTATGCCTCAGCGAGTATCGCGTTGTTCGCGGACGCCATTCACAACGTAGGCGATTCCGCGACGGCCATCCCGCTCTGGATCGCCTTCATGCTGGCCCGACGCAAGCCGAGCGAGCGCTTCGCTTATGGCTACGGCCGAGCCGAGGACCTTGCCGGGATTGCGATCGTCTTGATCATCTTGCTGAGTGCGTTGGTAGCGGCATATGCGGCCATAGATCGGCTGCTGCATCCTCAGCCTATTACGCTACTTAGCTGGGTGGCCGTCGCCGGATTCTTGGGATTCGTCGGCAATGAAGCCGTGGCCATCTTTCGCATCCGCATCGGCCGCAAAATCAACAGCGCGGCGCTTATCGCAGATGGCTACCATGCGCGGACCGACGGCCTGACGAGCCTTGCAGTGGTTTTAGGTGCCCTCGGCGTTTGGCTTGGTTACCCCGTGGCCGACCCTA
>JANMBN010000507.1:0-2553 GCA_031360485.1 Betaproteobacteria bacterium | reverse complement strand
CATGATGATCCGCGCGGGCGCTACCAACCGCGAGATGGTTCAGTCGCTCGGCATCGACATCACGTTCCTGTACCGCGTGGTATTCGCCGCCGGCGTGGCGATCGCCGCGCTGGCCGGGATGGTGGCGGCGCCCGTGTCGTCGGTCTATCCCGGCATGGGAAACCTGGTGCTGATCATTTGCTTCGTGGTGGTCGTGATCGGCGGCATAGGGTCGATCAAGGGAGCGCTTGTCGCGTCACTCCTGATCGGATTCGTCGATACGTTCGGGAAGGTGCTGGTGCCGCAGGTGGCGGGTCTGCTGGTCTACCTGTTGATGGCATTGATCCTGCTATGGAAGCCTGACGGCCTGTTCAAACCGGGATGAACCAATGAATGCCACCAACACTTCGCGGTTCGTATTCATCGCCATCGTATTCATCGCGCTGGCCGCGTATGCCATGGTCGGTGGCAAGTTCGGCATCGATCTCGTCAACAAGATCATGATCTTCGCAATCTTCGCTTTGAGCCTCGAATTGCTCGTGGGCGGCACCGGCCTCGTTTGCTTTGGCCATGCTGCGTTCTTCGGGATTGGCGCATATGCCGCCGTGCTGTTGTCCACCCCGAACGAATCGGCATCGCTGCTATGGCTGCTGCCGGCGTCGGTGATCGCGGCATCGATTTACGCCGTCTTTGTCGGCGCGCTCTCACTGCGCACGCGTGGTGTCTACTTCATCATGGTCACGCTGGCGTTCGCACAGATGGCGTATTTCGTCGTCCATGACACGCCGCTGGGGGGTGGCACCGACGGCGTGTATCTCACCGCGAAGCCAATGCTCGGCTCGCTGCTTGACCTCGACAACCCGCTCACGATGTATCTCTTTACGCTGGGTTGCTTGATCGCGGTATTCGGCTTTCTCGCCATGCTGCTGCGCTCCCGGTTCGGCAGGGCATTGGCGGGTATCCGCGTGAACGAGCAGCGTATGCGCGCGACGGGATTTTCCACGTATCCGTACAAGCTCGCGGCGTTCACGATCTCGGGCGCGATTGCCGGGATTGCCGGGTTCCTTTTTGCGGTCAAGGATGGATTCGTCAACCCCGAGATAATGAGTTGGCACCAATCGGGCGCCGTTTTGATCATGATCATCCTCGGGGGCCTCGGCCACTTGCGCGGCGCGCTCGTCGGCGCCTTCGCGTTCGCGCTACTGCAGGAGCTCTTCAAGTCCGAAGCTATCTTCGGTTCCTTCGCCAAGCACTGGAGCCTGGGGTTGGGACTCGTGATCATCGCGTCGGTGGCGCTGTTGCCGCGCGGCCTCGTGGGACTGCCCGCGCAGATACGGGAACGCCTGGCGGGCCGCATGATCGGCCGGCCGGCTGTTGGCGGTGCAGCCGCAAAGCGGGAGGTGCTCGATGAAGTCAGCTGACATCTTGCTTCGCGGGCGTGGCATCACGCGCCGTTGGGGTGGGCTCGTGGCGGTCAACAATGTGTCGATCGAGCTCGAGCGCGGGACCGTCCACGGCGTGATCGGCACCAACGGCGCGGGGAAGTCGACGCTGATCAATATGCTCTCCGGGGAATTCCCGCCGTCGGAAGGCGCCGTGGAGTTGCTGGGCCAGGACGTCACTGCGTGGACGCAGCCGCGGCGTGCGCGAGCTGGATTGGGGCGAAGCTATCAGCGCAACACGATCTACCCCAGCTTTACCGTTTTCGAGAACTGTCGCCTGGCAGCGCAAGCGCGCGAGCAGAAGGCCTGGGCACTATGGGAGCGGGCCGACCGTTCCGCGATTAGCACGCCGGCCGCGAAGGAGGCCGCTTCCCGCGCGGGCCTCGATGGCTTGCTCGATCGCGTCGCAGGTCTCTTGTCGCACGGCCAGAAGCGCCAGCTTGAGATCGCGATGTGTCTCGCGACCAAGCCCGAGGTGCTGCTGCTCGACGAGCCGCTGGCCGGCATGGGTGCCGAGGAAACGGAGCGCATGCTGGCGCTGCTCGCCGAATTGAAGCCGGGGCACGCGATTCTGCTCGTCGAGCACGACATGGACGCGGTATTCCGCATTGCGGACCGCATCACGGTGATGGTCAACGGGCAGGTCATCGCCTCGGGTGATCCGGACTTTATCCGCAAGAGCCCGGAAGTTCGTGAAGCCTATATCGGCGAGGGACACTGACATGACCGCACCTGGCGACTTCCTCGTCGACGCGCAGGCAGTGCACGCCTGGTACGGCTCGAGCCACGTGCTGCACGGTATCGATCTCCAGATCCCGCGCGGCAAGACATTGGGCCTGCTCGGGCGCAACGGCATGGGCAAGTCGACGCTGATCCGCACGCTGCTCGGCCACGTCGCACAGCGCGAGGGCCGCATCGCGCTGTTCGGGCAGGACTGCTCGCGCGCCAAGCCGCACGAGGTCGCGCGCCTCGGCGTGGCCTACGTGCCCGAGGGCCGCGGCGTGTTCCCGAACCTTTCGGTACGGGAGAACCTGGTGATGGCCGCGCGCGCCGGCCGCGACGGCCGCGCCGACTGGCCGTACGAGCGCGTGCTCGAGACCTTTCCGCGCCTCGCCGAGCGGCTCGGCCACCT
>JANMBN010000504.1:0-13470 GCA_031360485.1 Betaproteobacteria bacterium | reverse complement strand
CCGGTCGCGCCGAGCAGTTGGGTTCGCTGGCGGGCGCACTAATCATCATCAGCCCGCCGGCGAACCCATCTGCTCGGCTGCGCCCGCCGCCTGACGGCACGGCCGGTCGGAAACATGAGCCCGCTCGTCTCGAAGCTCTTCCCGTTTCTGTCGTGGCGCGACCGCGTCACGCGCGCGACGCTGCGCGCCGACCTTCTCGCCGGCCTGATCGGCGCGCTGGTCGTGCTCCCGCAGGGCGTGGCCTACGCGACGCTCGCCGGCTTGCCGCCCCAATTCGGCCTCTACTGCGCGATGCTGCCCGCGATGGCGGCTGCGCTATGGGGCTCGTCGTGGCACCAGGTCTCCGGCCCGACCAACGCGATCGCGCTCGTCGTGTTCGCCACGATGACGCCCTTGGCGATACCCGGCACGGAATCCTATATCGAGCTCGTTCTGACGCTCGCGCTGCTGGTCGGCCTGCTGCAGTTCGGGATGGGCGTCGCGCGCCTGGGGGCGCTCGTCAACTTCATCTCGCACACGGTCGTGATCGGCTTCACCGCGGGCGCGGGACTCCTCATCATCGCCGCCCAGCTAAGAAATTTTTTCGGCGTGCCGATCCCGTCGGGCGCGCGTTTCTTCGAGGCGCTCGGCCTGTTCGCGCAACGGATCGCCGCCATCGACCCGTGGATCACGGCGATCGGCGCCACGACGCTCGTCATCGCGATCGCCGCGAAGCGGCTGATGCCGCGGCTCCCGTACATGGTCGTCGCAATGATCGCGGGGAGCCTTGCCGGCTATGCTCTCCTCGCTGCCGGCATCGCCGAGGTGCCGGTCGTCGGCGCGCTGCCGTCGGGCATTCCCTCGTTTTCCGTTCCGTCGTTCGACCCCGAGATCTGGCGCACGATCTTTCCCGCCGCGCTGGCGCTCACCGTGCTGGGCTTGACCGAGGCGGTATCGATCGCCCGGTCGGTGGCGGTCAAATCCGGGCAGCGGATCGACGGCAACCAGGAGTTCATCGGCCAGGGCTTGTCCAACATCGTCGGCGCATTCAGCTCGGCGTGTCCGTCGTCCGGATCGTTCAACCGCAGCGGCATCAACTACGAAGCCGGCGCGCGCACGCCGCTCGCCGCGGTGTTTTCCGCGGTGCTGCTCGTCGTCGTTCTGCTCGGCGTCGCGCCGCTCGCGGCGTACCTGCCGCTGGCGGTGATGGCCGGCCTTCTGTTCGTCGTCGCCTGGGGTCTGATCGACCTGCGGGAAATGCGGCGCATCGTCCGCACCAGCCGCGGCGACGCGCTGGTCCTGGCCGTGACCTTTCTCTCGACGCTCGCATTGCAACTCGAGTTTGCGATTTTCGTCGGCGTGCTCGCTTCGCTGCTCGTCTACCTGCAGCGGACGACGCATCCGCACCTGACGCCGGTCGTCCCGGACCGGGCGTCGCCGCAGCGCCGGTTCGTGCCGGTGTCGGACACCAGGGCCGCCGGTCCCGCGGAATGTCCGCAGCTCGCGCTGTTGCGTGTCGACGGCTCGCTGTTCTTCGGCGCCGTCGAACACGTGCGCGACGAACTGCACGATGCGCGCGTGGAAGCACCGGAACGGCGCGACATCCTGCTGATCGGCAGCGGCATCAATTTCATCGATGTCGCCGGCGCCGAACTCCTCGCACATGAGGCGAAACTCACGCGTGAAGCCGGCGGCGCGCTCTATCTCTGCAATCTCAAGCCCGCCGTGCGCGAGGTTCTCGTCCGCGGCGGCTTTCTCGACCTGATCGGTCCCGAACGTGTCTTCGACACCAAGGAGGAAGCGATCCGCGCGATCTACGCGCGGCTCGACAGCTCACGGTGCCGCGCCTGCGCAGCGCGCATCTTCACCGAGTGCCGAACGGCTTTGCCGGACGGGACGCCGCGGGCGGCGTAGCGAAGTGCCAGGGTTGGCCCGGGCTTCGGAGTCATCGGCCCGCGACGGGGAGGCTCCGGCCTGTGCCGGTGCCCCTCAGCGCTGCCGCACGCAATCCATGTAGTAACGGACCGTGCCGCCGCCATCCGGCTCCTCGACGAGACCATGGATGTCGGTGTCGAAGCCCGGAAACTGCGCGTTGAAGCTGCGGGCGAACTTCAGGTACTCGACGATGGTCCGGTTGAAGCGCTCGCCCGGGATCAGCAGCGGAATGCCCGGCGGATACGGCGTCAGCAGCACGGCGGTGACCCGGCCTTCCAGATTGTCGATCTCGACGCGGTCGAGCTCGCGATGCGCCATGCAGGCAAAGGCATCCGAGGGCTTCATCGCGGGCTGCATGTCCGACAGGTACATCTCCGTCGTCACGCGCGCGACATCGTTCGCCTTGTACATGTCGTGTATCTGCTGGCAGAGGTCGCGCAGGCCGACGCGCTCGTAGCGCGGCTGCTTGGCGACGAACTCCGGCAGTATCTTCCACAGCGGCTGGTTCTTGTCGTAGTCGTCCTTGAACTGCTGCAGCGCGGTCACCAGCGTGTTCCAGCGCCCCTTGGTGATGCCGATCGTGAACATGATGAAGAACGAGTAGAGCCCCGTCTTCTCCACGATCACGCCGTGCTCGGCGAGGAACCGGGTGACGATCGACGCCGGAATCCCCGTCTTCGCGAACTTGCCCGACACGTCGAGCCCGGGATTGATGATCGTCGCCTTGATCGGGTCGAGGATGTTGAAGCCCGTCGCGAGATTGCCGAAGCCGTGCCATCGCTCGTTGGCGCGCAGCAGCCAATCGTCGCGCTTGCCCATGCCCTCGGGAGCGAGCCGCTCCGGGCCCCAGACCTTGAACCACCAGTCCTTGCCCCACTCGTCGTCGACCTTGCGCATCGCGCGCCGGAAATCGAGCGCCTCGATGATCGACTCCTCGACCAGCGCGGTGCCGCCCGGCGGCTCCATCATCGCCGCCGACACGTCGCACGACGCGATGATCGCGTATTGCGGCGACGTCGACGTGTGCATGAGGTACGCTTCGTTGAAAACGTGCCGGTCGAGCTTCCTCGTCTCCGATTCCTGCACGATGATCTGCGACGCCTGCGAGATGCCCGCCAGCAGCTTGTGCGTCGAGTGCGTCGCGAAGACCAGCCCGTCCTTGCTGCGCGGGCGGTCCTTGCCGATCGCGTGCATGTCCTTGTAGAAATCGTGGAACGTCGCGTGCGGCAGCCACGCCTCGTCGAAGTGCAGCGTCTCGATGTAATTGCCGAGCGTCTGCTTCAGCATCTCGACGTTGTACGCGATGCCGTCGTAGGTGCTCTGCGTCAGCGTCAGGATGCGGGGCTTCTTGTTCTTCGCCTCGCGCGCGAACGGATTGGCCTCGATCTTCTTCTGGATGTTCTCCGGCGTGAACTCCTCGAGCGGGATCGGGCCGATGATGCCGAGGTGGTTGCGCGTCGGCGTCAGGAATACGGGGATCGCGCCCGTCATCGTGATCGCGTGCAGGATCGACACATGGCAGTTGCGGTCGACGACGACGATGTCGTCCGGCGCGACGGTCGCGTGCCAGACCATCTTGTTCGACGTCGACGTGCCGTTGGTCACGAAGAAGCAGTGGTCGGCGTTGAAGATGCGCGCCGCGTTGCGCTCCGCCGCGAACACGGGGCCCGAATGGTCGAGGAGCTGGCCCAGCTCGTCGACCGAGTTGCAGACGTCCGCCCGCAGCATGTTCTCCCCGAAGAACTGGTGGAACATCTGCCCGACCGGGCTCTTCAGGAACGCGACGCCGCCTGAATGCCCAGGGCAGTGCCACGAGTAGGAGCCGTCCTGCGCATAGTCGACGAGCGCGCGGAAGAACGGCGGCGCCAGCGAGTCGAGATACGCCTTGACCTCGCGGATGATGTGCCGCGCGACGAATTCCGGCGTGTCCTCGAACATGTGGATGAAGCCGTGCAGCTCGCGCAGGATGTCGTTCGGGATGTGCCGCGACGTGCGCGTCTCGCCGTACAGGTAGATCGGGATCTCCGCGTTCTTGAACCGGATCTCGTCGATGAACTTGCGCAGGTTGAGCACCGCCGGATCGACTTCCGGGCCCGGTGTGAACTCCTCGTCGTCGATCGACAGGATGAAGGCCGACGCCCGGCTCTGCTGCTGCGCGAACTGCGACAGGTCGCCGTAGCTCGTCACGCCCAGCACCTCCATCCCTTCCTTCTCGATCGCCTCCGCGAGCGCGCGGATGCCGAGCCCCGACGTGTTCTCGGAGCGGAAGTCTTCGTCGATGATGACGATCGGAAAGCGGAATTTCATGGGGTCGGGGCTGCCGATGACTGAAGTACGAATGCAAACGGGAGGTCCCGCGCGGGCGGAAACCGCACCGCGCCGGGGAGCTCCCGGGCGACGGGGTGGAAAGGCGCGAATTATGGGGCGATTCGCCCCCGGTGGCTATAGAAAATGTGAGCGTCCGCCGGCAGGCGTTGCGGCACCGCGACACGGCGGCAAATCGCCGCCGGCCACGCGAGCCGGCGCCGTCGGGATCAGCATTCAGGCATTCGCCAGAACGATTGCGGCGGCGCCACCCAGGAGTCCCAGACCTACCGGCGTGCGCAGGCGCCGCCCGAACGGCAGGTTCTTTTCGGCGGCCATCACCGCCGCCAGAACGAGCATCCAGCCGATGCTGCCGACCCCGACGACGAACATCGTCAGCATCAGCGCCCAGCAGCACCCCACGCAGAAGACGCCATGGTCGACACCGATGCGCAACGCCTCGCGTGACGGCGACAGCCCGTGCCAGCGCGCCGCGACGAAGGTGAAAGGCGAACGGCAGGCCTCGAGACAGCGGTATTTGAGCGAGCTCCATTGAAAAAGGCCGGCCGCGGCCAGCACCGCCGCGCCGACCTTCCAGCCGTTCGCGACGAACCATGCATTCTCCGCCGCGGCCGCCCGCACCGCGGCATCGACGACGTGCGCGGCGACTCCGAAGACGATCCAGACGGCGAAGAAGCCAAGCACCGTCAGCGTGGCGAGCCGGTCCGCATCCGGCCGGGCGCCCGTGACCCGCCGGAACATCGCCAGCAGAGGGAAGGTCGTCGGCAACATCATCGCCGCGATCATCAGCACCCAGGCGGCGGCGTGCAGCGCGGCCGGCACGACGAGCTCGCCCTGCGGAATCGCCCGGCAGAGCGCTGCCAGCGCTCCGGCATCGCCCCAGCCGGCATGTTCGAGGTAGCGGCCGTACGGGCTCGCGTCCCATAGCCAGAGCACGGCCCACGCCGCGACGACGAGCAACGCCAGCAGCGGAAAGAAGAGCGCGCGACCGCCACCGGGCTGCGCGAGCAGCCCTGGTGCGGCGGCGGAGCGGGCGGAGGACATGGTTGCGACCCGCCCGCCCCGGCGGGCCGGGGGACAAGCGGGCGGTGTGGCGATTACGCGTGGAACACGAACGTGCTTTGGAGCGCGTTGTGGCCCTTGATGTCGAGATCGATGCCGAGCTTCGCGTTCTTGGAACGGTAACTCGTCGCCTTTCCGACAAACACCGGCGCGCCAGGCACCGTCGAGAACACGGTATCCGCGAGCGTCGTCGTGGCGCCGGTCGCATTCTTGTACGGCTCGAGCTCGGCAAAGCCGGCATTGCCGAGCTTGATCGTCCCGTGGCCGCCCTGCACGGTGAAAGTGACGGGGACCTTTTCGACGGACACCACTTCGCCCACCAGCTTCGCGAGATCGGCAACGGGACCGCCCTTCTTGCCCGTGTACACGGCGAGCAGCGCCTCCTCCTGTGCCGGAGTGACCCGTTCGTCAAGATAGACGGCGGCTCGCCAGTTTCCTTCCAGGATATTGCCGGGGACGTGCGCGATCATCGCGATCGTCCGATCGGACACGTCGACGCCGTCGATCGTTCCCTTGTCGAAGTGCCACGCGACGATCGTGTCGCAGGTGCCGAAATCGGGATCCTCGCCGATCCAGCATGGGCACAGGACGCGGCAGTTGCAGACTTCGAGCAGACGCCCTTCGAGGTGATAGGCCATGGTTCCCTCCCTAGACTGTTGGACAAAAGGATCGCACGAGCATCCTACAGGGTCGCATGGCCCGGCGCGTTTTTATACTACGCCCTCGTCCGCAGCCGCGCCATACGCATTCTTGCGTGCTTTGCGTCCTACCGCCGCCCCCCTGCCAGCGCTGCCGAACGGGGGTGCGCCCGCAGGCGCGCCATCGCCCAGACGCCAAACGCGGGTCCGACCGCCAGCGGGGCGAACGCGTAGCGCCAGCCCAGCGCGTCGACGAAGTAAGGCATCAGGTGGATCGTCACCAGCGTCAGCGTGAAACCGAGCGCGGTTTGCACGGTCAGCATGGTGCCGACTCGCGTGCGGTCGGCAAGTTCCGCGATCGATGCCGAGAACTGCGCCGAATCGGCGACGATGCTGACGCCCCAGACGACGCCAAGAGCGACCAGCCAACCGGGATCGCCGCCGAACAGCAGACCGATCGTCGCCGCGCAGGTGCCGCTGACCGCCATCGCGGCAATCGTCAGCGTCGTGCGCCCGAGCCGGTCGGCTAGGACGCCGGCTCCCACCGACCCGATTGCCCCGGCGGCGATCGTCGCGAACGCCGCCAGCTTTGCCGCTAACGGCGCCACGTCGGGCGGCAGGCTCGACGCAAAGCTCGCGCTGAAGAATACCCCGATCCACGCCCACATCGCATAGAGCTCCCACATGTGTCCGAGGTAGCCGAGGTTGGCCAGGCGCAGCGGCGCGTCGCGCCACGCCGCCAATGCGGCCGCAGGGTCGAAACGCGGTGCAGGCGCGCGGTTGGGGCCAATTCCGGCGAAGCCGATCAGGCTCGCCGCGAAGAGCGCGCTCGCCGACGAGACGACGAGCGGGATCCGCCAATCGACGCCGCCGATCGCGTTGAAGAGGTGGGGTGACGCCGACCCGAGCGTCAACGCGCCGACCAGAATGCCCACCATCAGGCCCATGTCGCCCTTCGCCCACGTCGACGCGAGCTTCATGCCGACCGGGTAGACGCCCGCCATGCATGCGCCGGTGACCGCGCGCAGCAATGGCGCCGCGAGGGAAGCCGGATCGACGACGAGCATAAGCGCGTTGGCCACCGCGCCCACGACGGCGGAGGCGGCGAACAGGCGGCGCGGATCGACGCGATCGGCGAGACCGAGCAGCGCGCTCGCGAGGCAGCCGATCACGAATCCCGCCTGAACGCCGCTGGTCAGCGCGGCCTGGGCGAATCCCGACAGCCGGAATTCGGCGACGAGCGCCGGGATGACCGCCGACGCCGAGAACCACAGCGCCATCGCCGCGACCTGGCCCGTCGCGATGATCGCGATCGACGCGGTTTTCGACGCGTGCCAGACTGTCATGACGACCCGCGTGTCAGATCTTCGGCAGCGTGACGCCCTGTTGCCCCTGATACTTGCCGCCGCGGTCCTTGTACGACGTCTCGCAGACCTCGTCGGACTCGAAGAAGATCACCTGCGCGATGCCCTCGTTGGCGTAGATCTTCGCGGGCAGCGGCGTCGTGTTCGAGAACTCCAGCGTCACGTAGCCCTCCCACTCCGGCTCGAACGGCGTGACGTTGACGATGATGCCGCAGCGCGCGTACGTGCTCTTGCCGAGGCAGATCGTGAGCACGTTGCGCGGAATGCGAAAGTACTCGACGGTGCGCGCGAGGGCGAACGAGTTCGGCGGGATGATGCAGACGTCGCCGACGAAATCGACGAACGAGCCGGCATCGAACGCCTTGGGGTCGACGATCGTCGAGTTGATGTTGGTGAAGATCTTGAACTCGCGCGAGCAGCGGATATCGTAGCCGTAGCTCGACGTGCCGTAGGAAACGATCTTGCGACCGTCGACCTCGCGCACCTGCCCGGGCTCGAACGGATCGATCATCCGCGTTGCGGCCGCCATCCGGCGGATCCATTTGTCGGACTTGATCATCTTGGCATTCTTCCGGCACCCCGTCGAAAACGCGATGCGCCCGGGCTCCGCTAGGTGTTCTGAATGACGATGTTGGGAAACTTCGCGGAAAAGTCCTCGGCCTTCTGCGCGACGAACACCGCGGTACGGCGCGCGATCTCGCCATAGATCTGCGCGATCTTGCCGTCGGGGTCGGCGACCACCGTCGGCCGGCCGGCATCCGTCTGCTCGCGTATCCTGATGTCGAGGGGCAGGCCGCCGAGGAACGGCACCTTGTAGTCGGCGCACATCTTCAACGCGCCGCCCTCGCCGAAGATCGCCTCCGCGTGCCCGCATTTCGTGCAGATATGCATGCTCATGTTCTCGACGATGCCGACGATCGGCACGCCGACCTTTTCGAACATCTTGAGCCCCTTGCGCGCGTCGATCAGCGCGATGTCCTGCGGCGTGGTGACGATGACGGCGCCCGTGACGGGCACCTTCTGCGCGAGCGTCAGCTGGATGTCGCCGGTGCCGGGCGGCATGTCGACGATCAGATAGTCGAGATCGCGCCAGTTGGTGTCCTTCAGCAGCTGTTCCAGCGCCTGCGTCACCATCGGACCGCGCCACACCATCGGCGTGTCGGGATCGATCAGGAAGCCGATCGACATCGCCTGCAGGCCGTAGGCCTCGAGCGGCTCGAGCGTCTTGCCGTCCTTCGATTCCGGCCGGCCGGCCAGCCCCAGCATCATCGGCTGCGACGGACCGTAGATGTCGGCATCGAGCACGCCGACGTTCGCACCCTCCGCGGCAAGGGCGAGCGCGAGGTTGACGGCCGTTGTCGACTTGCCGACGCCGCCCTTGCCCGACGCGATGGCGATGATGTTCTTGACCCCCGGGATGAGCTTCACGCCGCGCTGGACCGAATGCGAAGTGATCTTCTGCGTCACGTTGACGGTGACCCGCGGGGCGCCGGGGAGCGCGGCGACATCCTGCGCGATCAGTTTCCTGAGGACCTCGTGCTGCGTCTTCGCCGGATAGGCGAGCTGGATGTCGATGACGATGTCGCCGGCGCCGATCTGAATCTTCTTGACGGCCTTGCCGCTGACGAAATCCTTGCCGGTATGGGGATCGATCAGCGCGCGCAGGCGGGTTTGAACGTCGGCCTCGGTAATGGCCATCGGGTGCTCCGTCTTGAAATCGTGCAAAGGGAGAAGAACTGTCCGATATTAGCGAAAAACGGCTTCTTTCGATATTGCCCTGGCGAGCCGGGGAGCCAGGGTGCGGGACCGGGAGCAAGGGGTCGGCACCAATGCGAATCGCCGCGCGGGGCCGACGCACACCGGTCGCTTTGTTAGAATCGTCGCTTCCCCCTCCCTGGTTCAAGGTTTTCCCCGATGTCCGCGAACTTCGCCGCCCCGTCCGGCCGCCGCCGGCTTTTCGTCACGACGGCGCTACCGTACACGAACGGGCCGTTCCACATCGGCCACATCATGGAGTACATCCAGGCCGACATCTGGGTGCGGTTCCAGCGGATGCAGGGGCACGAAGTGCATTTCGTCTGCGCCGACGACACGCACGGCGCGGCGATCATGCTGAAAGCGGACGCGGAAGGCCTGACGCCGCAGGCGCTGGTCGCGAAGATCGCCGCGACGCGGCCGAAGCACCTCGACGGCTTCCACATCAGCTTCGATCATTGGCACTCGACCGACTCGCCGGAGAACGTCGAATTGTCGCAGGACATCTACCGCCGGCTGCGCGACCGGGTGCCGTCGCTCGTCACCACCCGATCGGTCGAGCAGTTCTACGATCCGGTGAAAGGGATGTTCCTGCCGGACCGTTACATCAAGGGCGAGTGCCCGAAATGCGGCGCGAAAGACCAGTACGGCGACGGCTGCGAGGTCTGCGGCGCGGTCTATGCGCCAATCGAGTTGAAGAACCCGTATTCGACGATTTCCGGCGCTACGCCCGTGCGCCAGGCGTCGGAGCATTTCTTCGTCCGGCTCTCGGACCCGGCCTGCGTCGAATTCCTGAAAGGGTGGACGCAGAAGCCCGGGCGGCTGCAACCGGAAATCGCCAACAAGGCGCTGGAGTGGCTGGGCGACAGCGCGACCGGGGGCGGCAAGGGACTGGCCGACTGGGACATCTCGCGCGATGCGCCGTATTTCGGCATCCCGATTCCTGACGCTCCCGGCAAGTATTTTTACGTCTGGCTCGACGCGCCGGTCGGCTATCTCGCCAGCCTGAAGGCGCATCTGACGAAAAAGGGCATCGATTTCGCGCAGTTCCTGCAAAGCCCCGATGTCGATCAATATCACTTCATCGGCAAGGACATCGTCTACCATCACACGCTGTTCTGGCCGGCGATGCTGAAGTTCGCCGGCGCGCCGTACAAGGTGCCGGACAACGTGTTCGTCCACGGCTTCATCACGGCCTTGGGCGAGAAGATGTCGAAGTCGCGCGGCACCGGCATCAGCCCCGACGTCTATCTCGACCAGGGCCTCAATCCGGAATGGCTGCGCTACTACATCGCCGCGAAGCTCAATGCGAAGGTCGAGGACATCGACTTCAATCCGGATGACTTCGTCGCCCGCGTCAACAGCGACCTCATCGGCAAGTACGTGAACATCGCGAGCCGCGCGGCGAATTTCATCACCAAGCACTTCGACGGCAAGCTGTCGACACCGAGCGACACCGCCGAGATCCGGGGTTTTCACCTGGGATCGGCGCAGCACGAAGCGTCCGAAGTGGCGAGTCTCTACGCCGCGCGCGAATTCGGGAAAGTGCTGCGCGAGGCGATGCGGATCGCCGACGGGATCAACGAACATTTCGACGCGGCCGAGCCCTGGCTGCTCGCCAAGGATCCGACGAAGCGCGATGCGCTGCAAACCGCGTGCTCGAAGGCGCTGCAGGGCTTCCAGATGCTGACGGTGATGCTCGCCCCCGTGCTGCCCGTCGTCGCGTCGCGCGTCGCGCGCGATTTGTTCGGGCTCGATCGCGATTTCACGTGGACCGACGCGTGGGCGGTACCCGTTTCGATCCGGCCGTATCGGCACCTGATGGCGCGCATCGACCCGAAAGAGATCGATGCGTTGCTCGACGGGCCGAAGTCCGCGGCCGCCCCCGCATCGCAGCCCGCTCTCCCCGGCGCAAGCGGGGCCGCGGCGCCCAGCGGCGTCGCGCCGATCTCTATCGACGATTTCGCCAGGATGGATTTGCGGATTGCGAAGATCGTCAGCGCCGAGCACGTCGTCGGCGCCGACAAGCTGCTCAAGCTGACGCTCGACGTCGGAGAAGCGCGCCATCGCACGGTATTTGCCGGCATCAAGTCGGCGTACGGGCCCGAGGAACTTGTCGGGCGGCTTACGGCGATGGTCGCCAATCTGGCGCCGCGCAAGATGAAATTCGGCATTTCGGAAGGCATGGTGCTTGCCGCGTCGGGCGAGGGCCCCGGCATCTTCCTGCTCTCGCCGGACTCCGGCGCGCAGCCGGGAATGCGCGTGAAATGACGGTGAGTGGATCGCCGTTCGACCGGCAACTCGGGCACTGACCGCGACGCACGACGATGACCCCGACGCCGCTCCACCTCGTCATGGCCGCGATCGCGGCATGGCTCGCGATCGGCGCGCTGGGGCTCGTGCGCCCGCGCCATCTCCGGTTCATCAGCCGCGGTCTGTTCCCGGCCGGCGCCGCGGTCGCGCTGGCGCTTGCCGTCGTCGCGGGTTTCGCGATCGGCGCATCGCCGCAGACCTCCGTCCTGCCGCTCGGGCTGCCGGACCTGCCGTTCCACCTGCGCCTCGATTCGCTGTCGGCGTTCTTCCTGCTGCTGCTCGGCGCCGCGAGCGCCGCGATCTCGCTGTTCTCGGCGGGTTATTTCCGCTCCAGCGAAGGGACCGCGCCCGGCGTCATCTGCTTTCAATACCACGTCTTCCTCGCCGCGATGGCGACGGTGCTCCTCGCCGACGACGCGTATCTGTTCATGGTGGCGTGGGAGTCGATGGCGCTGGCATCGTACTTTCTCGTCACGACCGAGCACCGCATCCCCGAGATTCGCCGCGCGGGCTTCCTGTACCTCCTGATCGCGCACATCGGCGCGATCGCGATCCTGCTCTGCTTCGGCGTGCTGCAGGGCGGGACCGGCGATTACACCTTCGGCGCGATGCGCTCGGTCGTGCTGACGGGTTCATGGCCGTCCATCGCCTTCTTCCTGGCACTCGCCGGATTCGGCGCCAAGGCGGGCCTTCTCCCGATGCACATCTGGCTGCCCGAAGCACACCCGGCCGCGCCGTCGCCGGTGTCGGCGCTGATGAGCGGCGTGATGCTGAAGACAGCGATCTACGGGCTGCTGCGGGTGGCATTCGACCTGCTCAACGGCCAGCTCTGGTGGTGGGGCGTCATCGCGCTCGCTCTCGGCCTCGCCACCGCCCTGTTCGGCGTCATATTCGCCGCCGTGCAGACGGACATGAAGCGGCTGCTCGCGTACTCGTCGATCGAGAACATCGGGATCATCGTCGCCGGCATCGGTCTCGCGATACTGTTCAAGGCGTACGCGAAAACGCTGCTCGCCGCGGTCACGCTGACCGCGGTGCTCTATCACGCGCTCAACCACGCGTTCTTCAAGAGCCTGCTGTTCCTCGCGACGGGATCGGTGCTGCATGCGACGAAGGAGCGCAGCCTCGGCAAGCTCGGCGGCCTGATCCACCGGATGCCCTGGGTGGCGTGGCTGGCGCTCGTCGGCACGCTGGCGATCGCCGGCATCCCGCCGCTCAACGGCTTCGTTTCGGAGTGGCTGCTCCTGCAGGCCTTCCTGTTCACGCCGAGCCTGCCGCAGTCGTTCGTCAACATGCTGGTTCCGCTCGCCGCCGCCGTGCACGTCCTGTCCGCCGCGCTGGCGGCGTACGTGATGGTCAAGTTCTATGGCGTCGTCTTCCTCGGCCGCCCGCGCGAGGCGAACCTCGCCTACGCGAAAGACGCGGGCCCTCTGGAGCGCGCGGCGCTCGTCTATCTCGCGGCCGGCTGCGTCGTGCTCGGCGTCCTTCCGGTCAACGTGATCGGGCTCATCGACCCGGTCAACGTGATGCTGATCGGTTCGGCGGCGACGCATCAGATCGGCGATAACTGGCTGCTGCTGGCGCCGATCAGTCCGGACCGCTCGAGCTACAGCCCGCTGATCGTCCTCGCCGTGATCGTCGGCATCGTGCTCTTGACCATGCAGATCGTGCACCGCTTCTACCACGGCCGCATCCGCCACGCCCCGCCATGGGACTGCGGGTTCCCGCTGCAGACGCCGCGGATGCAGGATACCGCCGAGGGTTTCGGACAGCCGATCCGCCAGATCTTCGAGCCATTCTTCGTCATGGAGCGTCACCTGCCATCGCCGTTCGATCTCGCTCCGCGCTACTCGGTCAAGCTCGACGATCACTTCTGGCGAGCGCTCTACCTGCCGATCGCGCGGAGCGCCGAGTTCCTCGGCCGGCTGGCGGGACATATCCAGCGAGGCCGGATATCGGTCTATCTGACTTACAGTTTCTGCACGTTGCTGGCGCTGCTCTTCTTCGTCCGATGAGCACCGCCGGGCCGTCCCAAGGTCACAAATGACGCTCGCCGGCTTCGGGTCCCAGCTGCTGCAGCTCGCAATCGCGCTTGCGCT
>JANMBN010000500.1:0-1665 GCA_031360485.1 Betaproteobacteria bacterium | reverse complement strand
GGCAAAATCCAGGCATGTTATGGCGAGTGCCGTGAGCAACGCGACCCAGAAGACCTGCCAGGCGATGATCACTGCCTATCGGCGGCGAGGCCTGACGCCGCGCGAGAGTGACGGGTCCGGTGGGTGCCACGATTGCAGGATTCGCAGATAGTTCCCTCGTTCAAACGCATGGGGATCCGGACAATGCTCGAGGCTCATGCTGCCGCGCATCTGGTCGATCGACGTGTAGCCATGTTCCTCCCCCCATTGGTCGAATCCCCGGCGAATGTGCGCGAGATGTGTGGGGCCGTTGCGAAGAAGTGCCGAGACCACCTGAACCGCGTCGGCACCGGCCATGATCGCCTTCACGGCGTCTATCGGCTCGTGCACACCGCCCGTGACCGCCAGCGAACCGTGGACCTGTCCGGCAAGAATCGCCAGCCAACGCAACCGAAGCAGCAGATCAGAAGAATCCGACAGCTGGAGCTTGGGCATCGCCTCAAGTTCCTCGGGATCGATGTCTGCTTGATAGAATCTGTTGAAGAGCACCAAACCCGCAGCACCAAGTGCCTCAAGACGAGCCGCGAGGTTCGGTAGCGATGAATAGAACGGCGAGAGCTTGACGGCCAGCGGAATACCGATCGATTCCTTGAGCACGGCGACAATATCGAGCAGGTGCCGCTCGACGCTTAGGCCATCTTCAAGCGCGTCGGTGGCGACGTGATAGAAATTCAGCTCGAGCGCGTCGGCGCCGGCCTGCTCGATCAGATGTGCATACTCGAGCCATCCCTCAGTCGTCGTGCCGTTCAGCGAGCCGATGACAGGGATGCCGACTCGTTTCTTGATGCGCCTCAGTCGCTCGAGGTAGCGATCGGGACCCAGCGCAAATTCGGAAGGCTCCGGAAAGTACGACAGCGCTTCCGGATGAGCGTCGCCATGCGCGCGCGAGAGCGCCCCGAAGCCGTACCGCTCACGGATGATTTGCTCTTCGAAGAGCGAGTGCATCACGATCGCGGCCGCGCCGGCATCTTCCAACTGCAGGACGACGTCGATGTCGTCAACGAGTGGCGAAGCGCCCGGCATGAACGGATGCGGCAGGGTCAGTCCAAGATAGGTCGTGGTGAGATCCATAAAGTTCAGTCGTGTACGCGCGACAGCCCTTCGTAGAGAGCCAAGCGCCTGTTGATTTGTTGTTGCACCCGCGCGGTCAGCGCGCGATAACGATCAGGATCGTGCTGGGCGGTAATCTGGAACCGCGTTTCGTTGGCCATCAACCGCAACACATCGGCCTTCGGCGGCGCCGAATCAATCACCAGCGGCGGAGCGCTCGTTGCCGCTCGCCGCGGATCGTACCGATAAAGGGGCCAGTAACCCGAGTCGGCCGCCATTTTCTGGTGTTCGAGCCCGAAGGCCATGTCGTACCCGTGAGCGATGCAATGGCTGTAGGCGATGACAAGCGAAGGCCCGGGATACGATTCGGCTTCAATCAGCGCTTTCAAGGTCTGCGAGTCTTTGGCACCAAACGCGACCTGAGCCACATAGACATGGCCATACGCCATCGCCATAAGGCCCAGATCTTTCTTCGCCCCCGTCTTGCCGGCGGAGGCAAACTTCGCGGCCGCGCCCATGGGCGTTGCCTTGGACTGCTGTCCGCCGGTGTTCGAGTACACCTCGGTGTCGAGCACC
>JANMBN010000501.1:0-4029 GCA_031360485.1 Betaproteobacteria bacterium | reverse complement strand
CGCGCTGGCGATATCGGTTCGCAACGCTTGCGCGAGCCGCACCGCGCCTTCGATGTTGAGCGATCCGGCGCCCTGCTGGACGAGGCTCGCGCCCGCCAACGGTTGCGCCGTGTACTGGAGAATGGCCTTGATCAGCGGTGGCGTGAGTCCCGGGTTGGCCTGCAGCATCAACGCGACCGCACCGGCAACGACGGGCGCGGAAATCGAGGTACCGCTCAGTTCCATCAGCCCGTTGGTGGTCGTTGCCTTGTAGTTGCCGACGCGCAGACCCGGATTGCGGCTGATGATCGTGTTGATCGTGGAGCCGGCATTGGACATGGCGCCGAGGATGCGGTTACCCGGAGCGACCAGGTCGGGCTTCAAGAGGTTGTCGGCGTGCGCTGCACCCGCTGCGTCGATCCAGACGCCGCGCGTCGGGCCGCGCGAGCTGAACATGTTGACGACGTCGTCGGCGCGCATCACGGTTTTGCGGCTGTTCGAAGAGCCCACGGTGATGGCGGAGGGGTCATTGCCTGGCGACGTGATGGTGCCGAAGTGCTCGACCTGGTTGCCGTTGCTCATGCCCTGACCTTTTTGCGTCAACCCGTAGTTGCCCGCGGCGACGACGACGGTGAGGCCCGCGGCGGTGGCGCTGCGGACGGCGCGGCAGAGCGGATCCGTGCGGAACGACTCGGTCGAATCTGCGGCGAGGCTCAGGTTCAGCACGCGAATGTTGTATTCCTTGCTGTGGAAGATCGCCCAGTCGATGCCGGCGAGCACATCACCGATGGCGCCGACGCCGGTCGCGTCGAGCACCTTGACGTCGAACAGCGTCGCGTTCGGCGCGATGCCGGTCGCGTCCGGCGCGCCCAGCGCCGACCGCCCGGCCGCCACCGACGCGACCTGCGTGCCGTGGCCATAAAGGTCGGGGTCGGCCGTCGCGACATTGTTGATCCTGGACTCGCGGTTCAATTGGTCGGCGCTGCCCGGATAGAAATTCACCGACAGGTCCTGGCCCATCGTCGCAAGGGGTATGCCGGCGTTCGCCGCATCGCTCGCCTTCGTCAGGTCGACCACCTTCGCAACACGACTTGTTTTGCCATCGCTGCGCATGAACGCCAGATGCTTGAAGTAGATCCCGGAATCGAGGACCGCGATGCCGACGCCGCTGCCGTCGTAGCCGGTCGTGCTTCCGCTCAACTTCCGTGCCGAGCCCGTCCCGGTCGTGAGTTCGAGAAAACTGGTGGTTTTCGTGGCGGGGCGATTCGGCGAAATGCTGTCGACATCGGGGCGCAGCGCGATGGCATTGAGCACCTTTCCGGGAATCGACGCCGAGAACCCCTGGATCGACTGGTACCGGTAGTTGACTGCCCCGCCGGCGGCGGCGACCGCGTTGCGCAGATCGGTCATCAGCGGATCGGCTCCCGTGCCAACGACGATCACCTTGAATGTGCGTTCCCCAAAGCCGTACTGCTTGACCCAATTGACCTGGGGCAGCGTGGTCGCGGTCATTGCGCTCGCCAAGTCCGGCGCGAGCTTCGGCGATAGCGCCGTCTGCGCGTGCGCCGGATGGGTGATCGCGCCGAGAACGGAGATCGCGAGGAGCCCGGCCGGAAGCAGGAGACTGGCGATCAACTTCCGCCAGTGCGCGGCGGATTCCTTGCCGATGACGGCTGACGACGTGGAGTTGTTCATTACATGTTTCCTTCGGATTGATCGCTGGTAGCCAATGCCCGGTGCCTCGACCATGCCAATGCAACGCGCGTGCCAACGCGCGCATCCGGCGGTTGTCCGGAAGGGCACGCATTGGACCGGGATCGATGCGGGACCGGCCGACGGGCGTCCTAGAAAACGCGGTTGCGCCGTCGTTTCGGCGCTATGGCGGCGAGATCGGGTCGCCCGGCTTTTCGACGCACGCCATGCCGATGACGCCGTCATGGCGGTATGACGGCGGGCTAATTCGACGCGCGATCAGGTGCTGGAATCACGCCGCTTGCGCGGCTGGATGACATCCATAGCGCGCACGAAAAATCGGCAGGGAGCTGCCGGATCGCGTTTGTCGCCGTCGCGTTGTCCACTGCAACATGGCGCTCTCGCGCTCGACGTTTTGGACGATGGGCGCGCGCCATTTCGCGCGCATTCAAACGCCCCAGGCCGCGTGCGAAACCCGATTGCGGCCCAGCCGCTTTGACCCAAAGAGGGCCGCATCGGCTTGCGCGATGAGGTCGGCGGGACCTGCCGACTCCTCGGCGGTTGCCGCGCCGACGCTTATCGTCACCTGTCGATGAGGAAACGGTTCGCCTTCAATCGCCCGGCGCAAACGCTCGGCCATCGCCACCGAGCCTTCGACACCGGTGTTGGGAAGTATCGCCGCAAACTCCTCACCGCCATAGCGCGCGACGACGTCACCAAGGCGAACGCCCTTGCGGAGCTTTTCGGCCAGTTGCCGAAGCACCGCGTCGCCCGCCGGATGTCCGAATTGATCGTTATAGGACTTGAAGTGGTCCGCGTCGACGAGCAACAGCGACAGCGGAGTCTTGGCGCGAGCCGCGCGATGACATTCCTCGGAAAGCCTCTCGTCGAACGCGCGGCGGTTGTTCACGCCCGTCAGCGCGTCCGTCCTGGTCTGCGCCTCCAGCCTGGTGTTCACGTCCTCGAGCTGCCGTTGGTACTGCTCGAGCCGCTCCTGGTACACCGTCTGCTCCGCCGTCCTTCGCTCCAGCTCCGCGAGCACCCGTCGGAATTCCAGCTGCACGATCACTTGTCGCGACAGGGCGCGCAGTGCTTCCCGCTGGGCATCCGTCAGTTCGCGGGGGACGCGATCGATGACGCACAGGGTGCCGAGCGCCTCACCGCCCGGCGCCACCAGCGGGCCTCCGGCGTAGAAGCGAATCCCCGGTTGGCCGGTGACCAGCGGATTGTCCCGGAAGCGGCTGTCGCGAACGGCGTCACCGACCACCATCAGCTCGTCGGGCCGGCAGATGGCATGGGCGCAAAAGGCCTGCTCTCGCGGCGTCTCGGTTGCGTCGAGCCCGACGCGGGACTTGAACCATTGCCGGTCACTGTCGACCAGGGAAATCAGTGCGATCGGAGTCCCGCAGATGTGCGACGCCAGGCGCGTGATGTCGTCGAACGCGGCCTCCTCCGACGTGTCGAGAATCGCATATCGTCGGAGCGCACGCAGTCGGGCTGCTTCGTTGTCCGGTATCGGGATGGTCATCCGCCATTGTCCCGCGGTGCAGAGGTGCGCGCAACACCAACCGGATTGCCCGGCGATCAGAATCCGTGCTCGAAAATCCATTTGCACCGTCGATCTCGGCGCGGCGGCGATACGCGCCGCGCAAACGTGACAAGCGGCTCCGGCCTTTCAGACGACCACCGAACGACGCGGGTGCGTGCACCGCGGGGATTGGCGCTCGCGGGGCAATGCACCCGCTCCCCCTGCGCGAAACGACCGACCCGGTCCGGATCGGTCGCAATCGCTCAGGCGTGTTTCAGGCTGTCGCGAATCTGCCGCAGCAACTGCACCTCTTCGGGCGGAGCGGCGGGCGCCGCGGGCGGGGCTTCCCGCTTCATCCGGTTCATCTGCTTGACCATCATGAAGATGATGAACGCCAGAATGATGAAGTAGATCAGGACCGTGATGAAGTTACCGTAGGCGAGGAGCGCCACTCCCGCCTTCTTCAAGTCCGCGTACGTTTGCGGAACGCCCGCCGGGCCGTCCGCGAGCTTGATGAAATAGTTCGTGAAGTCGAGACCGCCAAAGATCTTGCCAACGACCGGCATGATGATGTCGTTGACCAGCGAATCGACGATCTTGCCGAAGGCGGCGCCGATAATCACGCCGACCGCCAGGTCCATCACGTTGCCCTTTACCGCGAATTCCTTGAACTCGGACGCGAAACTCATCGTGCTCCCTCTCTTCAATCATGAAAAAACGACCGGCGCGCAACGGCGCCGGCGCGATGTCGGCGGCGACTGCCGCGGCGGCGATCACTTGCCCTGTTTGGCAATGACCTTGTCCTTGATCTTGTTGTAGACCGATTGCGG
>JANMBN010000442.1:0-2034 GCA_031360485.1 Betaproteobacteria bacterium | reverse complement strand
CGCGCGCCTCGGCGGTCGGTGTGCTCTTCGGGTCCATTCGCGCGTGGTACCGACTTCCGACAGGTTGCAGCCGGTCGCCTTGTCGAATCCGGCTGAAGCCGGACCCACGACAGCCGGACCCACGACAGCCGGACCCACAACGGCCGGACCCACAGCGGCCGGACCTGCGACCGTGGCTTTCGTGGGGCCGCCTTCAGGCGGCTCGTTGTGATTTTTCATGCAGCAGCCTTTGTCGCCAGACGGTCGCGCGCGATGGCCTCGTCGCGCTGCGGGTCGCCCATCGGAAAGTGGCAGCGAACCCGCCCACCTTCCCATGGCCGCAGTTCGGGACGCACATTGCAGGACCGATCGGTTGCATACGTGCAGCGCGGCGCGAACAGGCAACCCTGCGGCCGGTCGTAGAGGCCGGGCACCATGCCGGGAATCGTAGCGAGGCGGGATTCGCCGGTGCTGCGCTCGGGCATCGCCGCGAGCAGCGCCGCCGTGTAGGGGTGCTGCGGCGCTGCGAACAGCTCGTCGGCGCCGCGTTCCTCGACCACCTGTCCGGCATACATCACGGCGACGCGCCGGGCCATTTCCGAAACCACGCCCATGTTGTGCGTGACCAGCACCAGCGCCATGCCGCGCTCCTTTTGCAGTCCGCGCAGCAGATCCAGGATCTGGGCCTGAATGGTCACGTCGAGCGCGGTGGTCGGCTCGTCGGCAATCAGCAGCCGCGGGTTGCAGGCGATCGCCATCGCGATCATCACGCGCTGGTTCATGCCGCCGGAAAGCTGATGCGGGAAATCCTTGAGGCGGCTGGCCGCGTCCGGAATGCCCACCTGTTCCAGCAGCTCGGCGGCGCGATGGCGCGCGGCCTTGTGATCGAGCCCGAGGTGCAGCCGCAGCGTCTCGGTGAGCTGAAAGCCGATGGTGAAGCATGGGTTGAGGCTGGTCGTCGGATCCTGGAAGATCATCGCCACGTCCTTGCCGATCACTCTCCGATGTTCGCGGTCGGAAAGGTTCGGCAGGTCTCGTCCCGCAAAGCGCAACTGCCGCGCCCGCACCCGGCCCGGATAGGCCACCAGGCCCATCACCGCGAGCATCGTCACGCTCTTGCCGGAACCGGACTCGCTGACGATGCCCAGCACCTCGCCTTCGTCGAGCGTCAGGCTCACGCCCTCGACCGCGTGGAGGACGCCTCCTTGCGATGGAAAATCGACATGCAGATCCTCGATTTCGAGCAGCGCCATGCGATTGCGTCAGCGTTTGAGCTTCGGGTCGAGCGCGTCGCGCAGCCCGTCGCCCAGCAAGTTGAAGGCCAGCACCGTCACCAGGATCATCAATCCCGGGAAGGTCACGACCCACCACGCCCGCAGCACGAACTCGCGCGCGTCGGCCAGCATGGTTCCCCACTCGGATGCCGGCGGTTGAGCGCCGAGGCCGAGGAACCCAAGCGCCGCGGCGTCGAGGATGGCGGTGGAGACGCCGAGGGAGGCCTGCACGATGAGCGGCGCGGCGCAGTTGGGGAGCACCTCATTGAACATCAGCCGCAGCCGGCTGGCGCCGTTCGCCCGCGCCGCGGTGACGTAATCCTTCGACGTCTCCGAAATCACGGCGGCCCGCGTGATGCGGACGTAGTGCGGCAACACGACCACCGCCACGGCGAGCATCGCGTTCATCAATCCGGGCCCGAGGATGGCGACGATGACGATCGCGAGCAGGAGGCTCGGCAGCGTGAGGATGATGTCCATCAGCCGCATGATCGCGATCTCGGTCACGCCGCGAAAGAATCCCGCCACCAGCCCGAGCGCGATGCCGACGACGATGGAAAGCGCGACGACCGCGATGCCGATCAGCAGCGACAGGCGCGCGCCGTATATGAGCCGCGAGAGAATGTCGCGCCCGATGGCGTCGGTGCCGAGCGGAAACGCCCAGGTGCCGCCCGTCTGCCATGCCGGTGGTTGCAGGAATGCCGCGTTGTTGGTCAGGGTCGGCGAATAGGGCGCGAGCACGTTGGCGAACGCAGCCAGCAGCAGCACCGAGATGACGACG
>JANMBN010000440.1:0-6581 GCA_031360485.1 Betaproteobacteria bacterium | reverse complement strand
TGGCGGCGAGCTTCTCGGCAATCCAGTCGTACAGCAGCCGCGGTCCGGCTTCGGTCTCGACCTTCAGGAGCTCGGGACCGATGATGGGGATGACGCGGCGTTCCTCGATGAAGTTGAGCAGATCCTCCCAGGCATCCTCGTCCAATCGCGCCACGGGCTGCTGCAGCGAGAGCACGCTGCTCATGGCCGAGAGCCGATTTTCGCCCCGAGAACGGGAACTGCCTGGCCTGCCATCGAATGCACCTCCGTGGTGACGCGTTTCAACATTGGACAACGCGCATGAATTCGCGCCTGGACAGCCCGGCTGCATCGGCCCCGCCGCCGGGCCGCGACGCGCCGTCAAGATAAGCCATTTCACCCGTTTTGGAAACAATACCCGCTTGCGCTGCTCCGATGCGCCGGTTTCACGCGATGGCGCCGCCGCTGGCGATCGAGGCGCGTAAAATCCAGCCGGTGCGCGGGCGTTGCGCAACCGGGCAGGACATGCAATCGGGATTCGCGTCCCCACCGTCATACGGCCGAGGCAGGGGTCCACGTTGAGCAACACCGCATCGAAGATCCGCGAAGCGCTCGATGGCGGCCTCAATACCGAGGCCCTGGACCTAGCACGCAAAGTCGCGGTCGGCGACCCGCACTCGGCCGAGCTCCATTACCTCGGCGCTCTCGCCTCGGCACGAATGGGCGCGATCGGAGAAGCCGAACAATGGCTGGCGCAGGTCGATTGCGAGCAGCTCGGCAGCAGCCCGTTGGCCACCGAGGCGTGGAGCCTCGCGGGACGGATCGCCAAGGAGCGTTTTGCCGCCGCCACCGATAGGACCACGGCGGCGGCCCGCGGTTTCGCCCGCGTGGCAATCGATTGCTATCGGCGCGCCTTCGGCATCAGCGGCTCGGCCTATCCGGCGGTGAACGCCGCCACGCTGGCGATGCTCTCCGGCGACCCGGCGCTGGCACGCACCCTCGCGCGGCAGGCGCTGTCGACGATGGGGCCGACCGGCGATCACTGGCACCACGCGAGCCGCGGCGAAGCCCACTTGCTCCTCGGGGAGGTCGATGCGGCGCGCGCGAGCTACGCCGACGCGCATCGCCTTGTCGGAAACCGTTTCGGCGATATCGCCGTGATGCGCCGGCAGCTTCGGCTGATCGGTTCGACCGCCGCTCGTGACCTGCTCGACGCCGTTCCGGCGCCGCGCGTCATCGCCTTTTCGGGACATATGATCGATCACCCGGCCAGGACATCACCCCGATTCCCCGCGAGCCTCGAAGCGAAAGTGGCGTCTGCCCTGCGCAACAAACTCGCGAGCCTCGGGCCCTCGATCGGCTACGCGCAGGCCGCGTGCGGCGCCGACATTCTTTTTCTCGAGGCCATGCAGGATGCGGGCATGCAAACGCATGTCGTGTTGCCGTTCGCACCAGCCGATTACCTCGAGACGAGCGTCGGCTTTGCCGGCGGCACGTGGACCGCGCGCTTCGAGCGCGCGCTCGGCCGCGCGAGCCAGGTCACACTCGCCACCGAAGAGGCGTTCCTGGGCGACGACGTGCTGTTCGAGCATGCGGGGAACCTGATTCAGGGATTGGCCTTCCTGCGGGCCCACGAATTATCGACGCAGCCCCTGATGCTGACCGTCCGCGACGGCGAATCGCGCGGACTTGCGGGAGGCACCACGGCGACCGCGCAGGCCTGGTCACGCCGAGGCGGGCAGGTCGAAAACATCGATCTCGCAGCGCTGCGGGGCAGCGTTCGGCGCGAGCATGAAACCGATGATGCGCCAGCTCCCGCCAAGCGATCCGCGCCGACCGGTTCGGCACGAAGCCTGAAGAGCCTGCTCTTTGCCGACATCAGCGGCTTTTCCCGGTTGCCGGAGCAGTACACGCCACGCTTCGTGGAAGTGTTTCTCGGAACCTGCAAGACCATTCTCGATGCGCTCGAACATCCGGCCGTCGACGCCAATACGCTCGGCGATGGCCTGTACCTGGTCTTCGAGCGGCCGAGCCATGCTGCGGAGTTCGCCGTCCGTTTGCAGCAGGCGCTGAGCCGGGTCGACTGGCAGGCGATGGGGCTCGCCCGGGAAACCGCCGCGCGCATCGGCCTCCACACCGGGCCCGTCTTGCGGACGCACGATCCGGTCATGGGCAAGACGGCTTATTACGGAACGCACGTGAACCGTACGGCCCGCCTCGAGCCGATCGTGCGGCCAGGGCATATCTTCGTCACCGAGGCATTTGCGGCGTCGCTGGGCGCGGAAGAGGAAGGCCGCTTCAGCTGCAACTACATCGGCGCGATGCCGCTCGCCAAGCAATTTGGCGAGGCGCGGCTGTATCGGTTGCAGGCGGCGACCGGCGAATGAAGGAGACCTGACCGGACTCGATCGATGCAGCGGGCGCGCGGCCGTTGCGCGCGCTGCGTTGCCCCCGGGGCGGCCGCGCGCCCGCCCGGGGGCGTTACAAAGTCACGACCCGTTGGTCACGATCCGGCCTGACGCGGCGCAAACTCAGCCGCCGAGATGGACCTGGTACTGCGCGCCGGTCGACATCGTGCACGTGCCTGCGCCCTGGTAGGCGGACGTCATCCGGTATTCGCAACTCATGTACGTTCCGCGCATACCGTACGCGCTGGCGACGCCGCGCCGCTCGTCGCCGGACACGCGTGTTGCCTCGCCGGTGAGGAGTTCGCCCTTGTAGTCCATCTGAAACCGGCCCTTGCCGGTCATCATATTGGTCACGGTACCGGCAATCATTCCGGTTTGCGACGCAATCTCGTTGGCCGGATACAGACGCGCCTGGAGCACCGCGGGCGCGGGGCCGCCGACGATGGCGGGCGCGGGCGCACCGGCAACATGAGGTGGAGCCGGGTACTGATAGGGATAGGGATAAAGGGGACTGCCATCGGGTGCGATCGGGACAATGTAGCAACCCGTCAGGACGATCGTCGCACCGGTGGCGGTGACGGCGAGCCGATTGGAGATACCGAGCATGGTGTCTTCCTAGCTTTGGCAAGCGGGCATGTGCCCGCGAGGCCACGATCCCTCCTGGTGGCAGGACGTGTCCAGCGGGATATGCGAAGTGGTGCGCCGAGCTACCGCGGGTTGCGTGCCACGCTACTCCGCTCGCCGGGCGGCGCGCGCGCGATTCGGTGCGGACCGTCCCGGCGCCGGACGCTAAGCGCGCGGGCGGCGTTTCCCCACCGACGGAGCGCCGGCGTCTTGCATCGGATAGAGCAACCGGCCGGCGGGCACGGGATCGCGGCCCTCGCGGCGGATCGAGCGGAAGGCGCGCGGCTCCCACGGCCGGATCGCGAGCAGCAAGCTCGTCCCGTGCCGCTCCGGCAAGGGCAGCGTTCGATCGGCACTGTGGAGGTCACGGAAATCTCCGACGACCCTGCGCATGCGCGCGATCAGTTCCGCGGTGCTCGCGCGCGACAGCATCCCGCTCACGAACAGAAACAACTCGCCCGGCCGGTCGAACTTGCTCGAAAGGTACTCGGCTTCGACCCGCGAACGGAAGTAGCGCTGGATGGGTCCGTCGGGAAGCCACGAGAACGTGCGGCTGATCAGGGGGCGAATCCGGTTGCCCGGCTGCAGCTCGACGATCTTGCGCCGGTCGAGCCGCGTCAGGTAGCGGAGGCATTCCGCCTGAGAAATGTCGTAGGTGTCGACGATCTGCTCCAGCGTCCAGTTGCCGACCGCGCACAGCGCCACCAGCATGAGTTTCGGGTCGGAGACGATCTCCTCTTCCTGCTGAACCGTGAGGTGGGTCATTCCGGCCTCGTCGACCGTCACTTCATGGACGAGCTCGCCGAAATCGACGCCGGCGACACGGCACACGTCCTCGAGGCGCTGCAGCGTGAAATCACGGCGGGAAAACATCCGCTTCACGCTCGCCTCGCTCATTTCGAGGCCGGCCGCGACGGCGGCATAGGTCATCCCCCTCCCCTTCAACATGCGCTTCAACGCATCGACCAGCGTCACCGCGTGCATCGTCGCCTCCCCCGGATGCCCTCTTCGAGCAGCATTGACGCCATTGAAACACACCGCGGCGCGCACGGACACGAGTTCGCAAGGCCGAATGCGGCGGGCCAGCCACCGGACTCGGATCCGCGAGGGGGCCATCGTTGTCGCCCGCAGCAAAAAAGGGCCCCCGCGAGGAGGCCCTTCCTTGCAAACGCCGCGCCGGGAAGCGCGAACCCGCTTCCCCGGCCGACAGGTCACATGACCGGCAGCTTCCTGCCCGCGACCCCTGCCTTCTTGACGAGCTTCAGTTCGAGCACGCCCCCGTCATACTTCGCCAGGCTCTTCGCCTCGTCGAGCTCGTACGGCAGCGTGAAGCTGCGATAGACATTGCCGAAATACCGCTCGCTGCGCAGCATCTTGTCGCCTTCCTTCTTTTCCCATTCACGCTTCACTTCGGCGGTGATCGTGACCTGGTTGCCCTCGATTTCGACGTTGATGTTGCCCTTCTTCACGCCCGGCATTTCGGCGTGGACCAGGTAGCCGTCACCCGTCTCGGTCACGTCCATCTTGATGGTGACCGGGGTGCGAGTACCCTCCATCCGGACCGGCTTGAAGAAACCGCGGAACAACTCATCGACGCCTGTATCGACGAACGGATCATACGATACGAGGTTGTTCATGTTGCCCTCCTTCTGCAGCATCCTTGGTTCCGGACCCGAACCCTCGGACCCTTCCCCGATGTTAATTTTGTGCCACCGTGCGCGCGTTGCAAGGCGCCGATTTGACGGGGATCAAAACCCTGCGCAAAAACGTTTTTCGCGCGGAATTCGCCTCGCCGCGCGCCCCTGTTCCGCGCGGGGTTCGCGCCGAGCCATCGGCCAGCGCTATGCGTCGCCCCAAAGCCAGGCCGCACCGCGCACACCGCTCGAATCGCCGTGCACATTGCGGAGAATCCGCGTATCGACGCGGTCGGAAAACACCCACGGGCCCCAGAGCTTCGGCACGTTCGCATAGAGCCGATCGACGTTCGACATCCCTCCGCCCAGAACGATCGCGTCGGGATCGAGGATGTTGATCACGTGCGCCAGCGCGCGGGCGAGCCGCTCCTCGTAGCGCGAAAGCGTCGCTGCGCAACGCGCGTCGCCCGCTTCCGCGCCCGCAGCGATATCGTGCGCGGTCACGCTCGCGCCCGTCGCGAGCCGGTGATCGCGCTCGATTGCGGGGCCGGACAACCAGGTCTCGATGCAGCCCGATCTTCCGCAGAAGCAAGCGTCGCCCGGCCGCTCGTCGTCCCGCGGCCACGGCAGCGGGTTGTGACCCCATTCGCCCGCAATCGCGTTCGGGCCGTCGAGTATGCGGCCGTGCACGACGATGCCGGCCCCGACGCCCGTGCCGAGGATCGCGCCGAAGACGACGCTCGCACCCCGGCCCGCGCCGTCGCTCGCCTCCGACAGCGCGAAGCAGTTGGCGTCGTTCGTGATGCGCACCTCGCGGCCGAGGGCGTCCTCGACATCGCGCTTGATGGGTTGGCCGTTGAGGCAAACCGAGTTCGAGCCGCGCAAGAGGCCCGTCGCGCGCGAAATCGAGCCTGGCATGCCGATGCCGATCGTGCCCTGCCCGCCGAGTACGCGCTCGGCATCGCGGACGAGATGCGCGAGCGCACCGAGCGTCGCGGCATAGTCGCCTCGTGGCGTCGGAATGCGGCGCCGCAGGAGCTCGGCGCCGCCGGGATCGAGGGCAACGATTTCGATCTTGGTCCCGCCGAGATCGATGCCCAGCCTCATGCGGTTCGGGTCCATGGCGGATGCCTTTTCGCTGCGCGCAAAGCCCCCGGCCTGCCGTCGGGGCCTTGCGCGGCTGACGCAATATGCCACAGTGCGCCCCCTGTTCGCGGCGACACCAATCCGGGCATGCATCGCGAAAAGCCCTCGACCGCGGCGCCCGGATCGCGGCGGCGCCCTGTAGACTTTATCCCTGACGTGCCGATGTTCGGCAGATCGGCGCGCGACAAGAGCCGTCACCCCAATCCAATCGACCCCCGCCGCGCCATAATGGCCGCCTCGCCCTTCGCCGGCACGCGTTCCGCGCCCGCACGGCAACCCCGGGCGCGGCCGCCCAACGGAACATTCCGAGATGCCTGAGCCCAGCGAAGCCGCTCCTCTCGTTCTGCCGTACACCGCCATTGCCACCGGAGCCCCGGCGACCGACAGCCCCGCCGCGTTCGGACAATCGGTCCTCGACAGGCTCACCTACATGGTCGGCAAGGACCCGGCGCATGCGCAGGAACACGACTGGTTCGTCGCTACGGCGCTCGTCGTGCGCGATCGCATTGTCGACCGTTGGATGGACGCCACCCGCAGGACCTACCGCGACGGCCGGAAGCGCGTCTACTACTTTTCGCTCGAATTCCTGATCGGGCGCCTGCTATTCGACGCGCTGGGTAACCTCGGCCTCACGGCGACGGCGCGCGAGGCGCTGCGTGACCTCGGCGTGGACCTCGACCGCCTGCGCAAGCTCGAGCCCGACGCCGCCCTCGGCAACGGGGGCCTCGGCCGGCTCGCCGCCTGCTTCATGGAGAGCATGGCGTCGCTCGGGATACCGGCCCACGGCTACGGCATCCGCTACGACCACGGC
>JANMBN010000396.1:0-2772 GCA_031360485.1 Betaproteobacteria bacterium | reverse complement strand
GCGCGATTTCATTGGCCACGAGGCCCTTCGCCTTCATTTCGCCCAGCACCCTGGCGTCGAGATCGCGGCTGACCTTGCGCTCGTAGTCGCGCGCCTCGGCGCAGCTTTCCTGCAGGATCTTCTTCTCGTCGCCGCTCAGCTGGTCCCAGTACTTCTTGCCGACGAGCACGACGCCCGGCCCGTAGATGTGTTTGGTGGCGCTGACGTACTTCTGGACCTCGTAGAACTTGCTGGTGTAGATGACGTTGTACGGCGTCTCCTGACCGTCGAGCGCCTTCGTTTCCAGGGCCGTATAGACTTCGGTGAACGCCATCGGCGTTGCATTGGCGCCCAACGCGGTGAAAACGTCGACGAACACCGGGTTCTGGATCGTGCGGATCTTCAGCCCGCGGAAGTCCTCGAGCTTCGTAACCGGATGCTTGCTGTTGGTCACGTGGCGAAAGCCGACTTCCCAGTAGCAGAGGCCGACGAGGCCCTTGTCGGAAAGCTTGTTCAGGAGCTGCGTGCCGACAGGACCGTCGAGCACCGCGTAGACCTCTTTGTCTTCGCTGAACAGGAACGGGAAGTCGAACAGCGCGAATTCCTTGACGTTACCGGAAGCAGCCGCGGTGGACGCGATCACCATGTCGAGCACGCCGCCCTGCGCGGCCGAGATCGACTGGACTTCGGCGCCGAGCTGACCGTCGGAAAAGCCCTTGATCTTGATCTTGCCGTCGCTCTTCTTGGCGGCGATCTCGGCGAACTTCTCCACACCAAGCCCGTATGGGCTGTCCTTGGTCGTCACGTAACTCAGTCTGATCGTCCGCTCCTTGACGTCGGCAGCGCTTGCAGCGCCCGCTGCGACGAGCGACGGGGCAACGACGGCACACACCAGCAACAGCTTGATTGACGTTCTCATGGCTCTCTCCTCCTCTGTTGAAAGATTTGCGGCTACGCGCCGACCAACGATTTCAACGCGGCGCGCAGCGGTTGACCCGGCGTCAGCCCGACCTTGCGAGCCGCGTCGTTCACATACGAAATCACGCCGCAATCCCACATATCCTGCGAATCGCCGATGCGGGCGCTCGTATGGCTGACCGTGCCCGCCGCGACGTTCTTCGCCTGAAGCATCGCCAGCGCCGCGATGCCGGCATCGTCCTTGCCGACGCCCGCATCGTTGAAGAACACCGCCTTCAGCGGAACCTCGAGCGCGAACTCGCCGGAGCTTGCTCCACCGTGCGACGCCGAGACAACGACGGCGCCCACGTCGGCGGGCGTGACCTTCGTGATCGAATCCATGACAACGATCGGCCCGCCCGGGCCACGAGCCACTTCCTTCTTCAGCATGATTCGCCTCCGTTGTTGAGTCGATGGAGCATCCTGCACCGTGTCGGGATTCGCAACCGTCATCGGTGACTGGGGAGGTATCGTAGGGTGGGTACGAGGGCCGCGCAAACGATATGAAATCGGAGGGGTAGGCGAAAAACTCACATGGCCAGCACGCGTCGACGATCGCCCTGGACCAGCGCGTTTGCAGCTTGCGGACGACCCCCGCAGGCGCTAAGGTCAGGGCCGCGATGATCGCTCCTGAACGCGCAAAGGCCGCGGCGCAGCTGCTCGTGCATCACTGGGATGCCGGGACCCGTCTCGATCAGATTCCCGGCGAGATGCGACCCGCCACACGCGCTGAGGGCTACGCCATCCAGGCGCAATGGGAAGGCCGGAGCGCGGCCCCGTTGTTCGGCTGGAAGATCGCCGCCACCAGCGCGGCGGGGCAGCGGCACATCAACGTCGACGGCCCGCTGGCGGGGCGCCTGCTCGCCGAAATGGTCATCGAGGACGGCGCGACGGTGTCGCTCGCGACGAGTCTCATGCGCGTCGTCGAAGTCGAGATCGCGTTCCGGATTGGCGCGGACCTGCCGCCGCGCTCCGCGCCCTATGAGGTCGATGAGGTCATGGCCGCCGTGGCGACGCTCCATCCGGCGATCGAGATTCCGGACTCGCGTTACGACGATTTCACCGTGGTGGGTGCACCGCAGCTCATCGCGGACGACGCCTGCGCCAACCTGTTCATTCTCGGACCGGCGGTGAGCGAGCCCTGGCGTCACGTCGACCTCGCCGCGCGTCGAGTGTCCGTGGTCGTGGCGGGCAAGTCGAGACACGAAGGCAAGGGGGCCAACGTCCTGGGCGACCCCAGGCGAGCGCTCACATGGATCGTCAACGAGCTGTCGGGGCTCGGTCTCACCCTGGCAGCCGGCCAGGTCGTAACCACCGGAACCGCTGTCGTGCCCGTCCCGGTGTTTCCCGGCGATGAAGTCAGCGCGAGCTACGGCGAATTCGGGAGCCTGTCGGTCAGCTTCGCGTAGACGTCGCGATGTTTCCGGCGCGTCAGGCGAGAAGCAGGTGCATTTTGGAACCGCCCAACTCGCCGTTTTCGGTAATGCCGACGATGTTGTTACCAGTGACCGGGACCTACTCAGCCTAAAGGGCCGAATTAACTCTCAGATCGTCACCGCCGAGGAGTCCCTGCGTTCGTTCGACCGGCCCTGAGCCATCGCCCTCTCTTGCGAGGGTTCGAAAAGTTCTATCGTTCCGCTTGGCCATAGGTTTTGGCACGCTGCGGTGATGCGCCATCAGCGGTACCGCGCACCCGGCGGCAAACGTACCGCGGTAGGGTTCGAGACTCCGGTCGTAGCGCCCGTAGAAGACGGGCTCCGTTGAGTCGGTACATCTGAGCGTCCAAGGGCGTTATCTGCAATCAAGTACCGAAAAAGTGATCCCGCTCGCTGACCA
>JANMBN010000389.1:0-6735 GCA_031360485.1 Betaproteobacteria bacterium | reverse complement strand
GCGCGCGGTCCCTCCGAGAGGGACGTCGCCTTCCTTGGGGCGGCCCGGCGGAAGGCTCATGGACGGCCCAGGAGCAGGTACCAGGTCGATTCGCCGCGAGACGCATGGCCCCACGCGACGTAGAAAGGCCCGAGGGGGCTGTCGGCGGCAAGGAAAACGCTTCCCGCCTTGTAGGTGTCGTCCAGCGAGATGGCGCTTCTCTGCCGCCACGCGTTGCCGATCTCGAGCGAGGCGCCGGCGTAGTACGCGTTGCCGAACACGGGCAGGTTGCCCATCCGGTGCAGATACACGATGCGCGCGCGAGCGAGATAGGACCCCTCGATTTCGCTTGTGCGCAGCCCGGAAATATCGAGAAACCCGCCGAGGCGGAAGTTGCCGAGATGAGCTGGATCGAACCGGTTGGTTGCCGCCAGGCGCACACCCAGGTTGATCGCATCGCGTTCGCCGACCGGGATCGACTGATGAACGTCGACCTCTGCGCGCGACACGTTGCGGTTCGCGCCTTCCTGCCGTTGCGTTCCGGAGAACGCGGACACCCTCGCGCGGAGGCCGCTGCGCGGGAAGAACGTGTTGTCCTGGGTGTCGATGCGGCCGAGGAACGCGACCCCCCATTCATCGCGCCGGGCTGCGGGTAACGCGGGCAGCGACACCGTGGGATCCGCGCGCTGGTGGGCGTATTGCGGGCCGATGCGAATGTCGCCCCACGCGCCGGTCGCGTAGCCGATGTCGAGCCCGGCGCGCTCGTCGAGCACGTCGTACCCCGCGACCTTGACCCCCCGGACGAAAACGTTTTCCGGCACGCCGGCGATGGAGCCGTAGGCCGACAGGAACACGGTCTGCGCCAGATTGAGCGGCTGGTAGAGCGCGGAGGAGAAGCGATTCGTCGTGCCAACTTCGACATCGTTGATCCATTCCGCGCCGAGGGAGTTGAGCCAGATGCGCTTGTGGCGCGCGCGCAGACCGAACATGTTCTCGCCTTGCGTGTCCGACGCGAAGCCGACGCCGAACAGCAGGAAATTCGGCCCCCAGGGCTTCTCCGCGACGTAGAACTCGACGCCTCGCTGTCGTTGCACGTCGATCAGGCGGTACTCGATGCGCTCGAAGTCGCCCCGTCCGTAGAGCGTGGCGATGTCCCTCTGCGCCGCCTGGAGGTCGAGCTTCGCGCCCGGCGCGAGGCCAACTTGCGCCTGCAGCACCTCTGGATTCGTGATCTCGGTGCCGCGAACGCCGGCGAACGTGAGCTCCAGGCTGGCCAGCCCATGCGGGCGGCGCAGCGTGTCGCGATAGGCGGCGTATGCATCGGCGGACAACGCATAGTGGCGAAGGGCGCCGGCGGCCGCGCGCGCCGCCTTCTCCCCCAGCTCGATGAAGGTCGCGCCTTTTTCGAAGTCGGACGCCGAGAGGGCGCCGAGGTCGGGCTCGATCAGCACGTCCCGCGAAGGGACGAGCAGCGCGCGCTGCGTTCGCACGTTCTGCTCGGTCAGGATGTTGATCGACTGCTCGGCGATGCCCAGGAACGAGGACAGCTGCTCGCGCGTCATCAGCGGCGTCCCGATGTTGATCGCGATCACGATCTCGGCGCCCATCGCCTTCACGACGTCGACGGGAAGGTTCTTCACCAGCCCCCCGTCGCCCAGCATCCGGCCGCCGACGTCGAGCGGCGCGAAAATCCCCGGCACCGACATGCTGCCGCGCATCGCGATGTACAGCGGACCGCGGTCGAAGACGACTTCCTTGCCGTCGACGAGGTCGGTCGCGACGGCGCGGAACGGAATCGGCAGCTTGTCGAAGCTCCCGACGTCGTCGTCGCGCCACGTGAGCCCGTGCAGCAGCAGCTCCAGGTTCTGCCCTGACAGCGCGCCCTTGGAAAGCCGGAACGAGAAATCGCGGAAGCCGAGCTCGAGCGGGATCGTGTACTGCGCATCCTCGTCCTTGCGCCGCACGGAGAGTTCGCGCCGCGGCGGCTGGTCCGAAAAGAACGACGGCCAGTCGAGCGAGGTGACCATCCGTTCCATCTCGCGCGCCGACACGCCCGACGCGTAGAGACCGCCGACGATCGCGCCCATGCTGGTCGCGGTGATGTAGTCGACGGGCACGCGCAGCTCCTCCAGTACCTTCAGCACGCCGATGTGCGCGAGCCCGCGTGCGCCGCCGCCCGAAAGAACGAGTCCGATCCCCGGACGGTTTGCCGGCGCCGGCGCGGCGCGGCCGGATGTCTCGGCAGTGTTTCCCGCCGCGGCCTGTGCCGACGCCGTGGCCGGAACGACGATCATCGCGGTGGCGAATGCGGCTCCGGCCAGGAGACGCGCGATATCACTTGCCGCCGGAACGCGGAGCCGGCGCGCATCCCGGCAACCACGCGACGCGCCCCGGCACGCGGCATCGCGCCGCTCTTTGCCGCATGGCGACGATGCTGATGAGACCTGGGGGGCGGACATGGCGGGAGTCCACCCGATTATACCGGCGGCAACCCCTGCGCACGGAGCGCTCGGAAGGGGCGGCGGCCAATGGCCGCACGCCTTAGCGCGCGACCTTCTCCTGCATCCGTCTTACGGCGGCGACGAGTTCGCGCGCGATCCCCGGCTCGCGTATCGAGTGGCCGGCGTCGGGAACGACGATGTACTCGGCCTCGGGCCACGCGCGGACGAGTGCGTCGGCGGTCACCGGCGGACAGATGACGTCATAGCGTCCTTGCACGATCGTGCAGGGCAGGTGGCGGATCCGGCCGATGTTCTCGAGCAGCTCGTTTTCGTCGAGGAATGCCTGGTGGACGAAGTAGTGCGCCTCGATGCGCGCGATCGCGAGCGCCGAGGCGTCGCTGTCGAAGCCCGCCGAAGCATCCGGCGGCGGCAACAGCTTCGAACACGCCCCCTCGTAGCGGTCCCAGGCGTGCGCGGCCGGCAGGTGGATTGCGGGATCGGGATCGGTGAGGCGGCGGTAATAATGGCCGAGGAGGTCTCCCCGCTCGGCAGGCGGAAGGAATTCGGAGAAGGCGCGCCAGGCTTCGGGGAACACCGTGCGCATCCCGTACATGAACCATTCGAGCTCGGATGGGCGCGCGAGAAAAATTCCGCGCAGCACGAGCCCGAGACAGCGCTTCGGGTGCGCCTCGGCGTATGCGAGCGCCAGCGTCGATCCCCACGAGCCGCCGAACAGCAGCCACCTCGGGATTCCGAGATAGGCGCGCAGCCGCTCGAGATCGGCGACCAGATGCTGCGTCGTATTGTCCGAAAGCTCCGCCATCGGCGTCGAGCGGCCTGCGCCGCGCTGGTCGAAAAGCACGACGCGCCAGAACGCCGGATCGAAATAGCGGCGGTGGTGCGGCAGCGACGCCCCGCCGGGACCGCCGTGCAGGAACACGAGCGGAACGCCGTTGGCGTTGCCGCAGGCTTCCCAGTACAGCGTGTGCCGGCCGTCGACCGCGAGCCGGCCCGTGGCGTACGGGTCGATCTCAGGGAAGAGGACTTCGATGCGGCTTGCGTTGTCGGGGCTCATGCCGGCGTCGCGCGCGAACCCGGATCAGCGCCCGCGCTTGAACGCGACAACTTTCTGCTTCTGCTCGCCGAGACCGTCGATGCCGAGGGTGATGACGTCGCCGGCCTTGAGCCATTGCGGCGGTTTCATCCCCAGGGCGACGCCCGGAGGCGTGCCCGTGGTGATCACGTCGCCCGGAAGCAGCGTCATGTACTTCGAGACGTCGGCGACGAGCGCAGCGACGCCGAAGATCATCGTCTTCGTGTTCCCGGTCTGCCGGCGCTGGCCGTTGACGTCGAGCCACATCGCGAGATTCTGCGGATCCTTGACCGAGTCGGCGGTGACGAGCCACGGCCCCAGCGGCCCGAACGTGTCGCAGCCCTTGCCCTTGTTCCACTGGCTCGCGCTCTTCTTCAGCTGGAAATCGCGCTCGGAGACGTCGTCGACGACGCAATAGCCCGCCACGTACCTTAGGGCGTCCTTCTCGGCGACGTGCCGCGCCGTCCGGCCGATCACCACACCGAGCTCGACCTCCCAGTCGAGCTGCGTCGAGTCCTTCGGGATCATCACGTTGTCGTTGGCGCCGACGATGCACGTCGTCGACTTGAAGAAGACGACCGGATGCTCGGGGATCGGCGAGCCGGTTTCCCTGGCGTGATCGCTGAAGTTGAGGCCGATGGCGACGAATTTCGAAGGCGTCGCGACACAGGGTCCAAGCCGCGGCCGGCCTTTGACCAGCGGCAGCCGTTTCGGGTCGAGTTTCCTGAGCTTGGCGAGTTGCGCCGGCGCGAGCGCAGCACCGTCGATGTCCTTCACCTGCCTCGAAAGGTCGCGCAGTTTGCCGTCGGCGTCGATGAGGCCGGGCTTTTCCTTGCCGGCGGGGCCGTAGCGTACGAGTTTCATGGTTCTCTCCCAGGTTGGTCGATTGGAAAGGGCGCGAAGCTTGCCCCCTCCTTCAGATGGTCATTCCGCCGTCGCACGAGTACATGTTGCCGGTCATGAATGCGCTTTCGTCGGAGGCCAGAAAAACGACGAGCGGCGAAATCTCGTCCGGTTTCGCGAGCCGACCCATCGGCTGCCGCGCGATGAACATCTTGCGCGCTTCCACGGGATCCGGAAACGCGTTGATGCGATCGGCGAGCGATGGCGTGTCCACGGTTCCGGGACCGATCGCATTGCAGCGGATGCCCTTGGTCACGAAATCGGCGGCGATCGCCTTGGTGAGACCGATCACCGCCGCTTTCGACGCGCCGTAGGCAAAGCGGTTGGGCAGCCCCTTCAGGCTCGACGCGATCGAGCTCATGTTGATGATGCTGGCGCCGCGCCCGCTCTGCTCGTACTTTTCGAGCATCTTCGGCAATGCGCACCGGATCGTCACGTACATCGCCCGGACGTTGAGGTTGAAGCTGAAGTCCCAGTCCTTGGGCGCGCAGTCGAGGATCGTCCCGTGGTGGACGTAGCCGGCGCAGTTGAACAGGATGTCGAGCGGGGGAAGTTCGCCGGTCAGCTTCGCGATGGCGTCGTCGTCGAGCGCGTCGAGGACCCGCGGCGACACGCCCGCGACGCCGGAGTACTTTTCGAGCAGCTTCGGATTGACGTCGGTCGCGCAGACCTGCGCGCCCTCCCGGGCCATCGCCACCGCGGTCGCATGGCCGATGCCCTGCCCCGCGGCCGTGATCAGCGCCATCTTGCCTGCGAGTCGTCCGGTCATGGTGCGAGTCCCTTTCGTGTTGGTCGATGCAATGGCTTCCGCGTCACGGGTGCAGGCGAGGCGTCACCGATTTGCCCGGGTCGGCCCAGTCGCGATTGGGCACGGTCGCATACCAGCCGGGGCGTCCGGGATCGCGATCATAGGGGTAACCGCCCCACTCGCGATAGAGGTCGTGATAGCGCGCGAGCTTGTCGCGGTCGAGGGCGATTCCCAGCCCGTGTCCGTCGGGAACGCTGATCGCGCCATTCCGGTATTTCATCTTGCCGCCGGCGATCACATCGTCGGTCAGATGGTGGTAGTGCGCGTCCGCCGCGTACCCGAGGTTCGGCAGCACCGCGCCCAAATGCAGCATCGTCGCGAGCTGGATGCCGAGCTCGCCCGAGCTGTGCACGGCGACGCCGAGCCCCATCGTCTCGCAGACGCCCGCCGCCTTGATGCACGGCCTGATGCCGCCCCAGAACGTCGTGTCTAGCAGGATCACGTCGACGGCGCGCATCTCGATGTTCGCCGCGAGCTGCTCGAAATTGACGACGACGGTGTTGGTGGCGATCGGGATCGGCACGAATTCCTTGAGCCGGGCGAGCTGCGGCATGCCCCAGACGGGGTCCTCGAAGTAGTCGTTGCGCAAGTCCTCGATCCCGCGGCCGAAATCGATCGCGTCGGCGAGCGACAGCGCGCTGTTCGGGTCGTAGCGGAAACGGTCGCCGGGAAGCGCCGCGGCGAGCGCGCGGTAGCACGCGAGCTCGTACGCGGGCGGGTAGACGCCGCCCTTGAGCTTGTGCACCCGAAAGCCGTGCTTCTTCCGCAGCGCGACGGCGTGCGCGACGAGCTGCTCGGCCGTCCGTACTTCGCCGCGCTTCGTCGCCGGATTGTGATAGCGGAAGAAAAGGTAGCTCGCGAACGGGACGGCGTCGCGAAGCTTGCCGCCGAGCAGCGCGTGCACGGGGACACCGAGCTTCTGCCCGATGATGTCGAGGCACGCGAACTCGATCGCGGCGTGGAGTTGCGTGCGGTTGTTGTAGAGGCTTGCCGTCGGATTGCAGATCGCGAAGCGCATCGCCTCGAGCCGGAAGACGTCGTGTCCCCGCAGATAGCCGGCGAGTGCCTCGAACGCGCGCGAGGCGTCCTCGCCGCCGCCGCCCATCTCGCCCAGCCCGACAAATCCATCGGCGGTTTCGACCTCGACGACGGTGCGCACGAACCGGCCCCAGTGCGCGCCGTTGCTGTGCAGGATCGGCGCCTCCAATGGCACGGTGACCGGCGTGGCGCGGATCGCGGAGATCGTCGTGGCGGGCATCGGGGACGGAGCTTAGCGCGGGCAGCGAGGGGCCGCGGGAGGCAACGCGCGGCGACGAACCGGCGCATTGTACGCCGCCGATCGCGCCGATCGAGCCCGAATTCCCCGGCCCTCCCCCGTCGCGACCGGACGCGGAGCCCGCGTCGGAGCCCGCCGCCCCGCCGAAATTGGTAATACCACTTGACCAGTTGCGGCCCTGAGGCTAGCCTTCGTCCGGGACGTCTCGGGTCGCGGCGGTCCGACCCGTGGCCTG
>JANMBN010000380.1:0-4488 GCA_031360485.1 Betaproteobacteria bacterium | reverse complement strand
CAAGCGGGTCGATTCGCACGGCAGCCTTGCCCTCAACGTGCTGGACACGCTGGGCCTCGTCTCCTCGTCGTTTGGCCAGTGGTCCGGAGTGGCCGGCGGGCAGTCCGCCGAGCTGATCGACGAGCGCGAATTCCGGTATCTGAGCCTGCAGTTCAACGGTGACGTGCTGATCGGCGCGACGGCGATCGGTTTGACCGAGCACGTCGGCGTCGTGCGCGGGCTGGTAGAGGGCCGTGTCAAGCTCGGCCCGTGGAAAGAACGCCTTCTGCGGGACCCGCTGCGGATTACGGAAGCGTACATCGCGCGGGCCCAGGCTGCCGCGTGACGGCCGGCGGCCCGGTGCAGGTGACGCTGAAGCTCTACGCGTCGCTCGCCGACCATCTTCCGCCGGATGCACGGCGCACGCATCGGCTGCCGCTGTCGCTTGCGGCAGGCACCACGATCGCCGAGGTCATCGGGCAGCAGAACCTGCCGCCGAAGCTTTGCCACCTGGTGCTCGTCAACGGTTTCTACATTCCCCCGGCCGAACGCGCGACGCGGGCGTTGCGCGACGACGATGAACTTGCGATCTGGCCGCCCATCGCCGGCGGCTGACGGCGAGATCCTGGCACTGTCGCAGGACATGACGATCTCGCGCGATGCGTTCCTGCGGAGCCTGCCGGCCGCGGTCGGTGATGCCGAGTTTCGCGTCGATGGCGGCGAAATCCGCCCGCTCGATCCGCGGCAAAAGTGGCGCATCATGCTCGAACGGCTCGACGATCTCGTGCTGGGGATGATCGTGCTGCCGCGCCAGCACGTGGAAATCTACCTCGCGGGCTGCAACGCGGACCAGACCGAGCGGTTTCTGGCGCGCTTCGAGCTGTACTTCCGGCGCGCGGGCGGCTGACCGCGAACGGAGCATTTCCAGGACCGCACATCATGGACAGCGTCGATCTCGAAGTGCTGAAACGGTGCGCCGAATGGCTGGACGCCGGCCGACGGGTGATGCTCGTCACCGTCGTCGAGACCTGGGGGAGCTCCCCGCGGCCTCCCGGCGCGATGCTCGCCGTACGCGACGACGGCCTCGTCGAGGGCTCGGTGTCGGGTGGCTGCATCGAAGACGACATCGTCGGTCGCGTGCGCGCGGACGGGCTGCGCACGACGACCTGCGACGTCGTCACGTACGGCGTCACCGCGGACGAGGCACGGCGCTTCGGTCTCCCCTGCGGCGGCACGATCCGGCTGGTGCTGGAGCCGCTGACGCACGAGTCGGGTATCCCCACGTTGCTCGCCGCGATCGGATCGGGGCATCTCGTCGCGCGCCGTCTCGAACTGGCCACGGGCGCGGCGACGGTCGCGCGCGCAGGCGTGCCCGACGGTCTCGCGTTCGACGGCAAGATTCTAACGACGATCCACGGCCCGCGTTACCGGATGCTCGTCATCGGCGCGTCGCAGCTGTCGAAGTACCTGGCGCAGATGGCGCGCGGCCTCGACTACCAGGTGACCGTCTGCGACCCGCGGTCCGAATACCGCGAGACCTGGGACGTCGCGGGCGCACCGCTCGTGCGGACGATGCCCGACGATGCGGTCGTCGCCATGCAGCTCGACGAGCGCTGCGCGGTCATCGCGCTGACGCACGATCCGAAGCTCGACGACCTCGCGCTGCTCGAGGCGCTGAAGTCGCCGGCGTTCTACGTCGGCGCGCTGGGGTCGCGGGCCAACAACGCGAAGCGGCGACAGCGGCTGAAGGCGTTCGACCTCACGGACGACGAGATCGCCCGGCTCCACGGGCCGATCGGCCTATACATCGGCAGCCGGACGCCGCCCGAGATCGCGGTTTCGATCCTGGCCGAGGTCACGGCGGTCAAGAACGGCGTGCCGCTGCCGGACGAGGCAAGCGTCACGCTCGCCAGGGAAACGCGCAGGCCGGCGGCGGCCGGCAAGAATCCCTGAGCGCGGTCAGAGCGGGGGCGTGCCGTCGCGGAACGCCTGCTTGATCTGCGCGCGGAATTCCGGCGTGTCCTTGTGGCCATGGACCGCGACGGCATGCTGAACGGCCGCCGTGAGGAGTTCCTGCTCGCTGTTGGCCGACAAGGCGACCGTGCAGTTCATTTCGCTCGGGAATTCGCGGCAATCGATGTACTTGCGCATTTGGGGCCTCCGTAAGCATGGCGTGCCGCGGATTGCGGCGGATCGCGCACGGGGTATACTTTCGGCCGAGTGCGGCGCGCGGGAAATACGCATTTCCGCGTACGCCGCCCAGTGCCCCGAACGGGGGAGGAGGGCTGATGGGCCACGGCACCCGGCGCGCGCGGCGTGAGGCCGCCGGCTTCCTGCATCTGATCGGCGCTGCGGGCGCCGACGCGGAGGAGTTCGCGCGCCTGGGCGTCTCCGAACTGCCGCGACTCGTCGCCTCCGATCTCACGACGCTGTCGGTCTGCGATCTCGAGACCGGGCGGCGCCGTGTCGTGGGCAGTCCGGATCACGTGCTTGCGCCAGACGACATCGCCGCGTTCGATCGGCATTTCTTCGCGCACCCGCTGGTTCGGTTCCACAGCGCGCATCCGGACGGCGGCACGCGCCGCATCTCGGACTCCGTCGGCAGGCGCGAATTCCGGAAGAGCGCCTTGTACAACGAGTATTACCGGCGCATCGGTATCGACCAGGTCGTCGCGATGCCGCTCTTTGTCGACGGCACCACGCTCGTCAGCTTTGTGCTCAATCGTGCGGGCCGCGATTTCGACGACGACGAGATCGTGCTGCTCGACCGGCTGCGCGGCTGGCTCGCCGCCATGTACCGCAACGCGGTCGCGCTGCAGCGCGCCGCCGATGCCATTGCCGATCTGCAGGAAATCGCGAAGGCGGACGACTGGGCGATCGTTCGCCTCGACCGGCGACGGCAGATCCGCGAATTGTCGCCGCGCGCGGTGGCGATGCTGGAATCCGTTTTTCCGGGAGGCAGGCCGCGAACGGGTGCCGCGTTGCCTGCCCCGATCGACGCCTGGCTTCGGCAGGGTGCGGCAAGCGATGCCCCGCGATCGGCGCTGGCGCCCCTAGCGCTCACCGGCCCGCGAGGCATCGTCACCGTGCGCGCGCTGCCGGAACTGGGCGGCGATGCCGCGTGGCTGTTGCTCGTGCGTGGCCAGTCCGGCGCGGGGGTAGGGCGCATCAAGTCCGGTTCCCTGACACCCCGCGAGCGGGAAGTACTCGATTGGGTCGCCGCGGGCAAGAGCGACCGCCAGATCGCGGCGATTGTCGGCGTCAGTCACCGAACGGTCCAGAAGCATCTCGAGCACATCTACGTGAAGCTCGGCGTAGAGAACCGGACCGCGGCGGCGATGCGCGCGCGCGCGGACAAGCCGAATCCGGCGGCTGCCAAGGGCTGTTAACGCGCCGTCAGTTCGATGTCGCCGTAGCAGGCGGCCGCAGACTCTCCCGTGTTGTCCGCATCGGTCATGATCGCGATGCCGGCGATCGGCGGAGGTTCCTCGCCATAGGCCCGGCGGTAGTCGGCGACGATGTCGCGTTCGTAGGTGAGCCACTGCCCGAGCCTCGCGGCCCCGGATTCGACGACGATCATCCGCGCGCGGTCGCTGAACGCATTCGGTACCGTCGTTTCGACGGCCGCATGCGTGTCCCATACGTAGGCGATGCTCGCGTGCGGCGGATACTCGCCATACAGCAGCCGCGCCGTCGCGTATTCGAGGCGCACGCCGATCGGGACGCGCTCGGGTATGTATTTGAACATGACATAGACGCGCGCCGGGTAGTCGTCACCGGTCTTCTGCGTGACATCGCCTTTCGCCAGCACGTTCTGCGCCTTCCACCGCCAGCGCAGCAGCGGATATTGCGCCGCCGGCAGGTCGAGCCGGCGCGCGAGTCCCGACGCCGACGCTTTCGCCTCCGCGCACATGACGATGCCTGCCGTCGCATCGCGCGTGAGCGTGTAGCGCGTGTGGCGGTCGATCTGGCGGAAAGTGACCGGAGTCCAGTCGCGCGGCACCGCGGGCCCCACCGTCCCGTGCGAGAAATCGCCGACGACGATATCGTTGGCGGCGGTGAATGCGGGTATCGGCGCCAGCAACAGCCAGGCTGCGGCAAATCCGACGCGCCACGTCCTGCGCACGATCACGCGGTGGCGGCGGACGAGGGAGCCGGCGCGGGCGAGGAAGGCGGCGCAAACGCCTCCCAGCGGGCGAGATCGGCCGGCCCATCGACATCCCAGAGCGTCGGCAATTCCTGCCAGGTCACGTCCTGGGCCGCGAGTTTTTCCCGGGTCGCCGCCATGACGGCGGGCGTGCTCCACGCGATCCCGGTGAACGCGTCGACGGACCGGCAAACCCCGACCAGCACGTACCCGCCGTCGTCCGCCGGTCCGAACACCGCATCATGATCGTCGAGGGCCGCGACCGCCCGCGCGAGATAGGCCACATCCAGCGCGGGGCAGTCGGTGCCGACGAGAACCGCGCGCGATCCTCGAGTGATCGCCGAATCGAGTGCATGGCGCAT
>JANMBN010000371.1:0-6448 GCA_031360485.1 Betaproteobacteria bacterium | reverse complement strand
TCATCCCGGCGTAGATATCGCCCAGGTCCCAGTCCGGCACGACACCCTTGAGGAAGTAGGCGGACAGCGCGACCGGCGGCGAGAGCCACGCCGTTTGCAGGCATACGGCGACCAGCGTGCAGACCCAGACGAGGTCGATGCCGAGCTTCTGCACGAGCGGCAGCATGATCGGCACGACGATCAGGACGATCGGCACCCATTCGAGCGGCCAGCCGAGCACGAAGATGATCCCGAGGATCAGCAGCAGCATCACGGTGGGCGGCAGGTCGAGCTGCAACAGCGACTCCGCGATCAGCGTCGCGCTGCCCAGGCGCGAGAACACCGCGCCGAAGTAATTGGACGCGGCGACGAGCAGCAGGATCATGCAGGACGTCAGCAGCGTCGAGTAGACGGCCTTGCGGAACTTCGCCCACGTCATGCGCCGGTAGGCAAGCGTCATCAGCAACACCGCGAATGAGCCCACCGCGCCGGCGTCCGTGGGCGTCGCGATGCCGGCCAGGATGACGCCCAGCGTCGCGAAGACGACGACGACGACCGGCGCGATGCCGAACACGAGCTCGCGCACCACTTCGCCGACCGATTCGGCCCGCTCGTCAAGGGGCAGGGCCGGGCCCAGCGCCGGATCGAGGTAGCTGCGAACGAGCGTATAGACGATGTAGAGCAGCGCCAGCATCAGGCCCGGGATGACGGCGGCGGCGAAGAGATCGGTCGCCGGGACGCCGACCACGGGTCCCATCACGATCAGCATCACCGACGGCGGGATCAGGATGCCCAGCGTGCCTCCGGCGGCGATCGCGCCGGCCGACATCCGTATGTCGTAGCCCGAGCGCTTCATTGCCGGTGCCGCCATCACGCCCAGCAGCGTCACCGACGAGCCGACAATGCCCGTCGCCGCGGCGAAGATCGTCGCCGTGATCAACACCGCGAGGTACAGGGAACCGCGCACCGATGCGAATGCCAGCTGGATGCCGCGAAACAGGCGTTCCATCAGACCCGATTGCTCGAGCAGGAAGCCCATGAAGAGGAAAAAGGGGACCGACGCCAGTGTCGGGTCGCGCATCACCGAGAAGATCTGCAGCGTCATCAGGTGGAGGGCGAGCGGTCCGAGCATGGCGTAGCCGCCGATCGCCGCGACCGCGATCAGCGTGAACGCGATCGGGAAGCCGATGAAGATCGCGACGAACAGCACGCCGAGGAGAAGGATGCCGAACCATTCGGCGCTCACGGATGGGCCCCCACGCTTGCGGCGCTCACGTCGTCACCTCGCCCTCGGCCCTCGCCGGGTCGCCTTCGACGTCGATGCCGCCGGGCCCGAACGCGCGACCCCAGCATTTGACGCATTCGGAAACGCCCTGCAGCAGCAGCAGCACGGCGGAGGCGGGCATCACGAACTTGAACGGCCAGACGATCGGCAGCCACGGGCTGGTGACGATCCGCTCGTTCTGCTGGAACGATTTCCAGAAGTATTCGGAGCCGAGCCAGGCCAGGATCGCCATGGCCGGAAAGAAGAACACGAGGTAGCACGCGAGGTCGACGCGCGCCTGCGTGCGCGACGGCCACTTCGAATAGAACGAGTCGGTACGGATGTGCCCGCCGCGCTGCAGCGTCCACGCCGAGCCCAGCATGAAGAACGTGCCGTAGAGCATGAACGTCATGTCGTAGGCCCACTCGGTCGGCGCGTTGAAGCCGTAGCGCGCCGTCACTTCCCAGACGAGGCTCATCACCATCGGCAGGATGAGCCAGGCCACGCCCTTGCCGCAGACAAGGACGACGCGATCGATCACGCGCGTCAGGCGCGCGAGCGGCGGATTCGACCGGGGCATCGGGATTCGGTTCTCGCGGGCACGCCGCAGACCGGCCGGATCGCGGGCTTCCGGCCGGTGCTGCGGGCGGGTTCGGTCAGCGGGCTACTTCGGCGGCGCGGCGAGGGCCGCGTTGCCGAGGTTGGAGTACAGGTCGTTGATCTTCGTCCAGTAGGGGACGACGGTCTTCGCGAAGTTGCGCTGCGAGTCGAGCACCTGCTTGAAGAACGCGTCCTTCGCGGAGTAGCGATCGAGTACGACGTTGGTCGCGCGGACGAATTCGGGGAAGAAGTCCTTCGGCGTGTCGTGGATCTCGACCTTGAACTCGTTCTTGAGCCGCACGACCGCCTGCGCGTTGCGATAGACGTTGAACGTGTAGGTCTCCATCATCGACGCCATCGCCGCCGTGCGGATGATCTCCTTCAGGTCCGGCGATAGCTTGTCCCACACCGTCTTGTTGATCAGGATCTCGCCGATGTCGGTCGATTGGTGCAGCCCCTGAAGGTAGTAGTGCTTCCACACCGTCTGCAGGCCGAGGTTCAGGTCGTCGGCAGGGCCGATCCATTCGGCGGCGTCGATCACGCCGCGCTGCGCCGCCGGCACGATTTCGCCGCCCGGAAGCGCGACGGCCGCGACGCCCATTTCCTTGAAGATCTCGCCGGTGATCCCCGGCGGCGCGCGATACTTCATCTTCCTGAAGTCCGCGGTGCTGTTGATGGGCGTCTTGAACCAGCCGAGCGGATCCGGGCCCATCGGCTGGACAAAAATCGGCTCGACGTTGACCTTCAGCACGTCCGAGTAGAGCTTGCGATAGAGGTCGTAGCCGCCGCCTTCGTAGATCCACGCGACGTGCGACAGCTGATCGAGGCCCACGCCGGCGCCCGCCATCGGATTGGAGAAGAGCCCTGCCGTCGGATTCTTGCCCGACCAGTAGTGCGTCCACGCATAGCCGCCTTCGACGATGCCCTTGTCCACGGCGTCGAGGATCTCGAACGCCCCCACGATCGCGCCGTCGGGCAGGAATTCCATCTTCACGCGCCCGGCCGACATCCGGTCGATGCGATCGCCCATCCGCTTCAAGAGCTCGAAGTAGATCGACGCGGAGGGAACCGCGGTCTGCATGCGCATCCTGACTGGCGCAGCGGCGGTCTGCGCGAGTGCATTGCCGCACAGCAGAAGAGCGGCGACCAGCGCGACCACGCGGGCCGCAAGCCAATGTCGATTCATGAGTCCTCCGTGAGTTGTGGGGTGCCCGATCGAAGACGGGCGTGAGCGCCGTGCGTCGCGTCTTCGGCGATCTCGCGGTCCGGCGAATGTAGACGTTCGGCAAGCGCTTGGCAATGCCATTTCAATTCATTTTCAATTGCAGCCCTTGCAAGGGGGGAAGCGCTGTGGAAAACTTGATGTCCCGTTTCGCCACCGAATGCCAGGAGAACGCGATGAACAAGCCCGCCGAGCTGCCGCTGCCCGTAACCGGCAAGCAGAAGATGACGCCCTCCGAGGCGTTCGTCGAAACGCTCGTCGCCAACGGCGTCAGGAACGTCTTCGGCATCGTTGGCTCCGCTTACATGGACGCGCTCGACCTGTTCCCGCTCGCGGGCATCCGCTTCATCTCGGTCGCGCACGAGCAGGGCGGCGGCCACATGGCCGACGGCTACGCGCGCGTGTCGGGGCGGCATGGCGTTTGCATCGCGCAGAACGGGCCGGGCATCACGAACTTCGTCACGTCGACGGCAGCCGCGTACTGGGCGCATTCGCCGGTGGTCGTCATCACGCCCGAGACGGGCAGCGCGACCCTCGGCCTCGGCGGTTTCCAGGAAACCGAGCAGCTGCCGATCTTCTCGAAGATCACCAAGTTCCAGGCACACGTCAACAACCGCGCGCGGATGGCCGAACTGACAGCCCGGGCCTTCGACCGCGCGATGCTGGAGCTCGGTCCGACGCAGCTCAACATTCCGCGCGACTTCTTCTACGGCGACATCGAATGCGAGATTCCGCGGCCGATGGCGATCGAACGCGGTGCCGGCGGCGAGCGGAGCCTCGACGAGGCCGCCGCGCTGCTCGCGGGCGCGAAGTTTCCGGTGATCCTCTGCGGCGGCGGCGTGATCATGGCCGACGGGCAGACGGCGGCGATCGCGCTCGCGGAATTGCTGCAGGCTCCCGTGGCCAACAGCTACCTGCACAACGACTCGTTCCCGGCCAAGCATCCGCTGTGGGTCGGCCCGCTCGGCTACCAGGGCAGCAAGGCCGCGATGAAGCTCATCGCCAGGGCCGACGTGGTGCTGGCGCTCGGCACGCGGCTCGGCCCGTTCGGCACGCTGCCGCAATACGGGATGGAGTATTGGCCGAAAGATGCGAAGATCATCCAGGTCGACGCCGACGCGAAGATGCTGGGGCTCGTCAAGCCGATCTCGGTGGGCATCTGCGGCGACGCGATGGCGGCGGCGCGGGCGCTCGCGGCGCGGCTTGCCGGCAAATCGCTGGCGTGCATCGCCAACAAGGAGGCGCGGCTCGCCGACATCAAGGCCGGGAAGGCCGCGTGGGAAGCCGAGCTCGACGGCTGGGCCCACGAAAAGGACCCATGGTCGCTCGAGGTGTCGAAGAATTCGACCTACATGCATCCGCGGCAGATGCTGCGCGAGCTGGAGCGTGCGATGCCCGACGACGCGATGGTCTCGACCGACATCGGCAACATCTGCTCGGTATCGAACTCCTATCTGCGCTTCGACCGGCCGCGCTCGATGTTCGCGGCGATGAGCTTCGGCAACTGCGGCTACGCGTTTCCGACGATCGTCGGCACGAAAGTCGCCGCGCCCGGCCGCCCGGCGATCGCCTACGTCGGCGACGGCGCGTGGGGGATGAGCTTCGGCGAGATCCAGACCTGCGTGCGCGAGAGCATCCCGGTCACCGCGGTCGTGTTCAACAACGGCCAGTGGGGCGCGGAGAAGAAGAACCACGTCGACTTCTACGAGAACCGCTTCCTCGGGGTGAACCTCGACCGCCAGCCGTCGTGGGCGAAGGTGGCGCAGGCGATGGGCGCCGAAGGACACACGATCGAAAAGCTCGCCGATGTGGGCCCGGCATTGCGCGCCGCCGCCAGGTCCCAGGACGAGGGCAAGACCACGATCCTCGAGATGATGGTGACGCGCGAGCTCGGCGACCCGTTCCGCCGCGACGCGCTCGCGCTGCCCACGCGGCATCTCGCGAAGTATCAGGCGACGGCGGCCAGGCGCGGTTGACCGGAGCGCGCATCGGGGTGACGACCTGACCCCGGGCGAAGTCCCGGCACCGAAGCGAGCGATCGGTCTATCGCTTCAGCGCCTTCAAGACTGCGCCGGCGTCGGCATCTTCAAGGCACGGTGTCGTCTGCAAGGGCAGCAAGTCGGACCATTCCGCAACCCACGCGTACAGGGCCTTCGCGTCGGTTGTTTCGACGACGGCGAATCCGCGCCCGCTCATGCCGTGCCACCGCCCGACCAGCTTCACGCCCGCCGGCGGCATTCCGCCTGCCTGGAGAAAACGCGCCACCGCGCTGTTGAACGTCCCGGGGGGCAGATCCCAACTGACGATATATTTCATGAAATGTCCTTTCCACAGGGATTTTGCATCTTGCCAGGGCCGGATGGCTTCCCGCCCGGCTTGACGGGCCGCTCGCCAGGTCTTTCCGTTGCCACGCCATGAATGCCGCACCGATGTTCCAGCCAACGGATAGGCACGTCGATCACGCGAGCCGGTCAATGATGGGGAGTTCGGTCGCGCGGGTCAACCGTCGGGGTTTGGCCGCAACGAAACGATTGGCGCGGTTGTCGCGGCACTGCCGGGCAGGCCAGCCTGGGCAGTCGGCACGGGCCCCGACAAACCCCACCGGAACGGGGCCTGTGATGGCAATGCGCCGTTTATTCGAGCGGGACTATTTCTTTTTCCGCCGCCGCGCAATGACGAGCGCAACTGCGCCAATGCCGAGCAGCGCCAGCGTTTCCGGCTCGGCCACGGTTCCTCTAGTTCCGGCGTAGGCGATCGCCGGGACCGCGAACGCAAGCGTCGCAACCAGTAGATGCCGGATGTTCATGATTCCTCCTTTGCGTGCGGGTTCTGAATCGGACTACGGGGACGCCACCGAGCGACCCGAACGGACGACCGCATACTCGGGCGCACGAAGGGGCCGCAAGGGCAGCGCGAGCAGCTTCCACAGCGTCAGGTCGCCGGCGGCGCGTGCCTCCGGGAGACCCAGATTCATCCGCACGTGGCCCAGCCGGGGCTCGCGCTGGTAGGTCGAGAACAGGCGATCCCACCCCGAAAGGAGGTTCGCGAAGTTGCGATTGCTTTCGACCAACTCGGCGGAATGGTGAATCCGGTGCATGTCGGGGGTGACGACGAGCCAGCGCAACAGACTGTCCGCGGGCCGCGGCAGCGCGATGTTGGCGTGGTTGAATACCGACGCGACGCCGCCCAGCGTCAACGCGACCAGAACGGCGAGCGGGGAAAGTCCGAGCGCGGCGATCAAGGCCAAATCGAAGACCTGCCCGACGAGCGTCTCCACCGGGTGGTGGCGAATGGCCGTTCCGCAGTCCACATCGAGATCCGAATGATGGATCCGGTGGACGCGCCAAAGAAGCGGGACCGCGTGGAACAATCGATGCTGCGCG
>JANMBN010000361.1:0-13106 GCA_031360485.1 Betaproteobacteria bacterium | reverse complement strand
TCGGGCGCGGGCAGTCCGCCGGCGAGGGCGGCCGGCGCCGTGGCCGTCAGCCCGGCGCGCGTGTCGGGGTCGGCGATCGCGCGCTCGAGCGCTTCGGCGTCGGCCCAATCCGCAACGCCCGACGCCAGATGCAGGTAGATGCGGCCGGTTGCCCGATCGGCAAGATTGATGTCGCGAAACTGTGCGACGCATTGCCGGAGAAATCCGGTGTTGTGTTCCGGGGCCAGCAGGTTCGTGTCGGTGAACAGTGACTCGGGCGCGCGCGCGTCGACGTTGACCCGCCGGTACCGCTCGACGTCGAGCATGCACTGGACGTCCAGCACGTTCAGCGTGTCATTGGTTCCGAACGCGACCGTGCGCGGACGCTCCCCCAATGCGACGCTGTTGTCGAGAAATTCGAACTGCACCCGCTTGTCGGCCCGCCGCACCCACGTGAAGAAGAGATCCGGTATCCCCGAGTAAGCCTCGATGCTGTGCGCCAGCGTGTCGTCGACCGCCTTGTACCGGCCGACGTCGAGCCCTCGCTTCCATGCGCGCTCGACGAGCGAGGCCGGCGAGGTGATCATGAAGAACAGGTAGACGGTGTGGCCGAATCGCGTCAGCAGGTTGCTGCCCACCTCGTGCGAGTCGGGCGCGAAGCTGTCGAAGCGGAAGCGATCGATGAGGAGGTGCGACATGTCGCCCCGCCGGGCCTTCCGCGCCATGTAGCGATCGAGCTTCTCGTCGACGATCTGCACTTCGTCGCCGGTGAAGGCGCCGCCGTGCTTGTAGGCCGCTCCGAGCGTGCCGTAGTCGAGCAGCTGCTTGCGCCAGATGTCGGGACTGATCAGCGCGAATTGGCTCCAGTCGACGCCGATCTCGCCGGCGAGCGTCTTTTGCAGCGGGCGCAAGGTGCTCTTGCCCGACGCCGACGCGCCTTTCGTGTTCATGACCACCGGTCGTTCCTGTCGCGGCAGCAGCTTGTATCCCTCGATTCGGACAGCCTCGGCGATCCAGGGCTCCAGCAGGCGGCCGATGGCCTCGCTGCCGAGACGATTGCATGCGAGGTCCGTGGCGAGCGACGCAATCAGTTCGCGGCTGCCCCAGACGGCGCCGTGACGGACAAGGAGCGCCGAAACCACGCGGGCCAGCGCACGGTACGCGGCTCTCGCCATCTCGTCGCCGGTCGAGCGCGATTGGTCCTCCCACTCCGCGATCAGTCGCCTTTCCCCGTTCGACCCGGATTCGGCGACGGGATCGCTCGTGCGCCGGCGGCCGAAGAGCCCGAGCAATCCCGAGCGTCGCGGTTGCGGCGGCCGGGCGACCGACGCGATAGGCGCGGGAAAGAGCGGCCGTAACTCGATGTCGATCAGCGCCGACAACTGCCGCCGCAGCGCATCGTAGGTCCCGACGATGACGTCCGATCGCGGCTCGACATGGCGCGAGAGGATGACGCCCGTGATCTGGCGGAAATTGATGCCGAGATCCTCGATTCTCGATCCGTCGGGTACCGAAATGTCGGCTGTGACGCGGACGAGCAGTTCGTGCAGGGCAAGGCGCTGGGGCCTGAACGCGACGAGCTCGCTGATCGGGAGGCCGGTGAGGTCGTGCATTTCCTCGGCGCTCTCGACGCTGGTGAAGACGTTTTCCTGCCGAAAGACGGTCGCCAGCGATCGAAGTTCGCCGGAGATCTGGGACGCTATCCCCGGGTTCCAGGGACCGTACTGCGATTCGGTTTCGTCGCGGGCAGGCATCATGGTCGAGTTCGGGGTCGACGCCATTGTCGCGGCGGACCGCCGACCGAAAAGTGAATCAGGTTATCCCCGGATTCGCGGTAAACTCAAGCGGCATCACCGGATTGTTGCCGTCAAACCCGACCGGTAGGGCAAGTTTGATCGATTGGTGGCCCATCGCCGTTTCCGCGGTTTGCGCCGGCATCCTGATGCCGCCGGCGATTCGGGCGCGCTCCTTCGGTCACGACGAGCCCGGCGGCGTGCAGAACGTTCATCGGGTTCCGACCTCGCGGCTCGGCGGGCTGATCGTCGTCCTCGCCTGCCTCGCCGCGCAGGCCGTGGCGCGCGACACAAAGTCCATCGGGCCGTCGCTGCCGATGCACGGGACAAGGACCTGAATGGGCAGCTTCGATCTCCGCAAGCGGATACTCGTCACCGGCGGCGCCGGCTTCCTCGGCTCGCATCTGTGCGACCGGCTGCTCGACCAGGGTCACGAGGTCCTCTGCGCCGACAACCTGTTCACGGGCACCAAACGCAACGTCGATCACCTGCACGACCACCCGCGCTTCGAATTCATCCGGCACGACGTGACGTTTCCGCTGTTCGTCCAGGTCGACGAGATCTACAACCTCGCGTGCCCGGCGTCGCCGATCCACTACCAGCACGACCCTGTCCAGACCACCAAGACATCGGTGCACGGCGCCATCAACATGCTGGGGCTCGCGAAACGACTGCGGGCGCGGATCTTCCAGGCGTCGACCAGCGAGGTCTACGGCGACCCGCAGGTCCACCCGCAAACGGAGAGCTACTGGGGTCACGTGAACCCGATCGGCATTCGCTCCTGCTACGACGAGGGCAAGCGCTGCGCCGAAACCCTGTTCTTCGACTACCATCGGCAGCACGCGCTCGAGATCAAGGTGGCGCGGATCTTCAACACCTACGGTCCGCGGATGCACCCCGGCGACGGGCGGGTCGTGTCGAACTTCATCGTGCAGGCGCTTCGGAACGAGCCGATCACCATTTACGGAGACGGGACGCAGACGCGCTCGTTCTGTTATGTGGACGACCTCGTCACGGCGTTTCTCGCTTTCATGGTGACGCCTCCCGGCCTCACCGGACCGGTGAATCTCGGAAACCCCGAGGAGGTCCGGATCCTCGCCCTTGCCGAAAAGATCATCGCCATGACGGGGTCGAAATCGAAGATCGAACGGAAGCCGCTTCCGGCCGACGACCCGGTGCAACGGCAGCCGGACATCGCACTCGCTCGCCGGCACCTCGGTTGGGAGCCGCAGGTGCGGCTCGACGATGGCCTCGACAAGACGATACGGTACTTCGAGGCGTTGCTCGAGGATTCCGGCTCCGGTCGCTAGCGTGTGCGGCATCAAATCGCTGGCGCGCGAGCCGGACGGCGGCGTTCAACGGCCGAGGAAGTCGGCGTAAGCGCGGCGGATGCCGTCCTCCAGTCCGATGCCACGGCGCCAGCCCAGCGCCGACAGCTTGCCGACGTCGAGGAGCTTCCTTGGCGTGCCGTCGGGCTTGCCGCTGTCCCATTCGATCGCGACCCGGGCGCCGACGATCCCGCGGACAAGCTCTGCGAGTTCACGGATCGCGAGGTCCTCGCCGCAGCCGATATTGACCAGCGGCGGCTCCGTGTCGTTGACGAGAGCCGCAAGCCGATCCTGCGGCAAGTCCGCCAGATGCACGCAAGCCTCGGCCATGTCGTCGCTGTAGAGGAATTCACGGCGCGGCGTGCCGGTGCCCCATAGCGTGACGGTCGCATCGCCGCGCTGTTTCGCGTCGTGGAACCGTCGGATCAGCGCCGGAAGCACGTGGCATGTCTGCAGGTCGTAGTGGTCGCCGGGACCGTAGAGATTGGTCGGCATCGCGCACAGGTACCGGGTGCCATATTGCCGGTTGTACGCCCAGCACATCTCGACGCCGGCGATCTTGGCGATCGCGTAGGGACGGTTGGTCGGCTCCAGAGGTCCGCTGAGCAGGTAGTCCTCGCGGATCGGTTGGGGGCAGTCGCGCGGATAGATGCATGACGAGCCGAGAAACAGCAACTGCTTGACGCCGGCACGCCAGGCCTCGTGGATGACGTTGGTCTGAATGGCCAGGTTGTCCTGGATGAACTCGGCCGGATAGGTCTGGTTGGCGAGAATGCCGCCGACCTTGGCAGCGGCGAGAAACGCGATCTCGGGCCTCGCCGCCTGGAAGAACGACGCCACGGCGCGCGCATCGACGAGATCGAGTTCCGCGTGCGTGCGGACGACGATATTCCGGCAGCCCCGATTGCGCAGCGCACGCACCAGCGCCGAACCCGCCAGGCCCGTGTGCCCGGCAACGTAGATGCAGGTGTCGGGCGTCATCGTGTGGCTCATGAGTCAAAGCATACAATACGCGGCCGCAACGGCGCATCCACCGCCGTCGCCCACGACATCGAACCGCCACCCGTCGCATGCGCTCGAACACGATCAAGCATACGGTCTTCTGGATCCTGGCGGCCTTCGCGTTCGCCGGCGCAGTCGTTGCCGCCTTGCTGGCTTACGGGGTGTCGAAAGCGGGGTACTGGCTGGAAGCGCCTGCACGATCGCCGGAACGCGCCAACGCGATCGTAATTCTGGGCGGCGACAACGGCGAGCGCTCGTTGCGCGCGCTCGCCCTCTACGGCGACGGTTACGCCCCGATCATCGTATTGACCGGGCTCGAGCGCGGAAATGCCGCGCCGCCGGCGCGCCTCACGTGGCGCGCCGATTACCTCGCCGCGCACGGCGTGCCCAGAACCGCGCTGCGTTTCGAGGTTCAATCGCGAAACAGCTATGAAGAGGCGACCCAGGTTCTCGCGCTGATGCAGAAACAGCGATGGCAAAGCGTCATCGTCGTCAGCGATCCGCCGCACATGCGGCGCCTCTCCTGGACCTGGGAGCGCGTCTTCAAGGGTTCCGGATTGCGCTATGTCCTGGTTCCTTCGGCGGCGGAGTGGTGGTCGCCCGGCGATTGGTGGCGCGACGAGCTGTCGGGGGCGTTCGTCATCATGGAATACATCAAGCTCGCCTACTACGTGGTCAAACGCTAGCCGCAGGCGGACGCGCGCTACCCGTCGTTGCGCGTGGGGACCGCGTGGCCGTGCCCTTTGACGAGCTCGTCACGCCGCGCGATGCGGAGATCCTCGCGCACCATCTCGGCGACGAGCTCCGGAAAGCGAACTTCCGGTGTCCAGCCGAGGCGGGTCCTGGCCTTCGTGGCGTCGCCCAGCAGCGAGTCCACCTCGGCCGGGCGAAAATAGCGGCGGTCGACGCGGACGATGATCTGGCCCGGTGCGATTTTCAACGCGCGGCCCGCGTCGACCGTGTCCACGCGGCCCAACTCGTCGGCGCCGGTACCCTCCCACGCCAGCGCCACGCCCAGTTCCGCTGCGGCCAGCGTGACGAAATCGCGGACGCTGTGCTGCTGCCCGGTGGCGATCACGAAATCCTCGGGCGCGGGCTGCTGCAGCATCAGCCACGTCGCGCGGACGTAGTCCCTGGCGTGGCCCCAGTCGCGCCGCGCGTGGAGATTGCCGAGGTGCACGCAATCCTGGATGCCGAGCGCGATGCGCGCGAGCGCCCGCGTGATCTTGCGGGTGACGAAGGTCTCGCCGCGCACCGGAGATTCATGGTTGAACAGGATTCCGCTGCACGCGAACAGGCCGTACGACTCGCGGTAGTTGACGGTGATCCAGTGCGCATACAGTTTCGCCACGCCATAAGGCGAGCGCGGGTGAAACGGCGTCGTCTCGTTCTGCGGTGTCTCGCCGGCCAGGCCGAACATCTCCGAGGTCGACGCCTGGTAGAAACGCGTCGTGGCCGCGAGGCCGAGGATGCGGATCGATTCGAGCATCCGCAGCGTGCCGAGCGCGTCCGAATTCGCCGTGTACTCGGGCTCCTCGAACGAGACGGCGACGTGGCTCTGCGCCCCGAGGTTGTAGACCTCGTCGGGCCGGGCCTGCTGCATCACGCGGACGAGGCTCGACGCGTCGGTCAGATCGCCGTGATGCAGGATGAGGCGGCGGTCGCCGACGTGCGGATCCTCGTACAGGTGATCGATCCGGTCGGTGTTGAACAGCGACGTCCTGCGCTTGATCCCGTGGACGACGTAGCCTTTGCCGAGCAGCAATTCGGCGAGATACGCGCCGTCCTGGCCGGTGATGCCGGTGATGAGAGCGGTTCGGGTGTTTGACATCGGGCGATCCATCGGTGCGCCAAGGGTTCGTCATTGTGCACGACAGGGAGCGCCGCAGGACCATGCCATGCACAACCTGCGCGTGCCAGATTGAACAGTGTCGGAGTCACATACACACGGCCGCTGTTGCGGCGCGCCCGGATTATTAAGTCACGCCGCCACAATGTATTGGCCGGTGCGGTATGGCGCTTGCTCGCGACGCTGGCCGGCGTGATGTTCCACAAGGGCGTGCCGCCTGGCGCGGCGCCCCGCCCGCGCGTCGCGGACGAATCCTCCGGCGAAAAGCCCCGATTCTGACGCCGGCCAGTCCGGCGGCAGGGAAATTGCTTTGTTACGGCCTGCGCATGCCCCGGCGGGTCCTCGGGGTGCACGCGGGCAGCGGCCCGCGATCGCGCTGCCGGATGAAATCGATGCAACCATCTGTTTTATCGAGAAATATTGAACCTGCTGCAACGCTGGCGCGGAACTCCGCGCCCGCCGGGAACAAGGCGCTCCGCGGCCCGAGGCCAAGATACGCGGCGCGCGAGTGCCCGCGCACGGCAGGAGCCGCAAGCACGCAATCGCGACGCGCCGCCACCGCTCGGGCGCTTGCGGACACGCGTTGTCCCGAAAGGCTCGCCGCGAAGCCCGTGATGGCGTCGACTCGCTTCCGCCCGCGCGCCAAGTGAAGAACCCCGGCTCGCGCGCCGTGTTGCGCTCCTTCTCCGTCCACAGCCTGCAAGTCCGCATCCTCGCGTTGTTTGTCGTGCTGTTCGGTGTACTGCTCGGTGCCGGCATCCCGTTGATCCATGCGCTGGGTGCCAACGCGGCGCGCAAGGCGGTCAGCGCGGACGTGATCGCCGCCGCCCGCGTGTTCGACCGGATGCTCGAACTCGACCAGCAACGTCTCGTCGAAGGTGCCCGTCTGCTGTCCGCCGATTCGGCGTTCCGCGAGGGCATCTCCTCCGCCGACCGCACCGCGCTCGGGCCGATGCTCGCAGCACAGGGCAAGCGCATGAATGCCTCCGTGATGCTGGTGATCAACGGGGACCATCGGGTCGTCGCGGGTACGCTCGACGCCGAAATCGGGCGCCGCATCGGCTTCCAGAAACTTCTCGATCGCGCCGGCCTCGCGCAGCAGGCAACGGGCATCGTGCCGATCGGGGGTCAACTCTACGAGCTCGCCATCGTTCCGGTGATGGCGCCGCAGCCCGTCGCCTGGGTCGTCGCCGGGTTCAGGATCAATGACGCGATGGCGCAGGACTTGCGCCATCTCATGAGCCTCGACGTTTCCTTTCTCGGGCGCCACGACGAGGGCGAGTGGCGGGTTCACGCCAGCACGCTGGCCGACGCCGAGCGAACGGCGCTGGCGCGCGACATCACGGCGAATCGCCTGTCCCGCAGCGACGGCGACGGAAATGCGGAGGTCGGCGACGACGCCATCAGCCGCGTCGTGAACCTTGCCCCGCGCGCCGACGAAGGCGTGGTCGCCGTGTTGCAGGGGCCGCTCGCGCCGGCGCTCGCGCCCTTTCGCGAGCTGGAGCGCTGGCTCGGATTGATTTCGCTGATGGGCCTCGCGGCGGCGGTCGTCGCGGGCCTGGCGCTCGCACACTGGATCGTCAGGCCGGTGCGCGACCTGGCGGGTGCCGCGCGGCGCGTCGCAGCCGGCGACTATACGGCCATCGAGGCCAGCCGGCGCAAGGACGAGATCGGCGACCTTGCAACGTCGTTCCGCACGATGCAGGAAGCGGTTTCCGCAAGTGTCTCGAGGATGACCGACCTGGCCCATCGCGACGCGCTGACCGGGTTGCCGACGCGCGTGCTCTTCGCGGATCGTCTCGAACAGGCGATCTCGTCCGCTGCGCGCGCGGGCTCGCCCGTGGCGGTGCTGGTCCTCGACGTCGAGAATTTCGGGCACGTCAACGAAACGCTCGGTCATCGGCTGGGCGACCTGCTGTTGCGCGAGGTCGCCGCGCGGCTGCGCTCGGTCATGCGACGGGTCACCGACACCGTGGCGCGGATCGGCGCCGACGAGTTCGCGATCATGATGCCGGGCAGCCGCGCGAGCGACGCCCAGCGCGTGGCCGAGGCCGTTCGCCGCGCGTTCGACGTCAAGATGACGCTCGACGGGCACATCGTCGACGTTCGCGCCAGCATCGGCATCGCCGCGTGTCCGGAACACGGCTCGGATGCCGTGAAGCTCCTCCAGCGGGCCGACGTCGCGATGCACGCGGCGAAGCATGACCAGCTGAATGTCGCGGTGTGGGACGAGCGCTACGAGGAGAACGGCGACAAGCGCCTGGCGCTGATGAGCGATCTCCGCAAGGCGGTCGACAATGGCGAGCTCGGACTGATCTACCAGCCGAAAGTAGCGCTGGGGGAATCGACCGAGTACTTCGTCGAGGCCCTGGTCCGCTGGCAGCATCCGACCCGCGGGCTCGTCGCGCCGTCGGAATTCGTTCCGCTGGCCGAACAGACGGGCTACATTCGCGCGGTCACGCAATGGGTGCTCGGTCGGGCCGTCGCCCAGTGCGCCGAGTGGCGAAATCGCGGCTTGCCGATGAACGTCTCGGTCAACATCTCCGCGCGCGACCTCGTCGACACCGAGCTTTCCGTGCGGCTCGCCGAATTGCTCGAGCGCGAAGGCTGCTCCGCGCAATGGCTGTCGCTCGAATTCGCGGAAAGCGCGATCGTAGGAGAGCCCGGCTACGCGTTCAACAACCTGGAACGCCTGCACGCGGTGGGATGCAAGCTCGCGGTCGACGACTACGGTACGGGCTATTCGTCGCTCGCCTATCTCAGGCGTCTGCCCTTGGACGAGCTCAAGATCGACAGGTCGTTCATCATGGGCATGGCCACCGATGCCAGCGACGCGCTCATCGTCCGCTCGACGATCGAGCTCGCGCACAAGCTGGGCTTGCGCGTCGTTGCCGGCGGCGTCGAAGACTCGGCCACGCTGGAGCAGTTGCGCGAACTCGGGTGCGACAGCGTCCAGGGCTTCCTGCTGAGCCGGCCGCTGCCGGCCGACGATGTTCCGTCCTGGGTGCGCGATTCCGAGTGGACGCGTCCGGCGAGAGAGAAGGGATCGCTGCGCCGCGTCGTCTAGCAGTCTGCCTGCGCCGCTTGCCACCGGGACCCCGCGCCATTACGCTCGGCGGGGTGCTTTCGATCCGTCAACTTGCCAAGACCTACGCGGGGCCTCGCAAGCGCACGGTCCTGACCGGCATCGATCTCGAGCTTGCTCCGGGCGATTATGTCGCGGTGATGGGCGAATCCGGGATCGGCAAGTCGACGCTGCTCAACCTCGTCGCGGGACTGGACCGTCCCGATGCCGGTTCGATCGCTCTCGACGGCGTCGAACTGACGACGCTCGACGACGACGCGCTGACGGTGCTGCGCCGCGTCCGGATGGGCTTCGTCTTCCAGGCATTTCACGTGCTGCCGTATCTGACGGTCGCCCAGAACGTCGGATTGCCGCTATCGCTGATCGGCACCGCCGACGCGGCGGCCGCGCAGACGGTCGCGGCGATGCTCGCGTCGGTCGGGCTCGCGGATCGTGCCGCCAGCATGCCGCGCGAACTCTCCGGCGGCGAGCTGCAGCGGGTCGCGATCGTGCGCGCGCTCGTTCACCGGCCGCAGCTCGTGCTCGCCGACGAACCCACGGGCAACCTCGATCCCGAGACCGCCGGCCAGGTGCTCGGGCTGCTGCGCGACCAGGTCACCGCAAACCGCGCCGCCGGCATCCTCGTCACGCATTCGCGCGCGGCCGCCGAGACGGCCGACCGCATCCTGATACTCACGCGCGACGGGCTGCGTGAGCTTGCGGTCCGGTAGGGAACGAGTCGCGCGATGGCCGATGCGAGTGTCTCAGCGGCGGCTGCGGTGTTCCGCGGCTCGCTCGCGCAAAACCGGGTGCGTGCGGCGATGGCGGTGCTCGCGATCGCGCTCGGCGTCGCTCTCGGCTACGCGGTGCAGCTCATCAACCAGGCGGCGGTCGGCGAGCTCGTGCAGGGCGTTCGAACGCTTTCGGGCGACGCCGACCTCGAGGTGCGCGGTCCGCGCGCCGGTTTCGACGAGGCGCTCTATCCGCGGATCGCGCAGCTCGCCGAGGTCGCCGCGGCAAGTCCCGTCGTCGAAGTCGATGCGAAGCTCGCCGGCCGCGACGACGTGCTGCGAATCGTCGGCATCGACGCCTTTCGCGCCGGCTTCATCCAGCCGGCACTGATCGCGACCGCGGGCGACCGCCTCGACACACTGCGTCCGGACGCGCTGTTCCTGAGCCCGGCGGCGATGCGCGGGCTCGCCGTGAAGCCCGGCGACGCATTGCGGGTGCAGGTTGCGCTCGACGATGTGCCGCTGCGCGTGGCGGGCGAGCTTTCGGGGGCTGCGAACGCGCGCTTTGGCGTGATAGACATCGCCGGCGCGCAGGTGGCGTTCGACCGGCTCGGCCGACTGAGCCGGATCGACCTGCGGCTGCGGCCCGGCATCGACGTCGCTCTGTTCGCGGAAAAGCTGCGCGCCTCGCTGCCTCCCGGAGTTGCCGTCCTCCGCCCGGAGATGTCCATTGCGGCAAGTGCGAGCCTGTCGCGATCGTACCGGGTCAATCTCGACGTGCTCGCGCTGGTCGCGCTCTTCACCGGCGGCCTGCTGGTTTTTTCGACTCAGGCGCATTCGGTGGTGCGGCGGCGTGCGCAGTTCGCGCTGCTGCGGGTGCTGGGCGTGACGCGCCGGCGGCTGGTTGCGCTGATCGTCGCGGAGGGGGCGGTGGTGGGAGTCGCCGGCAGCCTCCTCGGGCTGGCGCTCGGTTTCGCGCTCGCCCAGATCGCCGTGCGGTGGGTCGGAGCGGATCTCGGTTCGGGGTATTTCCGCGGCGTCGCGCCCGCGGTCGCGCTCGACCCCGTCGCCATCGGCGTGTTTTTCTCCCTCGGCGTTGCCGCCGCGGTGCTGGGCAGCCTCGCGCCCGCGCTCGAGAATGCGCGCACGCCGCCGGCGCAGGCACTCAAGGCCGGCGACGAGGAGCGCGCGCTCGCTCGGCTGCGACCGGTATCCCCCGGTCTCGCGATCGTCGCGGCGGGTGCCGCCGCCACCGCGTTGCCGCCGGTGGCCGGGCTGCCGCTATTCGGCTACGCGGCGATCGCGCTGCTGCTGCTCGGCACGCTGATGCTGATGCCGCGCGTTGCCGTGCTGGCGCTGTCGCTCTTGCCCAGACCCCGGGGACCGGCGGCGCAGCTCGCGATCGCGCAATTGCGCGGGGCGCCCGGGCAGGTGTCGTTGAGCCTCGCGGCGATCGTCGCGAGCGTGAGCCTGACCGTCTCGATGGTGATCATGGTCGGCTCGTTCCGCGATTCGCTCGACAACTGGCTCGAGCGCATCCTGCCCGCCGACATCTATTTTCGCGCGGCCAGCGGTGGCGATACCGCGTATCTGTCGGCAGACGCGCAGGCGATGATCGCCGCGCTGCCGGGCGTCAAGCGCGCCGAGTTCCTGCGCGAGCAGCCGCTGATGCTCGATCCGTCGTTGCCGCGAATCGTCCTGCAGGCGCGCACGGTCGATCCCGCCAACCCCGCGCGCACGCTGCCGCTCATCGGCACGCCGCTCGCCGTGGCGGCGGGTGCGCCGCCGCCGGTCTGGGTGACCGAGGCGAGCGTCGACCTCTACGGCTTCACGCCGGGCAAGGTCATCGAGCTGCCGATCGCCGGAAAAATGGAGCGGGTGACCGTCGCCGGCGTCTGGCGCGACTACGGGCGGCAGCAGGGGGCGATCACGATGGACCGGGCGCGCTACATCGGCCTGACCGGGGATCGCACCGTGACCAACGGCGCGGTGTGGCTCGCCGAAGGCTTCGACGGGCCCGCCGTGCAGGCGTCGATCCGCAGCGGGATTCCCGGTGGCGAGCGCCTCGAGATCGCAACGCCCGGCGAGATTCGCGGCGCGTCGCTGCGGGCGTTCGATCGCACGTTTGCGGTGACCTACGCGCTCGAGCTGGCCGCCGTCGCGATCGGGCTCGTCGGGCTCTCGTCGTCGTTCGGCGCGCTGGTGCTCGCGCGGCGGCGCGAATTCGGCGTTCTGCGTCACCTCGGGATGACGCGACGGCAAATCGGCGCGATGCTCGCCACCGAAGGCCTCGCCGTGAGCGGCATCGGCCTCGCCGTCGGGCTGGTTCTCGGGTTCGCGATCAGCCTCATCCTCATCCACGTCGTGAACCGGCAATCGTTCCACTGGGGGATGGAGCTGTCGCTGCCGTGGCGGTCGCTCGCCGGATTCGGCATCGTGCTGCTCGCGCTGTCGACGGTGACGGCGCTCGCGAGCGGGCGGCGGGCGATGGGCGAGGACGTCGTGCGGGCGGTGAAGGACGACTGGTGAGCGGGAGCGCGCTGTTGTCGCGGGACGGTGGATGAGACGCCGTGCGTTCCTGGCGCTGCCGCTGGTCGCCGCCTGCCCTCGCGCATCCGCCGACGTGGACTACGGCCGCGTCGAGCCAGGACGCGCGCTCCACTTTCCGCGCGACCACGGCGCCCATCCCGATTTCCGCACCGAGTGGTGGTATGTCACCGGCTGGGTCGAGGATGCGTCGGGCAATGCCTATGGCGTGCAGGTGACGTTCTTCCGCAACCGTCCGCGCGTCGCGGAGGCGAATCCAAGTGTGTTCGCGGCTCGCCAGCTCATTTTTGCGCACGCGGCGCTGGCCGATCCGCGCGACGGGCGGCTTCGCCACGACCAGCGCGCGGCACGTTCCGGTCTTGGCCTCGCCGGCGCCGAAGAGTCTTCGCTCAAAGCATGGATCGGCGACTGGTCGCTCGGGTTCGGTGATGGCGTGTATGTGGCGCGAATTGCCGCGCGCGAGTTCGGGCTCGATCTGCGGTTCGCGCCGACGCAGCCGCTGCTGCTGCAGGGTGACGCAGGATTTTCGCGCAAGGGTCCGGCGCCCGCGCAAGCGAGCCACTACTACAGCGTGCCGCAGCTCACGGTGACCGGAACGGTGGCGGTCAAGGGCGCGAATATCGCCGTCACCGGGCGGGCGTGGCTCGATCACGAATGGTCGAGCGAGATGATGGCCGACGGCGCGATTGGCTGGGACTGGACGGGGATCAATCTCGCGGACGGCGGCGCGCTGATGGCGTTCCGGATGCGCGACAGCTCAGGCGGCACGTTGTGGGCGGGCGGCACGTTGCGCGGGGCCGACGGTCGCGTGCG
>JANMBN010000355.1:0-1811 GCA_031360485.1 Betaproteobacteria bacterium | reverse complement strand
GGTGGGAACCGGGCGCTTGTGCAGCGCGCGCCGGAATCCTTCGCGCACCTTCGTGACGTCGAAGTCCGAGCGCGTGCCATTGGTCTTCACGACCTGCGGCAGCCGCAGCTCGACGGTCTCGTACGTGGTGAATCGCTTCTGGCAGCTCGTGCACCGGCGGCGGCGGCGAATCGAGCCGCCCGGCTCCGAGACGCGCGAGTCGATGACCTGAGTGTCCGTGCTGGCGCAGAACGGGCACTTCATCGCGGGGAATCAGCCGTAGACGGGAAACTTCTGCGTGAGCGCGGCGACGCTCGTGCGCACGTGCGCGATCGCGGCGTCGTCGGCCGGCGCGTCGAGGACATCGGCGATGAGGTGCGCGAGTTCTTCGCTTTCGATCTCGGTGAAGCCGCGGGTCGTGATCGCCGGGCTACCGATCCGGATGCCCGAGGTGACGAACGGCTTCTCGGGGTCATTCGGAATGGAATTCTTATTGCATGTGATGTGCGCCTTCGACAGCGCGGCTTCGGCGTCCTTGCCGGTGATCTTTTTTGCGCGGAGGTCGACGAGGAACAGGTGGCTGTCGGTGCCGCCGGACACGATGCGCAGACCGCGTTCCTGCAGCACCGTCGCGAGCACCCGCGCATTCTCCAGCACCTGCTCCTGGTAGCGGCGGAAGTCCTTGCCCAGCGCTTCGCCGAACGCAACGGCTTTCGCGGCAATCACGTGCATCAGCGGACCGCCCTGCAATCCCGGGAACACCGCAGAGTTGACGGCCTTTTCCTGCGCGGCACTGCCGACGATGAGACCGCCGCGGGGGCCGCGCAGCGTCTTGTGCGTCGTGCTGGTGACGAAGTCCGCGATGCCGACCGGCGTCGGGTAGACACCGGCGGCGATGAGGCCGGCGTAATGCGCCATGTCGACCATGAGCAGCGCACCGACGCCATCGGCGATGGCGCGAAAGCGCTTCCAGTCGATGACGCGCGAGTACGCCGACGCGCCGGCGATGATGAGCTTGGGCTTGTGCTGGTGCGCGAGCTGCTCGGCCGCGGCGTAGTCGATCCGCTCGGTCTCCGGATCGAGGCCGTAGGGGACGACCTTGAACCACTTGCCGCTCATGTTGACCGGCGAGCCGTGCGTGAGGTGGCCGCCGTGGGGCAGGCTCATCCCGAGGATCGTGTCGCCGGGATTCAACGCGGCCATGAAGACGGCCTGGTTGGCCTGTGCACCGGAATGTGGCTGGACGTTGGCGAAATCGGCGTGGAAGAGCTTCTTCGCGCGGTCGATCGCCAGCTGCTCGGCGACATCGACATGCTCGCAGCCGCCGTAGTAGCGCTTGCCGGGATAGCCTTCCGCGTATTTGTTGGTGAGCTGCGAGCCCTGCGCCGCAAGCACCGCCGGGCTCGCGTAATTCTCGGACGCGATGAGCTCGATGTGGTCCTCCTGGCGGCGGTTCTCGGCCGCGATCGCCGCTGCGAGCTCGGGGTCGGCCTGCGCCAGGGTGCGGGAGCGGTGGAACACGGTGCCTCTCGGGAGACGATCGGAGCCGCGATTCTAGCACCGGGGCCCGAACCGGCGCGGTTGCGGTCCGACGTTGCCGCTATAATCCGCCAGATCGCGCCCAGGGGCATCAGGCCCGAACGCGCGCCATCACCGCTTTGCGAAGGAGCCCACTTGAATGCCCTTCTCGCCTTTTCCCGGCTGATGGACCGCACGAGCGAGCGGATCGGCCGGACCATCTACTGGCTTGTGCTCGTCGCGGTGCTGATCAGCTGCGTCAATGCGGTGATTCGGAAGGCCTTCAACTGGAGCTCGAATTCGCTGCTCGAGAT
>JANMBN010000343.1:0-11976 GCA_031360485.1 Betaproteobacteria bacterium | reverse complement strand
CAACCAGGCGCTCGACCGGATCATCAACTTCTTCCCCGAGGAGCGCCGCGCGCAGCTCCTGATGGACCTGTCGCTCAACGTCCGCGCGTTCGTCGCTCAGCGCCTCATCCCGCGCAAGGGTGATCGCGGCCGCGTGCCGGCCGTCGAGGTGATGCTCAATTCGCCGCTCATATCCGACCTGATCTTCAAGGGCGACGTCTCCGGCATCAAGGAGATCATGAAGAAGTCGCGCGAGCTCGGCATGCAGACGTTCGACCAGTCGCTGTTCGGCCTCTTCGAAGCCGGCCTGATCAGCTACGAGGACGCGCTGCGCAACGCGGACTCGCTCAACGATCTCCGCCTCGACATCAAGCTGCACGGCAACGAAGCGAAGGGTCGCAACGTCTTCTCGGGCATCGGCAATCTCGATATGATGCCCAATACCGTGACGGGGCACATGTAGCGTCCGCCGGCGCCGTCCATTACGGCGGTGCGGGTTCCGCCGTCACGACTGCGTGATCCCGTCCGGGCGCGCGATGCGAGGTCAGCGCCAGGAGCGACGATGAGCGATCGCACCCATTTCGGTTTCGAGCAGGTGTCCGTCGAGGAGAAGGCGCAGCGCGTCCGCGGCGTTTTCGACTCGGTTGCCGGCAAGTACGACCTGATGAACGACCTCATGTCGGCCGGGCTCCATCGGCTGTGGAAGCGTTTTGCGGTGAACGCGACGGGCGTGCGCGAAGGAATGCGCGTGCTCGACCTCGCGGGCGGCACCGGCGACCTCGCCCGGCTTTTCGCCGACCGCGTCGGCCCCTCCGGCGAAGTGGTATTGACCGACATCAACGGGGCGATGCTCGCCTTCGGCCGCGACCGGTTGCTCAATGCCGGCCACTTCGTCCCGGCGGTCCAGTGCGATGCCGAAAAACTGCCGTTCGCCGATTCACACTTCGATTGCGTCAGCATTGCCTTCGGGCTGCGCAACGTGACCCGCAAGGAAGGCGCCTTGGCCGAGATGCTCCGCGTCCTGAAACCCGGTGGCGTGGCCGCGGTGCTGGACTTCTCCCGGGTTTGGGCGCCGCTCGGGCCCGCCTACGATTGGTATAGTTTCAACGTGTTGCCGCGGCTTGGCCGCCTTGTCACCGGCGACGAAGCGAGCTACCGTTACCTGGCCGAATCGATCCGCATGCATCCGGACCAGGCGACGCTCACGGCCATGATGGAACACGCCGGGTTCGACCGGGTCGAAGTCCATAATCTCGCGGCCGGCGTGGTCGCGTTGCACTTGGGCTATCATTACTAAACGGAGGCGCGCCCGTGGCGCGCCGATTTCGGAGAAACAGATGAAACGTTCAGCATTCCTGTCGATCGCCGTGTTCGCCATCGCGTCGATGGTCGTGAGCACCGTGGCCGACGCCAGAATCAGCGGCGGGCGCAGCCTGGGCGCGCAGCGCCCGAGCGTCGCGCCGCGACTGGCAACCCCGCCGGCGTCGGCGCCGTCCGCCGCCGCCAATCAGCCGGTGATGCCGGCAACACCGGGCGCGACGCTTCCGGCCAAGCCCGCCGCTCCGGCGGCACCGGCGCAATCGGGCGCCTCGCGCTGGCTGGGGCCGATCGCCGGCATCGCCGCAGGCTTGGGTCTCGCGGCCCTGCTGTCGCATTTCGGGCTCCCCGAAGGCCTCGGGAGCTTCCTGCTCATCGCGCTTCTCGTGGTCGGCGGCGTTTTCCTCGTGCGCCGGCTGTTCGCGCGGCGCGCGGACACGCAGCGCCCGCTCGCCTACGCGGGGCCGGCAAGTCCCGCGGCACCCGCGGCGTTCGAAATGCCGAAAGCGCCGGCTTGGGGCGCAGCGCCCAGGATCGAACCGGTCCTCGGATCGGCTGCCGCCGCGCCCGCGGCGAGCACGCAGCTGCCGCCGGGGTTCGACGCCGAAGGGTTCGTCAAGCATGCGAAGCAGCAGTTCGTCAGGCTGCAGGCGGCGCACGACGCCGGCGACCGCGACGTGCTTGCCGAAGTGCTGACCCCCGAGATGCTCGCGGAGGTCACCCGCGAGCACAGCGGAGCGCGCACTCCCGCCGAGGTCCTGACACTCAACGCCGAGGTATTCGACGTCGCGACCGAGGGCGACCGCCATTGGGCCAGCGTGCGGTTCACCGGCACGATGCGCGAGAACGGAAATACCGCCCCCGTCGCGTTCGACGAAGTGTGGAATCTGACGAAGCCTCTGGATGGCTCGTCGGGTTGGCTGTTGGCCGGAATTCAGCAACCCGCGTAGCTTCCCCGATGCCGTCGTTCGGTTTCGGGCTTTCCGGCGTGGCGCCGGCGCTCGCCAACCGCGCGCTCGACCGCGAGGCGTGGGCGAAGGCGTCTCTCGCCACCCACGCCGGCCGCGTCTTCGTGATCGCGGTCGGCCCCGTGGCGACGGCGATGCGCATCGATGCGTCGGGCAATGTCGAATCGGCGCCGCGGTCGGAGCAGCCGCCCGACCTGAAGCTCTCGCTCTCGCCCCTTGCGGTTCCGTCGTTTCTCGCCAATCCGACCCGTTGGGACGAATTCATTGCCGCCAACGGCGATCCGGCGCTGGCCGCGACATTGAAGGGGCTCGCCGAAACGCTGCCGTGGTTTGTCGAACAGGTCTTCGCGAGCGCGCTCGGACCCATCGTCGGCCAGCGCGTCGCGGATGCCGGGCGCCGGCTGCTCGCGTTTCCCGAGTATGCCGCCGCGCGCGTCGGCGACAGCGTCGCGAGCTACGCCCGCGACGAAAACGAGCTGGCGGCGCGCGGCGCCGACGTTCGGTCGCTCGGTGAGGAGGCCGCGGCGATCGCGACCCGCGTCGACGCGCTCGCCGCGCGCCTCGATGAGCTGGGCGCGCGTCTCGAATCCCTGCCGCAGGCAAACCCGATCACCTGACCGCGCCTGCCTGTTCGGCGCATGGCCGGCTTCACGCCGCTACGCCGAGTATCCGAGCACCGCGAAGAAGTGGCAGCCGGTGCCCGTCAGCACGAAGAGATGCCAGATGAAATGCCCGTAGCGCACGCGGGAGTCCGTGGCAAAGAACGCCACGCCCGCCATGTACGCGATGCCGCCGGCCGCGAGCAGCAGCAGTCCCGGAATCGGAATCCGGTCGAGCAGCGGTCCGGTCGCAAACACGCACAGCCATCCCATCAGCAGGTAGAGGGCGAGCGAGGCGGTCGGATGCTCAAGGCGATCGAACGCCTTCAACATGACGCCGGCTCCGGCGAGACTCCAGACAAGTCCGAACAGCGTCCAGCCCCACGGCCCGTCGAGGGCGCCCAGCGTGAACGGCGTGTAGGTGCCGGCGATCAGCAAGAAGATCGCGCCATGATCGAGCTTGCGCAACAGCGCCTTGGCGCGCTTGTGCGGCACCGCGTGGTAGACGGTCGACGCGCAGTACGCGAGAACCATCGTCGCCGCGAAGATGCAGGCGCCGATGACGTTCATGGCCTTGCCGGTTTGTGCCGTCGTCATGATGAGCACGGGCGCCGACACGAGGGCCGCCACCAATCCGAGCCCGTGGCTCACGCTGTTCGCGATCTCCTCACCCAGCGATTGCGGTCGCTCCGTCATGCCCGGGCGCGCTCCTTCCTTAACATGCGACCGGGCCGGACCGGGCGCAGCGGGCGACCCGTCGAGGGATACGGCCCACGATCTTGAAATGGTCGACCCCGAATTCATCTGCGCTTAAGCAACCTTCGTGCCCGCGTGACCGTTGACGATGCGCGTTGCGCCGCAGCAAGCGCATCGTTTCCCTTACAATCGGCAGGATGCGTCTGCTTCGCCTGGCCAGGATCATCATCGTCGCGCTCAAATACGGGCTCGACGAATTTCTGACCGGCCACGAGCGGTTCCGCGCCGTGCGACCGGCCGCACGGGCCCTTACGTTCTGGCGCGACACGTCCGCGCCGCGCGGGGAGCGGCTGCGTCTCGCGCTGCAGGACCTCGGACCGATCTTCGTCAAGTTCGGGCAGATGCTCTCGACGCGTCGCGACCTCCTGCCGTCCGACATCGCCGACGAGCTCGCGAAGCTTCAGGACAACGTTCCGCCGTTTCCCTCCGAGCAGGTGATCGAGACCCTCGAGGGACTCTACGGCAAGCCCGTCGACGCCGTGTTCAAGTCCTTCGACCGGACGCCGGTCGCGAGCGCATCCGTCGCGCAAGTGCATTTCGCCCTGCTGCCCGACGGGACGCCGGTCGCGGTGAAGGTGTTGCGACCCAACATCGCACACGTGATCGAGAAGGACATCTCGTTGCTGCACGCGGGCGCGCTGCTGATGGAGAAACTGTGGTCGGACGGCAAGCGGCTGCGTCCGCGCGCGGTCGTCGGTGAATTCGAGAAGACGCTCCACGACGAGCTCGACCTCTCGCGCGAGGCTGCGAACTGCTCGCAGCTGCGCCGGAACTTCCAGCATTCGCCGCTGCTGCTCGTTCCCGCCGTGCATTGGGACTATTGCGGCACGGACGTCATGGTGATGGAGCGGATGACGGGGATTCCGATCGCGCAGGTCGACCGCCTGCGCGACGCCGGCGTCGACATCCCGCGGCTTGCGCGCGCCGGGGTCGAGCTCTTCTTCACGCAGGTCTTCCGCGATGGCTACTTCCACGCCGACATGCACCCCGGCAACATCTTCGTTGCCACCGACGGGGCCAATCACGGCAAGTACATCGCCGTCGATTTCGGGATCATGGGGACGCTGTCCGAGCGCGACCAGGGCTATCTCGCGCAGAACTTTCTCGCGTTCTTCCGCCGTGATTACAAGCGCGTCGCGACGGCGCACCTCGAGTCGGGCTGGGTGCCGCCCGACACCCGGGTCGACGAACTCGAGGCCGAGATCCGCATCGTGCTGGAACCCGTCTTCGACCGGCCGCTGTCGGAGATTTCGCTCGGCCGCGTGCTGCTGCAGCTCTTTCGCGCATCGCGCCGGTTCAACGTCGAGATCCAGCCGCAGCTCGTGCTGCTGCAGAAGACGCTGCTCAACGTCGAGGGCCTCGGGCGCCACCTCGACCCCAATCTCGATCTCTGGGTGACGGCGATGCCGTTCCTCGAGCGCTGGATGCACGACCGGATAGGCCTCCCCGCCTTGCAGCGGCGACTGCTCGCCGAGGCGCCGTACATCGTCGCCGCGCTGCCCGAGCTGCCCCGGCTCATCCATCAGCGGCTTCTGGCCCCCGTTTCGCCTCTGGACGGCACGCTCAAGGATCTCGCCGCGGCACAGCGCGCGCAGAACCGGCTGCTGACGGTCGTCGCGCTGCTGCTGATGCTGGTCGCGGGACTGCTGCTGCTGCAAACGGGGGCCGGCTGACCCCGCTCCGATCGCGCGGAGTCTCGAATCGACCTGGACCGGTCAGCCACGCTGCGCCGGCGGCCCCTCCCGGGTCTCGTCGGGGGGACTCCCGATCAAGGCAAGAGGGGCCCGGTGCAGGAACCCGTTCGGCTCGCCCAAGATCAGTTTGACGAGATCCTCCAGCGCCGCAACGTCGATGCGCTCGGGTGGGAAAACGAGCCGCACGGACTCGAAGCGGTCGACGTTGCAGAGCGTGACGTCGACCACCTGGCGCTCGTAGTCGGGCTCGAACAGAACCGACGCCCGCATCGACGGTTCGACATGGAACACGCCGTGCCGCACGCGCCCCCGGCCGTCCTGCTCGGTCTGGTAACGGAACGGCATCGTCGACGCGCGCAGACGCTCCTCGATCCCGATTGCCGCGCCGGGATGGATGCGCAGGACGAAAGGTTGCGAACCCGTCAGCCGGTAATAGACTTCGACGTGGTCGAGCACTTCCTCCTGCGCGAGCCCCCGTCGGCGGAACGACACGAAGCCGCGGTCCAGCTGCGGGCGGTCCATCGACAGGATGTTGCCCAACTTGAACTGGCGCGAAATCGTCGGGCGGATCACCTCGAGGTGACTCATCACCTCTTCGAACCATCGGAAGGCGCGCCACAGGCAGCTGTCGATCTCCTCGCGCGCCTTTGCGACCGGGCGGCGCTTCGCGGCGTCGTGCGCGCGGACCGCCTCGGCTTTAGCGCGAAGCTCCTCGAGCAGCGATGGTTTCGACACGCCGGGCACCGGGCAAAAGTACCACGACTTCCGTCCGCACGCCTGCGCGCGAACGACGTCGGGCCGATCCGAAGGGCGCCCGCAATATCATCGGCTCCCCGTTCGCGCAGTTCGCGGTGCTATACAATCCGCCGCTGATGGCGCTCCTCGAAATCCAGAACGTGACGCGCCGTTTCGGCGGGTTCACCGCTGTCGACGGCGTCAGCCTCGCGATCGAGGCGGGTGAATTTTTCACGCTGCTGGGGCCTTCCGGCTGCGGCAAGACGACGCTGCTGCGCATGATCGCGGGCTTCGACCTTCCGGATGGCGGCAGCATCCGGCTCGACGGCGCCGACCTCGCCGACCGGCCGCCGGAGGCACGGCCGGTTCGCACGGTGTTCCAGAGCTATGCGCTGTTTCCGCACATGACCGTCGAAGGAAACGTCGCCTTCCCGCTCAAGATGGCCAGGACCGCGGCCGACCAGGTCGCCCGCAAGGTGGGCGAAGCGCTGGAAGACGTGCGCCTGACCGGGTTCGGCAAGCGCTATCCGCACGAGCTTTCGGGCGGACAGAAACAGCGCGTCGCGATCGCGCGGGCGCTGGTGACGCATCCGACCGTGCTGCTGCTCGACGAGCCCCTGGCCGCGCTCGACGCCAAGCTGCGCGAGGAAATGCAGATCGAGCTCATCAACCTGCAGAAGGAGGTCGGCATAACGTTCGTCTACGTCACGCACGACCAGACCGAGGCGCTCGCGCTGTCGCACCGGATCGCCGTGATGAACGCCGGCCGGGTCGAGCAGCAGGACGAGCCGTCGCGGATCTACGGCTTCCCGCGGACACGGTTCGTCGCCGACTTCATCGGGCATTGCAACCTGCTTTCGGGGCCCGTGGCCAGCAACCGGGAGGGCATCGTCACGGTGGATGTCGCCGGACTCGGCCCCGTGCGCGCCGCGGCCGAATCCACGATTGCGCCAGGCCGGCCCGGAACCATCGCGTTGCGTCCCGAGAAGGTACGCATCGAAGCGGCCGCCCCGGCAGAGACGCCGGACAACCACTACCGCGGCACGGTGTCCGACCTCCTCTACATGGGCGATGTGACCGTCTATATCGTGGACACGCCGGGCGGGCAGAAGATCGAGGCGCTGCTCGCGAATTCCGCGAGCGGCCGCACCAAGTTCTTCGAGATCGGCGACCCGGTCGAGATGAGCTGGCCCGTCGCCGCCGGCCATTTCATCGCCGAATGAGCGCGGCGGGCGAAGCCAAGGCCAAGGAGGACGCCTTCGCGAGCGGGGCGAAGCCCAGGCCCGCAGGGCGCGTCCGCGAGCGAGGGTGGCGGCCGACGCGTCAACGGCCCGGCATTGCCGAATCGTGGACGGAGGCCGCGCGTCGCCGCGCGATTGAGGAGCGCCCGACAGCCCGGCGCATCGCGATCCAGCAACGGTGCGGAGGGCGCGAATGAGCGCGGCGGGCGAAGCCAAGGCCCCGCGGGCGCAAAGGAGCGTGCCGGCGCGTGCCTCCGGACGGGCGGGCAAATGGCTGGTCAGCGGGCCACCGCTCCTCTATCTGTTGATTTTCTTCGCGATCCCGGCGCTGATCATGGTGCTGGCGTCGTTCCGCACGCCCGGCGAGTTCGGCGGCCTCGCGCCGCTCGTCGACGAGGCGGGAACGATCGACGTCAACCTCGACAGCTACATCCGGTTCGCCACCGAGCCCGTCTACACGGAGATCTTCGTCAAGTCGGTCTGGTATGCGCTGCTGACGACGCTCCTGTGCCTCGCGCTCGCCTATCCGCTGGCGGCGCTGATCGCGTCCTGCGCGAAGAAATACCGCAACCTGCTGTTGCTGCTCGTGATCCTACCGTTCTGGAGCAATTTCCTGATCCGCATCTATGCGTGGATGATCATCCTCGGGCCCCAGGCCGCGCTGGCGCGAACCGTCAACGGAGCCCTCGCCGCGTTCGGAATGGAGCCCGTGTCGCTGCTCTTCAGCTCGTTCGCCGTGCTGGCGTGCCTCGTCTACGTGCACCTGCCGTTCATGGTGCTGCCGCTCTATGCGAATCTGGAAAAGCACGACCAGGCGCTGCTCGACGCGGCGCAGGACCTGGGCGCCAATGCATGGCAGCGGTTCTGGCGGATCACGTTTCCGCTGTCGCTGCCCGGGGTTTACGCCGGCGCCGCGCTGGTGTTCATTCCGGCGCTCGGCATCTTCGCGATTCCCGACATCCTCGGCGGCCCCGACGACAGCCTGATCGGCAACGTGATCAAGCAGCAGTTCCTCGAAACCCGCGACTGGCCGTTCGGCAGCGTGCTGTCGATCGTGCTGACGGTCGCCGCGCTGCTCCTTGCGGGCGCCGCGGCGTGGGTGGGCCGCCGCAAGCTGGGCACACCGTCCAGCGGGGGGGCCGGCCGTGCGTAGGCGGCGGATCGGCCTTTGGATCGCGGCGGCCGCCGGATACGCGTTCCTGTACATACCGCTCGTCATCGTCGTCGTCTATTCGTTCAACAACTCCCGGCTCAACGCCGAATGGGTCGGATTCACGCTCGACTGGTACGACCGGCTGTTCCACGACGAAGAGATGTTGACGGCAGCCGGGAATTCGCTCGCGATCGCGCTGGTCGCGAGCCTCGTCGCGACGGTGCTGGGCACGATGGCCGGCGTCGCCATGTACCGGTACAAGCTGCGGCTCCTGCCGATCCTGGTGCTGACGCCCATCGCGATTCCCGAGATCCTGATGGGCGTGTCGCTGCTGATCTTCTTCGTGCTGCTCAACTTCACGCTGGGCCTCGTGTCGGTGGCGCTGGCGCACATCGCGTTCTGCATCGGCTTCGTCGCGATCGTCGTCCGCGCCCGGCTCGCCGGCATGGACGAAAGCCTGACCGAGGCCGCCCGGGACTGCGGCGCGACGCCGTGGAACGCATTCCGTTACGTGACCCTCCCGCTGATCATGCCCGGCGTCATCGCGGGGGCATTGATGGCGTTCACGCTTTCGATCGACGACTTCGTCATCACGTTCTTCACCGCCGGGGCCGGCACCGTCACGCTTCCGCTGCAGATCTACTCGATGATCAAGATCGCCGTGACCCCGGAGGTCAACGCCGTTTCGACGCTGTTGATGCTGCTGACGCTTGCGCTTATCATCATCGCTTCCCGGCTTTCGCCGAACATGCTGAATGCCAACCAGGAGTGACCATGAAACGTCTCTTCGCCCTGCTCGCGGCTCTCTTGTTTGCGCTGCCGGCCGGCGCCGCCAAGGACCAGTTCCACCTGTACAACTGGAACAATTACCTCGCGCCGGAGACGGTCAAGCGCTTCGAGGCGTTCTGCAAGTGCACGGTCGTGCAGACGTACTATTCCGACAACGAGGAGTTGCTCGCCAAGCTCGCGGCGGGCGCGAAGGGTTACGACCTGTATGTGCCGACATCCAACGCGGTGCAGGCGCTGATCAAGGGCGGCAAGCTGAAGCCCATCGACAAGGCGCAGCTGACGAACCTCAAGAACATCGACCCGGTCTATCTCAACACGCCGTTCGATCCCGAGAACAAGTTTTCGGTGCCCTACGCGATGTCGACGACGATCATCGGCTACAACGACGAGAAGATCAAAGAGCTCGGGCTTCCCACCGACACCTGGGCCGTGATCTTCGACCCCAAGTACCTGGAGAAGGTCAAGGGCCGCGTCACGGTGCTCGACAGCGCCAACGAACTTTTCGCGGCCGCGCTCAAGTACCTCGGCTACTCGGCCAACGACGTCGATCCGAAGCATTGGGACGAGGCCGTCGCGGTCATCAAGAAGGCCAAGCCCTATTGGGCCGCGTTCAACGCGTCGTCGTACATCAAGGAGCTGACGGTCGGCAACATCTGGCTCGTGCACGGCTACTCGAACGACATCTTCCAGGCCAACCTCGATGCGCAGGCCGCCGGCCGCAAGTTCAAGGTCCTGCAGGGAATGCCGAAGGAGGGGGCGGTGCTCGCCGTCGACAACATGGTGATCGACAAGAACGCGCCGCGGACCGACCTCGCGTTGAAGTTCATGAATTTCATGCTCGAAGGGCCGAACTCGGCCGAGCTCACCAATCTGATCGGTTCCGGCAATCCGAACACGGATGCCGTCAAGCACATCAAGCCCGAGCTCCTCAAGAACCCGGCGATCTTCCCGGACAAGACCGTCCAGGCGAAGCTCGAGCAGCTGCAGGACCTGACGGGCGCGCAACGCCGTCTGCGCAACAAGCTGTGGACCGGGATCAAGGCCGGGCGCTGATCCGCGAACCTGCGGCCGCTTCGCGCAATGCGGGCGCAGCCGCCACCCCGCCATCGTGACGGCTGCGCGTTCGCATTCGCTGCTCCCTCACTTCCTGGCGGCGCTCTACGGTCTGGCGATCGTCTACGCGAGCCTGCAGCCCTTCGCGAACTGGATGGCCCCGATATCGGGCACGCCGTACTTCCTGCTCGCTCCGTGGCCGCCCCGATGGGTGCGCTACGACGTCGTCACCAACTTCGCGGCCTACGTTCCGCTCGGATTCCTCGTTGCCTTGGTGCCGCGGCGGCAACGACTCCTCCGCAGGTGGGCCGTCGCCATCGGCGCGGGTGCCGCGCTGTCGCTCGCGATGGAGACGCTGCAGATGTACATGCCGACGCGCGACGCGAGCTTCGCCGACCTCCTTTCGAACACGGCGGGGACTGCGCTCGGCGGCACGCTTGCCCTCGCGTTCGCCCGTTCACATGACGCGAAGCGGGCGATTGCCGCCGCGCGCGACCGCTGGTTTCTTCCGGGCACGGTCGGCGATCTGGGACTCGCGCTGCTGGCGATCTGGCTCACCGTGCAGGTGAACCCGGGCATTCCGCTGTTCGCCACGATGTACGACCCGTCGCCGCGACCCGGCGCGGCGGCCGCGCCCCACGACGTCGCGGCGACGCTCGTCGAAGGCGCGCACAGCGCGTTCCAGTTGCTCGGCGTCGGCCTGTTTCTCGCGCTTCTCCTCCGCGAGCGCCGTTACGTCGGCGGCGCGGCGCTGCTGCTGGTCGGCGCCGCGGCGCTGGTCAAAGGCGTTGCGGCGGCCGTCCTGATCAATCCGGCCGCCTGGGAGAACTGGCTCAATCCCGCGGTTTCGCTGGGCGTCGCCGCGGGCTCGCTGCTGCTCTCTATGGCGATCTGGCTGCCGCGTCCCGCGCAAGTCACGCTCGCCGCGGTCGCGCTCTTGTCATCGTTGCTCGCGACGCTGTTCGCCCCGGACCTGCTGTTCGCGCGCGTCCCGGTCGAGCAGTTCAACAGGCCTTACGGGCACCTGCTCAATTTCAACGGGCTGACGCACACGGTGCTGCTGCTGTGGCCGGCCGTTGCGAGCGCGTACCTGTTAGCGCTCGCGGGGCGCCCGAGCTGGGGCGAGCCGAGCTGATCCGCGGCCTCCGCCGGCCCCCGACAAGCCATCCACCCGATGTTCTCCATCGTCATTCCGACCTGGAACAACCTCCCCTGCCTGCGCCTGTGCGTGGAGGCGCTGCGCCGCCATTCGACCGGACCGGATCAGATCATCGTGCACGTCAACGACGGCAGCGACGGCACGCGCGACTGGGTGAGGCAGCAGGGCATCGAGCATACGGCGAGCGATGACAACGTCGGAATCTGCTACGCGGTAAACCAGGCGGCGGCGCGTGCTCGCGGCGATCATGTGCTCTACGTCAACGACGACATGGTGGCGGCGCCGGGTTGGGACGTCGCGCTGAGGCGTGCGCTCGAGCGCGTGCGCGGTCATTCGCCGTTCATGCTTTCGGGCACGATGGTCGAAGCGATCGCCACCGGCAACCCGTGCGTGGTCGTCGCCGACTACGGCCGCGACCCGGGTCGCGTCGGTCGCGATAGCTTTTCGCGCGAGGCGCCGGGGCGCGCGCGCGGCGAGTGGGGCGGCGCCCCGGGGCCGCCGGCGCGGGGGCCGCGCGCGGACTGGCCGCGGGG